>JAFSRR010000103.1 GCA_017446025.1 Bacteroidales bacterium | reverse complement strand
GGCCGGTCGGGCCACCGCCCGTGAAATGTACCGCAGCCGGGGCTGGTGCCTGCACCACAACACCGACCTGTGGCGCATGACCGGCGCCGTCGATCGCGCCTACTGCGGACCCTGGCCCACCAGCAACGCCTGGCTGTGCCAACACCTCTACGACCGCTATCTCTACAGCGGCGACAAGCATTACCTCTCCGAGGTCTATCCGCTGATGAAAAGTGCCGCCGAGTTCTTCACCGATTTCCTGGTGGAAGACCCAGGCACAGGTTACATGGTGGTCTGCCCCTCCAATTCCCCGGAAAATGCCCCCCGCCACCTCAAAGGCCAGGCCAACCTGTTTGCCGGTATCACCATGGACAACCAGCTGGTATTCGACTTGTTTTCCAACACCATCAGCGCAGCCGGCGTGCTGGGCTGCGACCAGCTCTTTTGCGACACACTCAAAGCCCTGCGCAAGCGTCTGCCCCCCATGCAGGTTGGCCAGTACGGCCAACTGCAGGAATGGTTTGAAGATTGGGACAACCCCAACGACCACCATCGCCATGTCTCCCATCTCTGGGGTCTCTATCCGGGCCGCCAGATCACGCCCTATGAGACGCCCGTGCTGTTTGAAGGCGTCCGCAACTCGCTCATCCAGCGGGGTGATCCTTCCACAGGCTGGTCGATGGGCTGGAAAGTCTGCCTCTGGGCTCGCATGCTCGATGGCGACCATGCCTACAAACTGATACAGAATCAGCTGTCGCTGGTTTCGCCCGAAGAGCAGAAAGGCCAGGGTGGCGGCACCTATCCCAACTTGTTCGACGCCCATCCGCCTTTCCAGATCGACGGCAATTTCGGCTGCACGGCCGGCATCGCTGAAATGATGGTCCAGAGCCACGACGGAGCCGTGCATCTGCTGCCGGCCATCCCGCAGGCATGGACACAGGGCCGGGTCGAAGGCTTGCGCGCCCGCGGCGGCTTTGAGATCTGCCACTTAGAGTGGAAAGACGGCAAGATCGCTTCTGTGGAAATCAAATCGACCATCGGCGGCAACCTGCGGCTCAGGACCTACGACCCCCTCCAGTTGAGCAGTGCTTGGAAAACCGTCAAGAACAAGCCCGTCAAAGTGCAGGCCGACATGCAGCCGGCCCAGGGCGACAACCCTAATCCGCTGTTTGCCCTGCAGGAAATCGCCCGGCCCATGATCAGTTCCAAGGCGCCGCTCAAGGGCATCGACCTGCGCCCTGTCCAGATGTACGACATCGCCACCGAGCCGGGCTGCTTTTATCGTTTTGAATTGAAATAACACTATCCCCTATGGTTACTGTCAAGATCGTCAACAAATCCAAGCATCCGCTGCCCCAGTATGCCACCCCGCAATCGGCCGGCATGGACCTGCGTGCCAACCTGGAAGCGCCTGTCACCCTCAAGCCCATGGAGCGTAAACTGATTCCCACCGGCTTGTTCATCGAACTCCCCGTCGGCTATGAAGCCCAGATCCGCCCGCGCAGCGGCCTGGCCATCAAAAAAGGCATCACCGTGCTGAACAGTCCCGGCACCGTCGATGCCGACTATCGCGGAGAAGTGGGGGTCATCCTCATCAACCTGTCCCAGGAAGACTTCATCGTCGAAGATGGGGAAAGAATCTGCCAAATGGTGATTGCCCGCCACGAACAGGCCGACTGGCAACAAGTGGAGATCCTGGGTGAAACAGAGCGCGGCGCCGGCGGCTTCGGCCATACCGGCAAAGCCTGACAACGAATTCCACGTCAGCCATGTCCCGACGCTCGACTGTCTGCCTGCTTGCGCTCGTGCTTGTGTGTATCCTGCCCCTGGCGGCACGCAAGCCCTCGCCACGCACCCCTGCCCAGACGGTTGTGACAACACCGCTTCAGGCCAGCGCACCGGCCTACAGCCGTTACTTTCAGGAAGCCCTGCAAGCCAAGGCCATGGGCCAATATGCCGAAGCCTTCGAACTGTTCAAATTTTGTCTGAGCCTGGATTCGACCCAGGCGGCCGCCTACAGCGAGCTGGCCGACTTCTACCAGGGTATGCAGCAGACCGCCAAGGCACTGGAGTACTACGAAAAAGCCTGCCAGCTGGACGAGGACAACGAGTGGTACGCCCTGCAGCTGGCCGCTGCCTGCCGCGAGGACAAAAGGATATACAAAGCCATCAACCTGCTCAAGAAGACGGTCAAGGACCATCCGGAAAAATATGAACTCTACTATCATATTTCCGATATGTATATCCAGCTGAAGGACTACAAATCGGCCTTGAAAGCCCTGGAGCAGTTCGAGACCTTCACCGGCCCGAAAGAGGAGTTGAGCCTGCAGAAATACCGGCTCTACCTGTCCATGGACCAGCCCAAGAAGGCTTTGAAAGAGATGGAACGGCTCTGCCGCACCCAACCCGACAACCAACACTACCGTGTCCTGCTGGCCCATGCCTGTATGGAAAACAAGCAGCCGGCGACTGCCTACGACCTATTGACGGATGTCAAATCCCAGGATCCCGATAACGGCGAAGCACTCATCTTCCTGGCCGACTATTACGAACAGCAGGGCCAGACGGATGCCATGATGCAGGAGATGACCGACCTGGTCGAACGGCCCGGCGTTTCCTTCGAGCACAAGATGTACACACTGATGTACCTGCTCGGCAAGCAAAGCGACGACTCGGTGCTGATACAACACAGTTTCGACCGCATCCTGGAACAATACCCCGAGGAGTATGCCATCCACGAGCAATATGTGCGCTGGCTGCTGCAACACGGCGAGAAGGACAAGGCCCGCGAAGAGCTGCGCAATGTGCTGGACATGAACCCCAACCAGCTGGAGGTCTGGAAAGACTACCTGAGCCTGTATTTCGAGACCAACGACTACCGGCAGATACGGGCCATCTGCCAGCAGGCACGCAACTATTTTCCCGAAGAGGCCGCCTTTTGGTATTACGACGCCCTGACCTACGCCATCGAGCAGCAATACGATCAGGCCGTGGACACCTATCTGACCTGTCTGCAGAAAACCGATCCAGCCAACAAGGCGCTGGTTTCTCAGATACTGGGCTACCTGGGCGATATCTTCCACCAAAAGGGAGATGAGCAGCAAGCTTTCGATTATTACAACCGCGCTTTGGCCGAAAATCCATCCAATGTATTGACGCTCAATAATTACGCCTACTATCTCAGTCAGAAGGGCGAGGACCTGGAGCGGGCGGAGATCATGTCGCGCCAGTCGCTGCGCGCCGACCCCAACAACAGCACCTATCTGGACACCTACGCCTGGATACTTTTCAAGCAAGGCAAATACGAGATGGCCCGCATCTACATAGAAAGGGCCTTGATCTCCAACACTTCCGACGCCGATGCCAATGCCGAAATGGGCGAACACTATGGAGACATCCTCTGGTTTTGCGGCCAGCAGGACGCCGCCCGCCTGGAGTGGCAGAAAGCCCTGCGGCTGTCGGAAAACCCATCGGAAAAGCTCATACAAAAAACCAATACAGGAACTTATGTCGAATAGCAAACAACACCTGAAGACAGCTGGAAGCCTGCTTGTGGCCGCAATGCTGATGTGCTCCCTGTTTTCCTGCTCATCGAGCCGGAAAGCCGCCCACAAGTCGGCTGCCGAAGCCAAGCAGATCGAACAGATCATCGAAAACGCCTCCTCCTTCAAGACGCTCGAGTCCAAAGTCACGCTCAGCATCAACGGGCAGAGTGTAGCCGGACAACTGCGCATCGCCAAAGACAGTTGCTTCTGGCTCTCCATACAACCCTTCCTGGGCATAGAAGCCTTCCGCGTGTTCGTCACCCCCGGCCGGCAGCTGGTGGTCATCGACCGGCTCAACAAGCAGTATGCCGTGCAGGATCTAAACCAGACGACTCTGCCCGAAGCCGCCAGCCTGCTGGGCATTCTGACCCACACGCTGAGCAACTCAGTGTTCCTGCCCGAATCCAGGCTCAGAAGCGCCCGCGATTACCAGATCAGCGCCAGCGACGACCAGCGCTACCGCCTGTCGGTGCCCTTCCATCAGAACACGCTGCAGTATTTCTTCGACCGGGAGCTCAACTATGTGGCCGCCGATATTTACAGCCAATACACCGATGCCCCTGTCCATGTTGCCTACACGGGATTCCAGTCCACGGTGGCCGGACCTTTCCCCTATCACATGCAGGCCACAGCCACGGTAGGCAGCCGGATGTTTTCGCTGGGTTGTGACTTCCAGCGGCCGGTGTTCGACTCGGCGCTCCGCTTCGATACCAGCCTTCCGTCCAACTACCAGATCTTCGATATCACCACCCTGTTAAAAGCCCTGCTATGAAACATCTCTTCCTTGGTCTGATTTGTCTGCTGATATGCCTACCTCCCCTGGCGGCACAGGACATGGCCGACATCCGCCGGCAGCGACAGGAACTGCTTGAGCAGATCAAGAAGACCGATCAGGCGTTGAGTGCCAACGAGCAGTCGGTCAAGAACCAATTGTACCGCTACAATCTGCTCAACGATCAGATCAAGGAAAGCGAAAAATACCTGGCCACCCTCAACCGCGAATACAACCGCACCCGCAACCGGATCAACGAACTCAACCAGGAATCACGCCAACTCAAGCAGGAGTTGGAGAAGAAACGCGAGCAGTATGCCTCCATGAGCCGGCATCTGTATGTCCGCCTCAAGGACAACGACAAACTGATGTTTATTTTCTCTGCCGAAAACCTGCAACAGAGTTTGCGTCGCGTGCGCTACCTCAACGAGTTTGCCCGCTATGAGCGCAAGCAGGCCGAAGAAATCAAGGCCCGGCAACAGGAGCTGGAGCAAGTATTGGAGCAGTTGGAACAGACCCGTAAAGAGCAGGCCGCCCTGGTGGCCGAGCAGCAAAAAGAGCGCGACCAACTCCGTCAGGAACGCAACAAACAGAATGCCATCGTCAAGGATCTGCAGAAAAAAAGCAAGAGCCTGCAGGCCGAACTGAAAAAACAAAGACAGCAGGCCGAAGCACTGAACAAGAAAATTGAAGAGAGCATTACCGAAGACAACCGCAAGTCCACTTCGCCCACGGGCGAGAAAGGCACCAAGACCACCTATGCCATGAATGTCGATGAGAAGAAACTGGCCGCCGATTTCGGCAAGAACAAGGGCCAGCTGCCCTTCCCGGTGAGCGAGCCGGGCACCATCGTCGTCCACTTCGGCGAACAGAAGCACCGCGACATGAAATATGTCCAGACCAACAGCAACTGCATCGAGATCCAGACCACAGCCGGTGCTTATGCCCGGGCCATCTTCAACGGCACAGTGTCACGCGTGTTCTCCGTACCGGGCAGCAATTTCTCGGTCATCGTCCGCCACGGCAACTACCTGTCGGTCTATTCCAACATCGAGAAAGTGAGTGTCAAGGCCGGGCAGAAGGTCAAGACCAGCCAGAAGATCGGGGATATCTTCGTGGACAAGGACCAGAAAAACCTGACCATCATGCAGTTCCAAATCTGGAAAGACCTGCAGAAACTCGACCCGGAAGCCTGGATCAAGCGCAATTAAGACCGACAAAAAGGCCGCAGCCCAATGGACCGCGGCCTTTGATTCAATCTGACAGCTACTATCAATAAGTAACTTTCGGATCAAGTTTCTTAGCCAATTCAATCATCTTGGCTACTTCCTTGGCCGAAGGAGTACGGCCGCAGATGTGACGAGCCTCATTGACCTCAGCCAGTTTGGGCTGCAGGTTCTCAGCTACACGATGACGGAATTCCTTGACGGTATCCACGCCGGCCACTTCGAGCAACTCTGCAAACTGGGGGCCGACACCCTTGATACGGAACAAATCGGCATGGTTGGTCCAACGCATAATCAACTTGTCACTGATACCAGTGGCCTCAGCCAATTCCTTGCGTCCCTTGGGGGTGGCGCAACGATTCAACAGTTCACTGACTTTCTTAATACCGACAGCCGTCAGTTTCTCAGCATAGGCATTACCAACGCCTTCAATGTCAACAATTTTGTAATCCATAATTGCAATTAAATTGAAAGTTATTAAAAAGGGGTAAGTATTATTTGATCAGATTGCCCAGAATGTCGCGGGTCAATTCGCGGGAGAGGGTACGCGTGGCAGCACTGGTGGCATTCTTCACCACCCTGCCGGTAGTCGAAGTACGCGACTTGGTCTTTTTGCCTTGCACTTTGTCGCTGACCCAAGTCCCCAAAATAGTAGCCAACGTCGAAGTAGTGGCAGTAAATACGGCTTTCGCCACTTTACTACCCACGCCTGCTTTCTTTTTCCCGGACTTGCCCTTGCCTTCTTTTTCTGCTGGCACCTCGGCAGCAGCCTGCTCGGCAACGGCCAGTTGCTGTTCGGCCTCGGCCATCAGCACTTCAAAGGCACTCTGCCGGTCAACTGGTGTATCGTATTTGCCATAGATACGGCTCTGTTTGATGATATCCAGCCGCTGACCTTCGGTAATGGCTCCGATCTGCGACAGGGGAAACAGGATGCGGGCCCGCTCGACGATGCCAGGAGCGCCCTTTTCATCGAGAAAACTTACCAGGGCCTCGCCCGTTTCCAGATTCATGATGGCCTCGTCGGTCTTGAAAGCGGGATTGGGGCGGAAAGTATCGGCCGCCGTTTTCACGGCCTTCTGATCCTTGGGAGTATAGGCCCGCAGGGCATGCTGCACACGGTTGCCCAGCTGGCCGAGGATGTTTTCGGGGATATCCGTCGGGCTTTGGGTGATGAAATAGATGCCGACTCCCTTGGAGCGGATCAGTCGGATCACCTGTTCGATCTTGTCGAGCAAGGCCTTGGAAGTGCCGTCAAAGAGCATGTGGGCCTCGTCAAAGAAAAAGACCAGCCGTGGCAGGGGCTGATCGCCCACTTCGGGCAGCGTGCTGTAGAGTTCGCTCAAAAGCCAGAGCAGGAAAGTCGAATACAATTTAGGCTGCAACATCAGCTTGTCGGCCGCCAGGACATTCATCACCCCCTTGCCGCCTTCGGTCTGCATCAGGTCGAAAATATCGAACGAAGGCTCGCCGAAAAACTTGTCGGCCCCCTGGTTTTCCAATTGCAGCAGCGAGCGCTGGATGGCGCCCACCGTGGTCGGGCTGATGTTACCGTACTTGGTGGTATATTCCTTGGCATGTTTCGACACATAGTCCAGCATCGAACGCAAGTCTTTCAGGTCGAGGATGAGCAAACCACGCTCGTCGGCAATGCGGAACACGATATTCAACACCCCGTCCTGGGTCTCGTTCAGCCCCAGCAGCCGCGACAGCAACTGCGGCCCCATCTGTGAAATGGTGGCACGCATGGGATGCCCTTGCTCGCCATAGACATCGAAAAAACGAACCGGACAAGCCTGGAACGCAGGATTTTCCAATCCGAATTCGGGCAATCTTTTCTCGATGAAAGCACTCATTTTGCCGGCTTGGGAAATACCCGACAGATCGCCCTTCATATCGGCCATGAAGCAGGGCACGCCTGCTTGGCAGAATGTTTCGGCCATTACTTGCAATGTCACCGTTTTACCTGTACCCGTGGCACCGGCAATCAATCCGTGCCGGTTGGCCATCTTACCTGTAATAGACAAAGCCCCTGCCTCGCAGTGAGCAATGTACAAACCTTTTTCGCTGCTATACATGTTATTCGGATTTATGTTATTTCAGTTTCAAGCCATCCAGGAGGGAGGCGTAGAGTTGCAGGCCGCGGGAGAGTTCGTCCAGGCAGATGTATTCATCGGCCGTGTGGGACCGCAGGGAATCGCCCGGACCGATTTTCAGGGAAGGACACGACATACGGGCCTGGTCCGAAAGTGTCGGAGAGCCGTAGCATTCCAGCCCCAGCTGACGACAGCGCTCCACGACCGGATGCCCAAGGTCGATGCCCGAAGACGACAGACGGTAGGAGCGGGCCTTCACCTCACAGTCCACCTGGGTCTTGATATATTCGCAGAGCTCCTCGTTGCGATACAGTTCGTTGACCCGCACATCGACCGTGAAGGTGCAGGTGTCGGGAATGATGTTGTGCCGGGTGCCTGCCTGTATCACCGTGACCGTCATTTTGACGGGACCCAGCAGATCGGAAACACGGGGCAGCCGGGTATGCTGGAACCAGGCAATATCCTTCATGGCCTTGTAGATGGCATTGTCGCCCGTGTTGTGGGCCGCATGGCCAGCCTGACCGTGAGCGGTGCAATCGAGCACCATCAACCCCTTTTCGGCCACAGCGGCACGCATACCGGTCGGCTCGCCGACAATGGCCAGATCGATGGGAGGAAGCACCTGCATGAGACGTTCGATGCCGCCCGTGCCAGTGATTTCCTCCTCGCACGACAGGCCAAGAATCAGATTGTAGGACTGAGGCTTTTGGGAGAGGTGGAGGAAAGTCTGCACAAGACAGCACACCGAAGCACCGGCATCGTTGCTGCCCAGGCCGTAGAGACGGCCGTTCTCGACAGAAGGCTCGAAAGGCTGTCTCTTCCAGCTGCTGGCCGGCGTCACCGTGTCGATGTGCGAATTCAGCAACAGGGTCGGGCGCGAACTGTCAAAGCCCGGAGCCTGACACCAGAGGTTGTTGCCGCAACGGTTCACCGTCTGGCCACAGGCTTGGAGATACTGTTCCAGGAAATCGGCGCAGGCCGCCTCTTCCCGACTCAGCGAAGGAATCCGGATCAGGTCCTGCAACAGGGCAAGGGTGTCGTCTAAAGTCATCATCTCGGTCATTTGGGACAAAGATAGCACAAGAAGCGTCCTCTGGCAAATTATTTTTGGAAAGCCTTCCCACTTGCGCTATCTTTGTCTCCGATATGACAAACATCATCCATTTAGCCAGGCTGGCACAGGGAAAGGCCGCCCAATCGCCGCATCAGACGGCCCTGCGATACCGCGACTACAAGGTGTCCCAATGGAAAAGCATCGATTGGCAGCACTTCGACCGCATCAGTGCCATCGCGGCAGCCGCACTGCTCGAACAGGGAGTTGCCCCGGAAGAACGCATCGGCATTTTTTCCCAGAACAAACCCGAATGCCTCTTTTGCGAGACGGCCGCCTATGCCCTGCGGGCTGTGGCTGTGCCCCTGTATGCCACTTCGACGACCGCCCAGATAGAATATATCATCAAGGATGCTGCTATCCAGGTCATCTTTGTCGGCGAACAATACCAGTACGACCGTGCCTTTGAAGCCCTTCAAGGCGACTGCGGGCTAAGGCAGATCGTCATTTTCGACCCTGAAGTGCGTCTGCATCGCAATGACCAGAGTTCCGTCTATTTCAACCGTTTTCTGAACATCGGCAGCCTCTCGGGCCGGCAACAAGAAGTCGAAACGCTGCGTGAGGCCTGCTCGGATGAAGACCTGGCCAATATCCTCTACACCTCCGGCACCACAGGCAACCCCAAAGGGGTGATGCTCTACCATGGCAATTTCCGCGCCATCTTCGAGGCCATGAACCTCAAGCTGGAAGGCATCATCGGCAAAAACCAGTCGTCGATGAGTTTCCTGCCCATGACCCATATCCTGGAAAAAGCTTGGGCCTATTACTGCCTGGAAAACGACATTCGCGTGGACATCAACCTGCGACCCACCGACATCCAGATGACCATCAAGGAAGCCCGACCCTGCATGATGTGCAGCGTGCCGCGCTTCTGGGAAAAGGTCTATGCCGGCATACAGGACGCCTTGGCCGGATACGGCCCCTTCATGCAGAAAGTGATGCACTATGCCCTGAACATCGGCAAGCGCTACAATATCGACTACCAACGCAACGGCAAAAAAGCCCCCTGGTTGCTGGACCTGCGCTACCGACTGGTGAGCCTGACCGTATTCAGCAAGATCAAGAAGACCGTCGGCATCGAAAACGGGGTGCTATTCCCCACGGCAGGGGCCAAACTCTCCGACGAAGTCTGCCTCTTCATGCGCAGCATCGGCATCCCCATCTGTTACGGCTACGGACTCACTGAATCGACCGCCACGGTGGCCTGTTTCGACCGCTATCACTGGAAAGTCGGATCGGTGGGCACTTTGATCGAAGGCCTGCAGGCCCGCATCGATGAGAACGGCGAAATCCTGCTCAAAGGGCCGACCATCACCCCGGGCTACTACCATCAGCCCCAGGCCAACGAGGAGTCCTTCACCTCCGACGGCTTCTTCCGCACGGGCGATGCAGGCTATTTCGACGAGGAAGGGCACCTGTTCCTGACCGACCGGCTGAAAGACCTGTTCAAAACCTCGAACGGCAAGTATATCGTGCCGCAAAACATCGAGACAGCCCTGAGCAACGACCGCTATATCGAAGAAGCCGTCATCGTCGGCGACCAGCGGAAATTTGTCAGTGCCCTGATTATCCCCGACTATCACGAAATCCCCAAGCTGCTCGAAAAACTGGGTATCAGCGATCTGTCGGCCGATGACATGGCCGCCTGCCTTCGAGACCCCCGTGTACACCATTTCTTCGAAGACCGCATCCGTCTTGTCCAAAAAGACATGGCCGGTTTTGAACAGATCCGGCGCTTTGTACTGCTGCCCGAAAAGTTTTCCATGGAAAAGGGCGAACTCACCAACACGCTGAAGACAAAAAGGAAAGTCATCTACGAGCACTATATCGACCAAATCAACCAAATGTACGAACTATGATCACGACCGAACAGATAAAAGAAGTTCAGGAGCGCGAGCACGCGCTGAGGAGGTATCTTTGACATCGACGGCAAGACTGCACAGCTGAGCGAGGAAGAGGCCAAGACCCAGGCCGCCGGTTTTTGGGACGACCAAAAGGCAGCCGAAGCCCAGATGCGCAAAATCAAGGAACTGAAAAACTGGATCGAAGCCTATCAGGGGGTGCAGACCGCCTGTGAAGAGTTGCAACTGGCCTACGATTTTTACAAGGAGGAAGCCTTGTCGGAAGCCGAAATAGACCAGACCTATGCCGACACCCTGGCCAAGGTCGAAGCCTTGGAGATGAAAAACATGCTGCGCAACGAAGAAGACAAGCTGGGCGCCGTGCTCAAGGTGAATGCCGGTGCAGGAGGCACCGAAAGCCAGGACTGGGCCGAAATGCTCTTCCGCATGTATCAGCACTATTGCGAGAACCACGGCTACAAAATACAGATCACCAACTGGCAGGACGGCGACGATGCCGGCATCAAGACGGCGACGATGACCATCGAAGGCGATTATGCCTTCGGCTACCTGAAAAGCGAGAACGGTGTGCACCGCCTGGTCCGCGTCTCGCCCTTCAACGCCCAGGGCAAACGCATGACCTCTTTCAGTTCGGTTTTTGTCGTACCGCTGGTAGACGATACCATCGAAATCGAAATCAAGGAATCGGACATCACCTGGGACACCTTCCGCTCGTCGGGCGCCGGCGGCCAGAACGTCAACAAAGTGGAGACGGGCGTGCGCCTGCACCATATTCCCACAGGCATCGTCATCGAAAACACCGAAAGCCGCTCGCAGCTGGGCAACAAGGAAAACGCCCTTCGCCTGCTCAAATCGCAGCTCTATGAAATGGAGTTGGAGAAACGCCGGGCCGAACAGGCCAAGATCGAAGCCGGCAAGAAGAAAATCGAATGGGGGTCGCAGATCCGTAGCTATGTCTTTGACGACCGCCGTGTCAAGGATCATCGCACCAATTACCAGACATCCAATGTGCAGGCCGTCATGGACGGCGACTTGGACGCTTTCATCAAGGCCTACTTGATGGAGTTCGGCGGCGAATAGTTCCCGGCCGCAAGAACAATCAATCCTGGCGCTCGCAAGAGAGCAGGACATGACGGCCGTCGCCCAGCGTAGTGGCAAACAAAAAGCGGCGGGGGTCTTCCTTTAGTCTGTATTTTTTTCTGATTTCATCGGGACTTTCCGGGTAATTGCGCACACAAACGCTGTAACCGGCACCCGTCAGCAGGCGCCTGGTATCCTTGCCCGAGGGGTTCAATGCCTCCTTCACACGGAAAATCCGTCCGGGGTAGTCGGGGCACAAGCTATCGCCGGTATAGAGTTGGCTGTTGGGGTGCAGCTTGCCGAGCGACAATTCCCTGGCTGTCAGCCCATGTCCGCCCGACTTCATCAGGGCGGCATTCGGTTCGTAGAGCCACGTCCCTGGCGTGGACGCAATCCGAGGCTCGAAACCGCCCATTTCATCCAGGAAAAATTCAAATTCCTGCACCGGTCTGCCAGCCCGGAGATTTACCGTCCGGCAATACGGACGCACATGGGTCGCCGCTTGGCAATCGACCAGCAAGAGCAGTTCGCGGCACTCGTTGTCGACCGCCACCACATGCACCTGCGTTGTCTGAGGCAATTGTTTCAAGGCCAGGCTGATATCGAGCATGGGCGACAATTTCAGCAACACATGGCGGGCCTTCTCTCGCAACAAAGGCATCAGCTGCAGCACATCGGGCTCACAGTCGGACAGCGCCGCCACCTTGCGACCTTTGCCATCGCGGCGGGCGGGATCCAGAAACACGAAATCCAACGGGGCAGCCTGCTGCAAATAATCCTCGGCCGACTGATGCAACACCCGGACATTGTCCCGGCCGAGGACTGTGAAATTGTGCCCGGCCAACTGGCAGAGTTCTTCCTGCCGCTCCACATAGTCGTAAGTTTCGAACAAGGGCGACAAAAAACAGGCATCCACGCCCAGGCCGCCAGTCAGGTCGGCACCATGGAGGGGACCTCCGGCAGACGGCGCCAGTGTCTGCGACAACAGTTGCCGCTTGTAAGCGGCCGCTTGCTCCGAAGAACATTGCTCCAAGGGCAAAGAAGCGGGAAATTCCAAACCTTTCTGTGCATACCACGACGGCAGTTTGCGCTCGATGGCCTGATAGCCGGCAATCTGGCGCAACACCCAGGCAAAGTCGATCCCCGGGAAACGGCTTGCCTTCAAGGCCAGTGCGGCCACCTCGTCCCTGAGGTGCGCCTCCACCACTGCACGTTCTTTGACATGTAAATCCATAAGCCCTGCTTGCCAGTGTCAAAAGTACGACAAAATGTCGTATTTTTGTGCATCGAAAAAGAAAAGCCCATGGAGCAGCCCGTAGAACCCAAACAACTCGATTTCCAGGATACCTCCTTTGCCAACCTGATGGTCAAGCGAATCTACAACATTCTATTGATTGTCAGTAAATATGATTCGTTCGTACTGGAAGAGGACGGCCGGGTGGACGAACAGATTTTCAATGAATATGTCTCGCTCAACCTGCGCTACCCGCCGCGCTTCACCCAGGTGCCCAACGAGGTGGAAGCCCTGCGTCAGTTGGAAAAGAACAATTTCGAACTGATCATCTACATGCCGGGCGACAAGAGCATGGAATCGTTCGAGATTGCCAAGCGTATCAAACACGAGTATCCCCGCATCCCCATCGTGCTGCTCACCCCCTTCTCGCGCGAAGTGTCCCAATACCTGGTCCATGCCGATACCTCGGCCATCGACTATGTGTTCAGCTGGCTGGGCAACACCGACCTGCTGCTGGCCATCATCAAACTCATGGAGGACAAGATGAATGTCAGCGAGGATGTCAAATCGGTCGGCGTACAGGTGATCATGCTGGTCGAAGACTCGATCCGCTTCTATTCCTCCATCCTGCCCGACCTGTACAAATTCGTGCTCGAACAGTCGAGAAACTTTGCCACCGAGGCCCTCAACGCCCACCAGCGCACCCTGCGCATGAGGGGTCGGCCCAAGATCCTGCTGGCCCGCAGCTACGAGGAAGCCATCGAATACTACCAGACCTACAAAGACAACATGCTGGGCGTCATCTCCGATGTCAGTTTCAAGCGCGATGGCGCCAAGGACGCCACCGCCGGATTCAAACTCTGCGAATACCTGCGCAGTTACGACCCGGTGCTGCCCATCATCATCGACTCGTCCGAGGCCGGCAACCGCGTCCATGCCGAAGGGCTAGAGATGAGATTCATCCAGAAAGGTTCCAAGACCTTCCCCCAGGAACTGCGTCAGCACATGAACGACCTGTTCGGTTTCGGCGACTTCGTGTTCAAAGACCCGCACACCGGCCAGGAAGTAGCCCGCATACACAACCTGCAGGAGTTGCAGAAAGCCATCTTCGACATCCCAGACGATTCGCTGCGCTATCATTTCGAGCGCAACCATGCCTCACGCTGGCTGTTCTCACGCGCCATGTTCCCCATCGGCCGCTTCATCAAGAAGATTCCTATCCAGGACTATGAAGATACCCTGCCGGTGCGCCAGATGCTCTTCGATGCCATCGTCAGCTACCGTAAGGTGAAAAACCAGGGGGTCATCGCCGAATTCCAGAAAGGCCGCTTCGACAAATACTCCAATTTCGCCCGCATCGGCAACGGTTCGCTGGGCGGCAAGGCCCGCGGTCTGGCCTATATGGATGTGATGATCAAGCGCCATCCCGAACTAAACGACTTCGAAGACACCCAGATACTGGTGCCCAAGACCCTGGTGCTGTGTACCGACGTGTTTGACGAATTCATGGAGCAGAACAACCTCTACGAGACCGCCCTGCAGGACCTCCCCGACGAGGAAATCCTGAAAGCCTTCACCCAGGCCCAGCTGCCCGAGCGCCTGTTTGAAAACCTGACGGCCTTTGTCGATGTGGTGCGCAAACCCATCGCCGTACGGTCGTCCAGCTTGTTGGAGGATGCCCATTACCAGCCCTTTGCCGGCATCTACTCCACCTATATGATCCCCTACGACGAAGACCAGGAGCTGATGCTCAACCTGCTCAGGACCGCCATCAAGGAGGTCTATGCTTCGGTGTTTTTTGCCCAGAGCAAGGCCTATATGACGGCCACCTCCAATGTCATCGACCAGGAAAAGATGGCCATCGTCATCGAAGAAGTCTGCGGGACGGCCTACGGTTCGCGCTTCTATCCCACCTTCTCGGGGGTGGCCCGCTCACTCAACTACTATCCCATCGGCCAGGAAGAAGCCTCGGACGGCATTGCCAATGTGGCCCTGGGCCTGGGCAAATACATCGTCGACGGCGGTGTGACCCTGCGCTTCTCGCCCAAGCACCCGCGGCACATCCTGCAGATGAGTTCGATGGAATACGCCCTGCGCGAGACCCAGACTTCGTTTCTGGCGCTCGACCTGGACGACAAGAGAGGGGAAATTTCGGTGGACGACGGCTTCAACCTTCTGAAAGTGCCTGTCCGCGATGCCGAAAAAGACGGCACGCTCGACTATTTGGCCTCCACTTTCGATCCGGTCGACCAGATTATCCGCGACGGACTGTGGGAAGGCGGCCGCAAGATCATCTCTTTTGCCCATATTCTCGAAAACAATGCCTTCCCGCTGGCCGGCATCCTGGACAAGATCCTGAAACTGGGCGAAGAAGAGATGGGGCGTCCCGTCGAAATCGAATTTGCCGTCAACCTCAACAGCAAGGATGTCGAGAAAAAGCACGCCTTTTACCTGCTGCAGATCCGGCCCATCGTCGATAGCAAGGAGACGCTCAACGAGGATCTGAACATCATTCCCAAAGACGATCTGATCATCCGCACCAACTTCGCCCTGGGACAAGGCATCGCCACCGAACTCAACGACATAGTCTATGTCAAGCCCGAACAGTTCAGCGCTTCCAACAACCAACTGGCTGCCTATGCCGTTGACAAGCTCAACCGTCAGCTCACCGAGGAAGGACGCAACTACGTGCTCATCGGCCCGGGACGCTGGGGATCGAGCGACCCCTGGCTGGGCATCCCGGTGCGCTGGCCCAACATCGCCTCTGCCCGGCTCATTGTGGAAACCGGCTTGAGCAAATTCCAGATCGATCCGAGCCAGGGTACCCACTTCTTCCAAAACCTCACCTCGTTCGGGGTGCACTACTACACCATTCCCTTCCATCAGGACGACATGAACTTTCTCGACCTGGAGTTTCTCAACAGCCAGACGCCCTGTTACGAAGACGCCTACCTGAAGCACTACCGCTTCGAGCACCCGCTCACGGTCAAGACCGACGGGCGCAAAGGCATCGGTGTATTGGAAAAATAGGGCCTTGTTATTACGCATCAGGGCGCCCCAATGGAGCGCCCGCATGGTACGGCTGAAGGGACTCGAACCCCCACACCTTTCGGTATCAGATCCTAAGTCTGACGTGTCTGCCAATTCCACCACAACCGCATAATACACACAAGACAACCGTCTTGCACGGCCGCAAAGATAGCACAATTCAAAATGATTACAAAAAGCCGGCGCGGAGAGGAAGGGGCCTATCCCTGTTCCTCGTCGCTGAAGAGACTGCCCTGGCCGGTGATTTCATCGATGATTTCCGCATCGGATTTCTCCTGGATTTCATCGGAGAAGTCTTCCTGAAGGTCTTCGTCTGACTCCGCTTCTTCCGGGAAGCGCAGAGGCTCCAATTCGTTGACGGCCTCCACCTGCCAGGTGGTAATGCGTTTGCCCCGGGCCTTGAAACTCTTCACTCCGATAAAACTCTCTGCATCGATTTCCATCTTCTCGCGATAGGCGTCGTTGCCGCCGAAGACAACTTCGAGACGAGGATAGCAGGTGTCTGTCAACAGCACCAGCCGGGAATCGGGATTCTCGATGAAACTCTGTTTGCGCGACAACACCTCCAAGGGGAAGCGCTTTATGTACAGATAGTTCTGTTGGTCGGCATCGTACAGCACGGCCGTCCACACCTTGTGCTCGTCAAACTTTTCGATCACCTGGATGTTCTGGTCGAAATGGTTGCTCAGGTCGATGTCGGTGGTATAGAACTCGCCCGTGTCGGAAATGACCAGGATGCGGTCGTCACCCCGGAACTCGCCCAGGTATTCCCCACGGTGGTCGTAGTTGAGACGGAGCACGTCGCGGTCGAACCAGACATCGCGGCCGCCCAGGGTGGAAGCCCCCTTCTGCTTGAAGGTGATGCGGTGCACATCGTTCTTGGTGAGCAGGTTGCCCATCGACTGACGGCCCTTGATGGCCAGCGAACCGAAGTCCTTGTCGAACTGCACTTTCTTCAGGCGGGGCGACGGCTTGAGCAAAACTTTGATGACCTCGCCTTCACCGTTGGGATTGGCTGTGAAATACAGCACTTTGGAGCCAGGCTTGCCCTGGGTCAGGTCGTATTCCTTGTCGCGCGTCACCCCCGTCACGGCAAAACGCTTGATGTAGGCAAACCCGTTCTTGCCGTCCCGATAG
>JAFSRR010000102.1 GCA_017446025.1 Bacteroidales bacterium | reverse complement strand
GGGTGCGCAAGAACCTGGCCATGACGGGCGAGATGACCCTGCGCGGACAGGTGCTGCCCGTGGGAGGCATCAAAGAGAAGATACTGGCCGCCAAACGGGCCGGCATCAAGGAAATCATCCTCTCCGAGGAAAACCGCAAGGACATCGAGGAAATCCAGCCTGTCTATCTCAAGGGGCTCAAATTCCACTACGTGCGCCGGGCCGAAGAAGTCCTGGCCCTGGCACTTCTCAAGTAAGACGGTCCGCCCCTTTCCGGCAGCCGCCAACAGCTACTCAAGTTTGATTTTCTGCGTTCCCATCCGCTCGGAGCGCACGATCAGTGTCACCTTGTCGGGGGGAATGTATCCCTTCATGCGGACAAAGACCATGGCCGTGCCCTGATAGAGGCGCACGGTGGAGCCCGTCAGGTCTTCGTCACTGGTGATGTCGCCGCTGCACACGCCGACCACCCGTGCCGGGCCTTCCACGCTCAAATGGAGATTGTCGTCGGCAGTGGCCACCTTGCGGGAGCGGCTGTCGACGGCCGTCAGATGGATGAGCAGCGTGTGGTACTGTCCCCTGAAACCTTGGACGTCGGCCCGGAGCTTGACGGCCTTGCCCGCTGTCTCGATGCGGTGGCGGGCCACGATGCGGCCGCCGCTATAGGCCACGGCCTCCAGCTGGCCGGGGGCGTAGGAGACCGAATCCCAGCGGATGATGTTGCGGCGCGAAGGCTGGGAGGGATTCTCCTTGATGCCCAGCGAGCGGCCGTTCAGACGCAGTTCCACTTTTTCGGCATTGGTATAGGTGTAGAGGCTCACTGTCTCGCCCCGTGGGCGGTTCCAGTTCTCGCTCATGTGCTCGGTGCCGATCTGCACCCCGTTCCACACATTGTCGCGTGCCAGTTGCTCGACAATGGCGATATGCACCGTGGGCTCGTCCGAGAACATGCTCTTGACCAGCCAGGCTATGGGCTTGGGCTCGAAAGACAGGTCGAAAGCGCCCTGGGCCCATCCTTTGGCCGGCCAGCCGCCGCTCTCGCCGATGTAATCGACCGCGCCCCAATAGGCCAGTCCGACCACCCGGTCGCGGTCCATCTCGAAGAAATTGCCCGGCATGCCCACCGTGTTGGCTTCGCTTTGGTAGAATATCATATGGGGGAAACGGCGGCCGTCGCCCGGGAAATACATGTAGCGGTAGTTGTAGGAGGCAATGTCGGTGGTCAGGGCCAGGTCACAAGGCAGGCTGTCGGTCTCCAGGCTGCGGTAGCGCGGGTGCATGGCCACCGTCACGGGTCGTGTGGTGTCGAAACGGTGCAACAGTTCGCGCTGCAGCAGATAGGGCGTCACACCCCAGTCATTGAACGGCAGGTTGGCGTACTGCTGCAGCTCGTTGCCCAGGCTCCACATCACCACGCAGGGGTGGTTGCGGTCGCGCTTGACAAACTCCGACACGTCGTAGGGCCATTGCTGCATCCACTCGACGCGGCCGCCGGCATATTGCTTGAGCCATTTGTCGTAGAGTTCATCGACCACCAGGATGCCCAGCTGGTCGCAAAGGTCGAGGAAGTGCTCCGAATAGGGGTTGTGCGATGTGCGGACATGGTTGTAGCCGAAACTCTTGAGCAACCTGAGCTGGTATTCCTCCACTTCCGGATAGCAGGCGGCTCCCAGGGCGCTCATGCTGTGGTGGTTGGCGCAGCCTTTGAGCAGCACCTTCTGTCCGTTCAGTTTAAAGCCGTACTCAGGCGAGAAGCTGATCTCGCGGATGCCAAACTCTTCCGTGCAGTAATCGGTCGGTTCGGATTGCCCGACATCTGCCCCGTTCTCGTAAAACTCCACTATGACCGAATAGAGATGCGGATCTTCGCAGCTCCAGAGGTGCGGATCGTCGATCCAGATGGTATCCAGCACGTAGGCTCGCAGCGACTGGCTGCGGTATTTCGTGGGATGGGAGACATGGTCGGCCACCTCGTTCACCAGACAATCCCCAAAATATTCCAACACTGTGGTCCTGAAAGTCAGGGGCGCGGTCTGCCGCAGGGAGGAATACAGTTCGGCCTCGATGACGACGGCCGCCCGGTTGCCCTGGATGTGCGTGGTGATGTGCAGGGGATGGCGGGCAAACCAGGCGTTTTTGGCCGTGGTGATGAGCTTGACGTCGCGAAACAGGCCGCCGCCCGTGTACCAGCGGGAATTCTCCGGCTGGCCCGTGTCGGCCCTGACCAGCAGCTCGTTGTCCTGCCCGTAGATGAGCTTGTCGGTGATGTCTATCTCGAAGCCCAGGTAGCCGTAGTCGGTGCCGCCGATGCGCTCCCCGTTCAGATAGACGTCGCCCGTGAGCATGATGCCGCCGAAATCCAGCAGCACCCGCTGGTTTTTCCAGGCTTCGTCGGGCCGGATGGTCTTGCGGTACCAGCCGACTTTCATTTCCTTGAAACCCCGTCCCGACAGGCGGCTGCGCGAATTGGCCGCCTGGTCGCGGCTGCCCGTTTCCCCGGCCTGGGGCGACACCCAGGGCTGGGCGATCTGGAAATCGTGCGGCAAATCGACCTTTTGTACCTGGGCCTCCTCGCCGTCGTACCAGAAATCCCAGGCAAGGTTCAGATTGTGGGTCTGCCGGGCTGCGGCAGGGGTGACGAAAAGGGCCGACAGCAGCAGGCCGGCCGCAAGGGCAAGGTGTTTCATAGGAGTGCTTATTTAGGGGCGATGCGATAGAGCAAGGCCGCGATGAGGGCATAGAGCAGGTTGGGTGTCCACACGGCCACCAGCGGCGAGGCCGTGCCCGACAGGGCCAGCGCGCCCGACAGCGTGTCGAACAGGATGTAGGAGAAGGCGATGAGCAAGCCCAGGCCCAGATGCAGGCCGGTGCCTCCCCTCACCTTTTTCGATGACAGCGACACCCCGATGATGGTCAGGATGATGATGGAGAACGGGAAGGAGAAGCGCCGGTGGTACTCGATCTCGTATTCCTTGATATTGGCCACGCCACGACGCTTCTGGCGGTCGAGGTACTGCTTGAGCTCGCGCGTGGTGAGCTGCTCGCTGTAGCCCTTGACGATGAAGAACTCGCTGGGATCCATCAGCAGCGTGGTATCCCGGGTGGCACCGCCGCTGACGTGCTCGATCATGCCATCGAAGTCGCGGGTCAGGTAGTCGGACATGGTCCAGACATTGTCCTCCTTCATGGTGATGCGCTGGGCCGTGGTACGCGACACGAGGCGCCGGTCATCGTATTTCTCGATGAAGAAGCGGTAGCCTATCTTCTTTTTGTCGTCGAAACGCTCGATATAGACGATCACCCCCGGCTCGATCTCCAGTTGCACATTGCGCACGAAATCGCGGGTCACCTTCTTGACATACTGGTCCTCAAACTGGAGCTTGACCTTGTTGGCCGGCGGTATCAAGTAGGACGACAGAAAGAACACCGTCACGGCCAGCACCACGGCCGAGAACAGGTAGGGCCACATCATGCGGCGGAAGCTCAGACCGCCCGCCAGCATGGCGATGATCTCGGAATTGCCCGCCATCTTGGAGGTGAAGAACACCACAGCGATGAATATGAAGAAGGGGCTGAACTTGACGCTGAAATAGGGGACGAAGTTCATGAAATAGTCGAAGATGATGGCGTGCATCGGGGCTTCGTGCATCTGGAACTTGTCGAACTTCTCGTTGTAGTCGAACACCACGACAATGGCCATGACCAGCAGCAGGCAGAAGAAGAACGTGCCGAAGTACTTGCCCATCAGGTAAGTGTCCATGCGCTTGAAAAGGACCGGCCTTTCGCGGCGCTTGCGGGGGGTGGTGTCATTGTGTTCCGGCATCGGCCTATATATCTTCGGACAATTGTTTGAGCATCGTTATTTTCCAATCGGCATAGTCGCCGGCCAGGATGTGGCGGCGGGCCTCCCCTACCAGCCAGAGGTAGAAAGCCAGGTTGTGGATCGAGGCGATCTCCAGGGCCAGCAGTTCGTCGGCGGCGAAAAGATGGCGCAGATAGGCTTTGGAATAGTAGCGGTCCACCTCGGCGGCCCCGTCTTCCTCGAGCAGCGAGAAATCGTCGGCCCAGCGGCGGTTGCGCATGTTAAGGCGCCCCCTTTTGGTATAGAGCCGGGCATTGCGACCGTCGCGCGTGGGCATGACACAGTCGAACATGTCCACGCCCCGTTCGATGGCTTCCAAAAGGTTTTGCGGTGTGCCAACGCCCATCAGGTAGCGCGGGCGGTCCTGGGGCAGCACCTCATTGACCACCTCGATCATCTCGTACATCTTCTCGGTGGGCTCGCCCACTGCCAGGCCGCCGATGGCATAGCCTTCACAGTCCTGGGCCACAGCAAACTCGGCCGAGCGGCGGCGCAGGTCGGGATAGGTGCAGCCCTGCACGATGGGGAAATAGCTCTGATGGTGGCCATAGAGGCCTTCCGTCTCGCGGTAGCGTCTGACGCCCCGTTCCAGCCAGCGCATGGTCAGCTCCATCGACTGTTTGGCATAGGCATACTCCGAATCGCCCGGCGGGCATTCGTCGAGCTGCATCATGATGTCCGAGCCGATGACACGCTGCGTATCGACCACGTTTTCAGGGGTGAAGATATGGCGCGAGCCGTCGATGTGCGACTGGAATACCACGCCTTCTTCCTTGAGCTTGCGGTTTTGCGACAGGGAGAACACCTGGAAGCCGCCGCTGTCGGTCAGGATGGGACGGTCCCAGTGCATGAAGCGGTGCAGGCCGCCGGCCCGCTGCAGGATGTCACAGCCGGGGCGCAGGTACAGGTGGTAGGTGTTGCCCAGGATGATCTGGGCCTTGACCTCGTCGCGCAGGCGGGTCTGGCTCACGGCCTTGACCGAACCCACCGTACCGACGGGCATGAAAATGGGCGTGGGGATGTCTCCATGGTCGGTATGGAGCACCCCGGCACGGGCTTTGCAGGCAGGATCGCTGGCAAGGATATCGAAGGTCATGGCCTAAAATTTTGGGCGAAGATACGAATTTCTGACCAATTCTCCCTATTTTTGCTCTCCAACTTCCCGGCCGGGGGCTGCACGCATCGACACAGGCCGCCGGCAGGGGCTAAAACCAACGCTATGAACAAATATCCATTATTGGCAATCATAACCTTAGGACTTTTTGCCTGCACGGGCAAAATCAATTATCCTGTCGCCGAGAAGCAGGATGTCAAAGACAATTACTTCGGCACGGAAGTGGCCGATCCCTACCGCTGGATGGAAGACGACACCACCCGGCAGGTGGCCGAGTGGGTCGAGGCCGAAAACAAGATCACCCAGGACTACCTGCGCCGCATCCCCTTCCGCGACGCGCTCAAGCAGCGCATGACGGAGCTGACCGACTATGAGAAGATCGGCCTGCCCACCAAGAAGAACGGCAAATACTACTACTTCAAGAACGACGGTCTGCAGAACCAGAGCGTGCTCTACACACTCGACCGCCTCGACGGCGAGCCTGCGGTGCTGCTCGATCCCAACCAGCTGTCGGACAACGGCACGGTGGCGCTGACCAATGTGGCCTTCTCGAACGACGGCAAATACCTGGCCTACACCATCGCCCGCAACGGCAGCGACTGGAACGAGATCTTCGTCATCGACCTGGCCACCCGCCGGCAGACGTCAGACCACATCCTCTGGTCGAAGTTCAGCGGCGCCACCTGGTGCGGCGAGGGCTTCTACTACAGCGCCTACGACGCGCCCGAGGCCGGCAAGGAGTTTTCCAATGTCAACGAAAACCAGAAGATCTACTATCACAAGTTGGGACAGGACCAGTCGCAAGACCAGCTGGCATACCAGAATCAGCAGTTTCCCAAGCGTTTTTATTCGCCCTATGTCAACGAGGACGAGACCATGCTGTTTGTCTTCGAGGCTGGTGCCGGCCTGGGCAACCGCCTGTTTGTCAAGGACCTGAGAAAACCCGGCAGCCAGTTTGTGGAGATGGCCTCCGATTTTGAATATGAGTATTCTCCCGTCGAGATCATCGGCAACACCATCTACCTGATCACCAACAACGGGGCTCCCAACTACCGGATCATGAAGGCCGACATCGCCCGTCCGCAGTTTGCCGACTGGCAGGAGTTCATCGCCGAGAAGCCCCAGCCTCTGAGCGGCGCTGCTTTCGTGGGCGGCAAGCTGATGCTCACCTACAGTCGCGATGCCGCCGACCACGCCTATGTCTATGACACGGAGGGCCGCGAGCAGTTCGAGGTGGCGCTGCCCACCTTCGGTTCGTTCAGCTTCAGCGGCGACAAGGACGACAAGGAGTTATTCTACTCCTTTACCTCTTTCCTCTACCCTGCCACCATCTTCCGCTACGACATCGACAAGAATGAGTCGCAGCTCTACCTGGCCCCCAAGATCGATTTCGATGCCAGCCAATATGTGAGCGAGCAGGTCTTCTTTGCCAGCAAGGACGGCACGCGCATCCCCATGTTCCTCACCTATCGCAAGGACCTCAAGCGCGACGGTAACAATCCGGTCTATCTCTATGGTTACGGGGGCTTCAACATCAGCCTGAACCCGGGCTTCTCCACCTGGCGGCTGCCCTTCATCGAAAACGGCGGCATCTTTGCCATGGTCAACTTGCGCGGCGGCGGTGAATATGGCGACTCGTGGCATCAGGCCGGCATCAAGATGAACAAGCAGAACGTCTTTGACGACTGCATCGCCGCGGCCGAATATCTCATTGCCGAAAAATATACCCGGCCCGAGAAAATGTCCATCGCCGGCGGATCGAACGGCGGCTTGCTGGTCGGCGCTGTGGTCAACCAGCGTCCCGACTTATTTGCTGCGGCTCTGCCTATGGTGGGTGTGATGGACATGCTGCGCTACCACAAGTTTACCATCGGTTGGAACTGGGCCAGCGACTACGGCACCAGCGAGGACAGCCCAGAGATGTTCCGGTATCTCTACGGCTACTCTCCCCTGCACAACATCAAGAACGACGGCACGCCCTACCCGGCCATCCTGGTGACAACGGCCGACCATGACGACCGTGTCGTGCCGGCGCATTCCTTCAAGTACACGGCCACCCTGCAGGCCGCCTCGACGGGCGACGCTCCCAAGCTGATCAGCATCGAGACCGATGCCGGTCACGGTTCGGGCAAGCCTATGTCGAAGCAACTGCAGAATCAGGCCGACAACTGGGCTTTCGTCATGTACCACATGGGCATGAAGCCCAAGTTCTGAGGTCCGGCTCGGATTCCCCGGCTCAGTCCGAAAAACGGTCTGGTTTGAAAGCCGGCCGGTCTGTCAAAAAAAAATCAGCCCTCGACAGCGGGGGCTGATTTTTGTTATATCAAATTCCAAAAGTTTGTTCCAGCGACGTAAAGCTACACTTGGGGGGGGTCCTTGGTTGCTTCCCCAAAACCCTTTGATTAGTCCTTTATTTCTCCCAAATGCTGTTGCCAGCGCCAGGCCGACAGGAGGGTCTCTTCGACGGTCGACTGGGCTTTCCAGCCCAGCACCCGGTTGGCCCGCGTGGGATCGGCCCATACCTGCTCGATGTCGCCTTCGCGACGCCCCACTATCTTGTAGTTGAGCTTGACGCCGGTCACTTTCTGAAAGGTGTCGATGACTTCCAGGACGGAAAGCCCGCGACCCGTGCCCAGGTTGAAGATCTCGACGGGCTTTTCCGACTTGCCGCTCAGCATACGGCCCACAGCGGCCACATGGGCCTTGGCCAGATCCACCACATGGATGTAGTCGCGGATGCACGAGCCGTCGGGCG
>JAFSRR010000101.1 GCA_017446025.1 Bacteroidales bacterium | reverse complement strand
GAGTTGACCAGATTCCGGAACTCGCTTCTCGTGACGTGGGCTTCGCGGAGGTATTCGTCACGATCGATGGAAAACTTCACATAGCGGGAGAACAGCTGTTTGCCGGTGATAACCTTGAAGACCTCGGTGTCGTCTTTGGGCAGGAGGGGCGTCAGGCATCCGAGAATGGTGTTTTCCGAGCCCTTGGGCATCTTGAAGTAGTCGTTGATGGTCTCCAGCGTCTTCATCGATTCGTCCAGGGTGTTTCCGAGTGGAATGAAGAGTTCTGAAATAGGATCGGCATAGACCTGGACGACCTTGTTGCCGATGCCCACCGGCCCGACAGAAAGATAATAACGCAGCTCTCCATCTTTGGGGAGGGAAAATACTTCGAGAGAGGTGGTCTCGTCATCGGGACCGACTTCAACCAGGACATTTCTGTCGAAGACGGTGGTCTTTTTCTGTGCAGAAACACTGAAAGTCAGGACTGCCAACAGCAGGAAAATGGTGGTTTGTTTCAAGAATTTCATAGCGGTATGCTTTATTGTTTGGGCAAAAATAAGCAATCGAAAGGAAAACACAAAAACAAAGCGCTGAGTTTTTACAAGCAGGCATTTTTCCCTGCCATCATTTCCATCTGAAACAATTGGTCGCGGATTTGGGCCAGCAAAGAGGTCGGTGCCTCTTCGATGCGGGTCGGGGCAAAGCCGGAGAGGAGAGTCGGGCGCATCTGTTCGGGGAGCAAGTCGGCATAGCATCGGGTAAACAGCTGCAAGTTTTCGTCCAGGGCTTGTGCATCGGACAGGCTGGCCGCCTCGGTTGACGTGTCGGAAGAGGCACTTGCCCGGAGGCTTTGCTTGAGAAACTGCAGGATGCGCAGGGCATCGGCCTTCTCGTGGAAGGCCCGTACAAAATGAGGCAGGTCCTTGAAGTTCTCACGCAGCGGCTGCCATAGATTTGCATCCTTGAACTGGCTGGCCAGGAACTCCAGAAATGGCAGGTCGAGATCGTGCCGGTAGAGCCGGGGCAGGGCATCGTAGGCTTGCCGCACCTGGTCAAACAGGGCGGGCGGATAGATGGGATAGCTCGACCAGTCGCCCTGGCTTCCTTTAATCAGGGCAGGCCCGGTGCCGAACCCTACCCGCGTGGAGAAACGGGCCGAAGGATAGACGCAGCATTCGCCATACTGGACGATGGGTCCTCGCTTGCAGAATTACTGCATCAGGTAGAAATCCTCACCACTTTGGGCCGGAATCATGCCGCCGATACGCCGGTAGCTACGGCAGCGAAAGGCGATGGCCGACCCCAGGGCGGTGAAGGCATAGGGCGATGCGATGCGTAGCATGTTCAGATGGTAGCACCGCATGTAGATCTCGTAGCGGAGGATGGCGCGGTCGGCTATTTCCTGGTCTTTGTCTGACGGAATGTAGCCGGGTCGCAGTGTGGGAGGGCCGAAGGGCCAGTTTTCGAGCCGGTCGCCCGAGAGCGGATGGTAGTAGGGAACGGCCATGGCCAGGGCTTCGGGATGGGCCTGAAAACTCTCCACAAGGTGTTGCAGATAGTCCGGGCCGACATGGGTGTCGGCATCCAGACTGACAATCAGGTCCTGGTCGGAGGCTTTCTCCAGTATGGATTGGAACAGCGTTTTGCGGGCCATGCCCACCCCCCGTTGCTTGCCCTTCCAGCCGTAGCCCCGGCTGCTTCGGTCGATAATGTGCAAGGGGCGGCCCGAAGCCTTCAGCTTGTGCAGCCACTGCAGCGTCTGTCGGTTGTTCTCACAGATGTCTGGGTGCGTCTGCCAGTAGTCTTCGGGTTGGTTGACGCAGACATGGATATGCACCGGGCGGTCGATTTGCTGTGCAAACAAGTCAGCCATGGTTGAGGGCAGATAGTCGGCCTCATCCATGGCTGGAATGGCAATATGCAGTGCCGGTTTTGTCATCGGCCGGCAAAAAGTCAGAAGGGCTTGATGCCCATGATTTCGCGCACTTCGCGCACGGTCTTGGAGGCACTCTCGCGGGCCTTCTCGGCACCGGCCACAGTCACCTTGTGCAGGTATTCCTCGTTGTTGCAGATGTCCAGATAGCGCTCCCTAATGGGAGTGGTGAAGGCGATGATGTCGGCTGCCAACTGCTTTTTGAGGTCGCCGTAGCGGATCTCGCAGCTGTTCCACTTGTCGTTGAAATAATCGACTGTGTCGGGCGTGGAGACTACTTTGAGCAAGGTGAACAGGTTCTCGATATAATCGGGCTTGGGCGAATTGGGCGCCGTCGGTCCCTGATCGGTGAGCGCTTTCATCACCTTTTTCTGGATCACCTTGGGCTCATCGCAGAGGTAGACGCAGTTGCCTTCCGACTTACCCATCTTGCCGCTGCCGTCGAGTCCGGGAATCTTGATCAGCTCTTCGCCAAAGTTGTAGGCGGTAGGCTCCTTGAAGTATTCCACACCGTAGAGGCCGTTGAAGCGGCGGGCAAAACGGCGGGTCAGTTCCAGGTGCTGTTCCTGGTCCTTGCCTACGGGCACCTTGTCGGCGCGATGCACCAGGATGTCGGCGGCCATCAGCGTGGGATAGGTGAGCAGGCCGGCATTGACGTTTTCGGGCTGCTTGCGGGCCTTTTCCTTGAACGATACGGTCTTGGACAGCTCGCCCAGGTAGGCGTGCATATTGAGCAGCAGATAGAGCTCCACGGTTTCAGGCACATCGCTCTGCACATAGAGCGTGGCCACCTCCGGGTCGAGCCCGCAGGCCAGGTATTCGCACAAGATGTCCTTGACATTGTCGTGCAGGGCCTTGGGGTCGGGATGCGTGGTCAGCGAATGGTAATCGGCGATGAAGAAGAAACAGCGGTTCTCATGCTGCATACGGACAAAGTTACGCAGGGCACCGAAATAGTTGCCCAGATGAAGATGTCCCGTCGAGCGGATGCCGCTCAATACTGTATCTGCCATGATTATTCTTCCCCTGCAGGAACTTCGTCGCTGAACTTCTGGGTCTTGCGCTGGATGTCATAGGCCAGCGGGCAGGCGATGAACAGCGTACCATAGGTACCGATGATGACACCTACCAACATGGCGAAGGCAAAACCGCGGATCGAGTCGCCGCCAAAGAACAGGATGGCCAGCAATACGATCGCCGTACTCAACGAAGTGCTGAAGGTACGCAGCAAGGTCGAGTTGAGCGACTGGTTCATCGTGAGCCGTTTGTGGCGGTTGGGATACAGGCCGGTGGTTTCACGCACACGGTCGAAGACAACCACGGTGTCGTTGACGGCATAACCGATGATGGTCAGGATGGCGGCGATGAAGGTCTGGTCGATTTCCAAGCTGAAGGGCAGGACACCCCAGAAGATGGAGTAGATGCCGAAGATGAACAGCACGGTATGGGCCAGAGAGGCCAGTACGCCGACACTGAAGGCGAAGTTGCGGAAACGGAACAGGATGTACAGGGCGATGACCACCAAGGCGATGGCAACGGCCCAGATAGCCGAGATCTTGATGTCGGAGGCCACCGTCGGACCTACCTTCTGCGAAGATACGATGTAGGTGCTGGTGAAGTCGGACAGCGTCGTACCTTCGGGTAGCATATTCTTCAGGTTCTCGTAGAGCATGGCCTCGATTTCATCGTCGAGCGTCTCGCTGTTTTCGTTGATGCGGAAGTTGGTCGAGATACGTACCTGGTTGTCACCGCCGATGGTGATGACCGACAGGGAAGACTCGGTGAAAGCATCGGCCAGCTGGGCGCGGACCTCTTCGGTGGAAACCGGCTGGTCAAAACGGACGACATAGTTGCGGCCACCCGAGAAGTCAATGCCCTGGCTCATGCCGCGGAGGCCCAGGAACAGGGCGGCCACAACGATGAAGCAGCAGGTGAGGAGGTAGCCCACTTTACGCTTGCCGACAAAGTCGAAATGCGGATTTCTCAGGAAACCGGCAGAGATTTTGGTCGTGAAGGTCAGGTCGAGCAGTTTGTCCTTCTCCAGACGGGAAGTGTAGATGAGACGGGTCAGGAACACACCGCAGAAGAAAGAGGTGAGGATACCGATGATAAGCGTGGTGGCAAAACCCTTGATCGGGCCGGTGCCGAAGACGAACAGCACGATACCGGTCATCAGGGTGGTCAGGTTGGCGTCGAAGATGGCCGAGAAGGCGTTCTTGTAACCTTCGGTGACGGCTTTCTTGATGTTCTTGCCCGAAGCCAGCTCTTCCTTGATACGTTCATAAATCAGCACGTTGGTATCGATGGCCATACCCAGCGTCAGGACGATACCGGCGATACCCGGCAGGGTGAGGACGGCCTGGAAGGAGGCGAGGATACCCATCAGGAAGAAGACGTTGCACAGCAGGCCGAAGTCGGCGATGAGACCGGCTTTCCAACCATAGAAGAAGACCATATAGACAAGGATCAGCACGAAGGCGATGATGAATGAAACCAGACCGGAATGGATGGCTTCCTTACCCAGCGACGGGCCGACGATGTCTTCCTGCACGATGCGGGCGGGTGCCGGCATCTTACCGGATTTCAGCACGTTGGCCAAGTCTTTGGCTTCGTTGACGGTGAAGTTGCCGGAGATTTCCGAGCGGCCGCCGGTGATTTCGTTGCTGACACGGGGATATGAATATACATAGTTGTCGAGGACGATGGCGATGCTCCTGCCAATGTTGTCCTTGGTCAGACGGGCCCAGGTCTTGGCGCCTTCGGCATTCATTTCCATGTTGACAACCACACGGTTGGTAGCCTGTTCGAAGTTGTCGCGGGCATCAGTGATGACGTCGCCTTCGAGCGGGGCACTGCCGTCGCGGTTGCTCACCTTGATGGCAATCAGCTCATAGAGGTTGGTCTTCTCGGAAACGGGCTTGACCGACCAGAGGAACTTCAGGTCGCGGGGCATGAGCTCGCGCACCTTGGGCAGGTTCAGGTACTCGCTCACCTTGGCGGTGTCACGGCCCAGGACATAGCCTACGCAAGGACTGGGAACCACGCCGCTTTCCGACTGGTTGACCTGCAGCAGGGAGAACAGGGGATATTCTTTTCTCCACTGTTCCATATTCTGGATTTCAGCCTGTTCGTTCTGCTCCATCTCGCCAACTTCCTGCAGCAGCTTTTCCTCTTCGGTGGTGGCGGTTGCCTCAACGGCTTCCGGCTTGGCGGCTTCTGCAACGGCGACAGCCTCTTCCTGAGGAGCGGCAGCGGCATTCAGGTTGCGGATGACGGTGTTGGCGTCAATCAGGTTCTGGTAGATATCGGTCAGGTTGTAGGTCTCCCAGAATTCCAGGTTGGCCGAACCCTGCAGCAGTTTGCGGACACGTTCGGGCTCTTTGACACCAGGCAGTTCGACCAGGATACGGCCGTTGGTCTCGAGGCGCTGGATGTTGGGCTGTACCACGCCGAAACGGTCGATACGGGTACGCAGTACGTTGAAGGAGTTGTCGATGGCGCTCTGGATGTCTTCCTTGAGCACTTTGATCACCTGCTCGTCGGTCGAGGTCGGATCAATGCGGCCCTTCATCTCGAAGGTGCTGAAGATGGCCGACAGACGGGCGTCCGGGTCGAGGGCTTTGTATTCTTCGACGAAGAGGTCCAGATAGTCGCGGTTGGTCTCGGTCTGTCTGACGGAGGCAGCGGCCAGGGCCTTGTTGAAGTTTTCATCGGGATTATTGCCGGAAAGGGATTTCAGTACGCTGGGCAGAGAGAGCTCCAGGATGATGTTCATACCGCCTTTCAGGTCGAGGCCGAGGTTCAATTCCTTGCCTTGGCAGTCTCTGTAGGTGTTTCCCAAATAAATTTTTTCGAGGGCAATGGAATCCAAATAGTTGCGTTCCACTACTTCATCGCCCTGAGCATAGGTCTTGGCATCTTTCTGCACTTTGTTGGTGACAAAAGTGAATGACAGGTAGAAAAGACATACCAAAGCCAGCAGGATGGCGATCAGTCTAACAAATCCTTTGTTTTGCATTTCACTAAGTATGAGTTTGTTAATGATATTTGTCGTCAAATCAAGGCGCAAAGATACTCCTTTTTTTTGTAAGTCGAGTGAAATGAGCGTATAAAAATTTGTGCTATCTTTGCGGCAGATATAAATAGGTATGAAGAAGTCGCTTTGCCTGTCTGTCCTGTTTTTCCTGCTGATGCCCGCTTGTCAGCCCACCCGCTCATCCATCCCCGACATGCCGGTGCGCCTGGAACGCAACCTGTCGGTGATCAATTGCCTGTTTCCCGGCAACAGCTGGCGGCTTACTTCGCGCGAGCTGGCCGCCGACCAGGTTGGCTATGGTGGTGTGATGCTGGTCTGCGCCCTCGACGGCAATTACCATGCTTTCGACCTGAGCTGTCCGGTCGAGGCCTCGGCCACCGTCCGGGTGGGACAACCCGACGACATGCTTCGGGTGCAATGCCCCGCCTGCGGTGAAATCTACGATTGCGGTTTCGGCCTTGGTGTCCCCGGCCGCGGCATCAGCGACGAGCCCTTGAAAAGATACAAGGTCTCAGTGTCCAACGGTACGGTGAAGATCCGTAACTGACCAAAACCTTTGGCGTTTGCCGTATTTTGTCGTAATTTCGCGGCGCATTTCAAGGCTGCCGGAATGGTGGAATGGTAGACACGAAGGACTTAAAATCCTTTGGCCATCGCGGCTGTGCGGGTTCGAGTCCCGCTTCCGGTACTTTTGACTGTTTACTATGAAAAATGGGCCGACTTGCTTCGAAGGCCCTTATATCGGAAAACTATGGTTAGAGCTCAGTTGCTGCTTCATTGTCCCGACAAGCCGGGAATCATCGCCCAGGTGACCAACTTCATCACCGTCAACAAGGGCAATATCGTCTATCTGGACCAGTATGTGGACCACGTCGAAAACATTTTCTTCATGCGTATCGAATGGGAACTGGACGGTTTCCTCATCCCCAAGGAGAAGATCGAGGACTATTTCCAGACGCTCTATGCCCAGAAATACGACATGTCTTTCCGACTCTATTTCACCGATTACAAACCGCGGATGGCTGTTTTCGTCTCCAAGATGTCGCATTGCCTCTACGATTTGCTGGCTCGCTACACGGCCGGGGAATGGGAGGTGGAAATTCCTCTGATTGTCAGCAACCACGAAGACCTGCGCCATGTGGCCGAGCGCTTCGACATTCCTTTTTATTGTTTCCCGATCACCAAGGAAAACAAGGCTGAACAGGAGGCCAAGGAAATGGAGCTGCTGCGCGAGAAGGGAGTCAATTTCATCGTGCTGGCCCGCTACATGCAGGTGATTTCCGAGCAGATGATCGAGAGCTACCCCAACCGCATCATCAACATCCATCATTCTTTCCTGCCCGCTTTCGTGGGCGCGAAGCCCTATCATGCCGCCTATGCCCGTGGTGTGAAGATCATCGGGGCCACCAGCCACTATGTCACCACCGAGCTGGATGCCGGCCCTATCATCGAGCAGGATGTGGTGCGCATCACCCACAAGGACACGGTCAACGATTTGATTAGCAAAGGCAAGGACCTGGAAAAAATTGTCCTGTCGCGTGCAGTTCAAAAGCACATCGAACGTAAGTGCTTGGTTTACAAGAATAGAACCATCATATTCAGTTGATTCTGCTCTGAAGCACATGCTTAAAATGTGCTGATTTCGGGTTAAAATGTCAAAATGCTGCTCCTTTATAGAAGTGGGATGGGTATATTTGGTGAATATTTTCAACCAACCCTACTCCTATGAAACGAATTCTACTCTCTTGTTTAAGTGTGATGATGCTCGCTCTGTTGACTGTGCCGGAGTGTCATGCCATCATTACCGATCCGGATGATTACATCTGGTACGACACTGGTATCCTGGGCACTTCCAGGTTCTTCGATTTCCCCGCTTGGATGGAACATGGCGAGAATGTCATTTTCAAGAAAGAAATCGGCGGCGATCTGGACAATCCGGAAGAGAATGTCTCGAATGCCCGTGACCGCGACATGCTCGACAAGTTCGCCGAATTGACCGGCGACCGTACGCTGCGCGAAATCGTCGGCCTGAAACGCGACGACAATTCATCGCTGGCCAATGGCATCCTGATACCGGCCGGCGACTCCTTGATCCTGAATCTGCCGTTTTGCGACTCCCTGTATGTGGAAAGTTGGCATGAGAGAGGTTTGGCAGTTTTCAACAACCGTCACGATACGACCTGGTACATGGGCTATTCCTCCAACTATGCAGCTATCATCGGTATCCGTTATTATATGGAGGACAGCATCCGTATCGTACTGAAAGGCTCCGGCACCGACTGGATGGTGCCCCAGGGCAGCAACGGTTCCAAGAACATGGAATTGGCCAACAATTACACGCACAGGCAGCGTTCTGCCAACCCGAGCAACCGCGCCGCCTATATCAACCGCATCAAGGTTTTCAGCAAGATAGACAAAGGCACCATTCCGCCCTTCGAAGGCACTCATTCGGGCTGGACGGGCCAGTATCGTCCCGGCCCTTCAGGCACGGTCGATCTGAACGCCCCCATCACGGACAACTGGAGCGGGGCCACCTTTGCCAAGTATGCCTCCGACCTGGGTGTGGTCCGCTCGATCCTGACTGCCTCGAAGAGCATGCAGGTGGGCTACGACGACGACCTGCACCGTTCGGGTATGCGTATCACAGCATTGGGTGTCACCCCTGACACCACTGATTTCACCAATGGCGCACATCATCTCAGCTATTTCGACATCGCTGCCAACACGGTAAAGTTCCAGGATCTGGTCCTGAAGTTCGACTTTGCCATCCGTCACGGGGCCGATTCCTGTGTGGTGGCCGCCCAAGTGGCCGGCGATACAGCCTGGACGGTGCTGGGCAGCTTCGCCAACAGTGCCAACCCTGTCACCCAGATGGCCTCTGTGGCCTGTCCGTTACCGGAGAAGTTCAACAACCAGAAGAAGATGAACATCCGTATTCTGATGAACAAGGGCTCTTATCCCGAAGGCGGCGAACTGGTGCTTTCCAGCTTGAAGCTGGACGGATGGGACGACTATCGAGCTACTTCGGAGGATGCCAAAAAGATTGCCTATATCACGAGCGCTGTCGATCGTCTCCATATCCTCAACCGCTCCAATACGGAGGATGCTTCGGATATGATCCTGCGTCATTGGCTGAACAATCCCGACTACAAGATCACCGTCTTCCACAAGGAACTGTGGAACGACCTGGACACCGAAGCCAAGGTTGAAGAAGCGTTCAAAGACTACGACCTGGTGGTGCTGAGCCGCTATCTGAGCGGTGACGAGCCGGTGGTTCGCAACCTGAAGACGCTGGTGGGCAAGAAACCCTTCCTGAATTTCAATGTCGAAGCCTATAAAAATTGGAATGCAGCCCTCTCGGTTTCCGCCGACAGTCCCGAAAGTCTGGTGACGGGCAACAACTATTTCTATCATCCGGTCTTTGCCGGCATGGGCCTGGTCAACGAGGGCGACATGATTGCCCTGCCTGCTCTTTCCGACACCCTGCCTGCCTTGGAAGCTGCCGCCTATCAGAGCGCTCCCGAAGGCTATCTGTTGGGTGCCGCCACATCTTCGAGCCCGCTGACCATCTATGAGCAGAATGCCAACAAGGTGGCCAAGTATATGCTTGTCGCCCTGTCCAAGACGGGTTACCCGGCATTGAACGACATGGGTTATAAACTCATCGACAATGCGATGGTCTATTTGCTCAGTCCCGACTTGTTTGTGGCTCCCAACTTCAACATGGTGCCCACCGGTGCCATTGTCGAGAATTCCTCGGAACTTGCAGCCGCTTTGTCGTATGACTACGCTTCCCTGAACCTGGCCGAAATCCTTATTCAGATGAAACCGAGCAAGGATGCCGACGGTCTGTATCGTCTGGCTGGCGACGACATTCACATCGGCGGCGGCAAGATGGTGCTCAAACCTTATGAGGCCGGTATGACTGTCAGCTTGGCTGGTGCCATTAAAACTGCCAATGATTTGAACCTGACGTCGATGACCTTCCGTGACCTGCACGTGACCGCTGCGGAGGTTGACCAGCCTTTCTTCTCGCTCAAGGGTCGCGACATCGTTAGTGATGGTATCTATTTCGAAAACTGCGACATCGAAAATGTCAACAGCCTGTTCCAGGCAACCTTGTCCGATAGCTTGGTTGCCGGTGGACTGACTGTCCGCAACAGCCGGCTCAATCATGTCGGACAGAGCGGAAAATCCTTCATCGCTTTGGACAACAGCGATGTTTGGATGGACAAAGTGGTTTTCGAGGAGAACGTCGTCCGCGATTACCAGGGAGGCCGCTTTATCGATTGGCAGACGCCTGCTTATCATTCGCTGACGGATTATACTGGCAGCAAGGAAGTGATTTCGATCAATCACAACAGTTTTGTCAACGAGACGCCTGCCACGGGCGATATCCTTCGTTATGCTGCCGACGGCGCGGAGGACGCCTTGACTGTCGCCATCAAGAACAACATCTTCTACCAGACTTTCTCACAGGGCAAGGTCCAGCTCACTTCGGAGATGGCTGCCGCCCAGCCAAGGAACACCCTGCAGGTGAAGAACAACCTGCTAGTTTCCGCCGCCGCCCAGGTCGAGACGACCACGCCCGGTCAGTGGACTATTGATCAAAAGGCCGCCCTCACCATGGATTCGCTCAATATCACCGAGGTCTTCGAAGACAACACCCTGTCGTCGGTTGCCAAGATTTCCCCGCTCTACTACTCGGGTGAGGGACGCACTTACTTGGGTGCCAAGGTCCTGTATTCAGATCGTGTACAGCCGCTGGTATTGCCCGTACACAATGCCGACGAACTGCGGACGGCGCTTGAGATATCCATTGCCGGTGACGTGATCGAACTCTACGACAATGAGGCCGGCACCTATCTGTTGGGCCAGCGTGGCTTCGACTATCCCAAGACGGGTGGCACACTCGTCATCCGGGCTGCTGAGGGACAGCAGCCTGTGCTGTTCGGCTCTATCACACCGATGAATGCCTGCCGGCTGGATACCTTGGTATTTGAGAACCTCACGTGGCAGGGCTCGCCCGAATTTGCCGACTACGACAAGGATGTCAATTCGCCTTTTGCTTTCCTCAACGTGGCCGACACCATCGGTCTGTTGCATATTTCGCATTGCACATTCAAGGATCTCGACAACCAGATGATCATCCGCACCAACAATTGCGCGGGCTTGTATCTTGGAGAAATCCGGGTGGACAACAGCTTCTTCGACAACATGGGCGGAACCCGCCCGGATGGTACTGTCGGAGCCCACTTCTTCCAGTTCAGCAACAAGAACGATTACACGATTTCACGTTTCATCTTCGTTCACAACATCGTCTCCAACTTCCACGGCAGTCAGATGTTCAACATTTCCAGAAGCGGTTCGGCCGGCGATTCGGTCATTGTCATCGACATCAGCCACAACCTCTTCTATCGTGTGGGTGGCAATGCCAAAGACAGCAACCGCAACTTCTTGGAATTCAATTCCTCCCCAGTGGGCTGTGATGTGTCGATTTACATTTGCAACAACATCTTCTACAAGCGCTGGAGCGATGTCAACAAGCCGGTCTGCAATCTGGCCCTCTACAATGTAGAAGGTGTCAAGTCGTCCAAGATCGAAGTGTTGAACAACTACTACGAAGGCGAGTATTATCCCGAATATCCCTCAAGCGCCAATCCCATGTCGCCCAGTGTCGAGGAGGATGCCATGGAGCACAATCTTGAGCAGACGTCAGGCGATGTCCCGGTCCATCGTTACGGTGTCCTCGACTGGGAAGCTGTCGAACTGGACGAGGATGTCTTCGAAGACGAGGCCACTTTCCTGATCAGTCAGGAATCGCCGCTGTTCACCGCCGGTGTGGATCACACCTATCTGGGACCGCGCTATTGCTACCGCTTGGCCGATGCCATCCGGACCATGATGGCCGAAACTGCCTCCCTGGTTTGCTGGACAGAAGCTGGCAACCTCTTGGTGGATGTGCCTCAGGGCGGCAGCGTGCTGCGTGTCTATGACATGATGGGTCGGACCTGCTTGGCCAAGCCTGTGGCTGAAGGACGTCATCAGTTCTCCGGTCTGGGCAAGGGCCTCTACCTTGTCCGCCTGGGCGACAAGTCTGCCAAGGTGATGATCCGATAGTCAAGTGATATTCCCCTGACAAAAAAGGATGACTCCATTCGGGTCATCCTTTTTTTATGGCTGCTTAATTTGCGGGAGGAAGTTTATTTCTTTTCCCGGGCGATGATGCGTTTGCGGTAGCGGTCTTTGGCCAGCTGCTGCATGTCGCGCACTTCGTCGCGTTCATCGACGATTTCATTGCCCAGGATGGTCTCGATGACATCCTCCAGTGTCAGGATGCCTTGGAAAGATCCATATTCATCGATGACTACGCTGATGGGTTCGTCTTTGGAAATCATTTCGTCCCAGATGATATCCAGGGTGGCGTCCTCGCGGAACGAGGGGATGTCACGGCGGATATCGCCCAGCGTCACATCGAACTTATCCTCTGCAATCAGCTGCAGGGCCTCCATACGCAGGATATAGCCGGTGATGTATTCATCGTTGTCGGCATAGACGGGAATGCGGCTATGGTGCAGAAATCGTTTGTCTTTGTAGAAACGGTTCAAGGTCATCGATTCGGGCGCGATGGCCGAGACCACGCGCGGGGTCATGGCGTCGCTGGCGCAGACCTCGTCCAGGGAGATGATGTTCTGGATCACCTCGTTTTCGTCCTCGTCCAGTTCACCGGCCTCTTCGGCCACATCGGCCAGGGCTCCGACTTCCTCACGCGAAACAGCCGTGGGGACATCGTCGGGGGTGATGCGCTTCTGCAGCCATTCCACACCGATGACTATCGGATAGAGCAGCATGATCAGACCTCTTATGGTATAGGCGGCAAAGCCCATCAGGTGTCTCCAGCGGGCGGTGCCGAGGTTTTTGGGAATGATCTCTGCAAACAGCAGAATCAGGATGGTGGTGACGATACTGACCAGTCCGAACCAGGCAGACCCGAAGACCAGGGTGGCCTGTCGGCCTACGCCGGCGGCACCGATGGTGTTGGCAATGGTGTTCAGGGTGAGGATGGCGGCCAGCGGCCGGGAAGTGTCGTTTTTGTAGCGTTTCATCAAGAGGGCGGGCTTGTAGCCTTCCTCTTCCCGCATGGTGATATAGGAAATGGGCGTACTCATCAGCGTGGCCTCCAGCACCGAGCAGAGGAACGAGATGAGCATGGCGCTCAGCAGAAATATCAGCAGTAGTGTCATATACTTGTAAAGGCGGCGCAAATTTCGGGATAATAAATATAACCGCAAAATTATTTGCGTTTGCTTTAGTCTTGAAGTATCTTTGCGGTCGCAAAAAACAGACGCAAGAATAACAGGTAACTAATGAAAGAACAGGCAATTAGAAACATCGCCATCATTGCGCATGTTGACCATGGAAAGACAACTTTGGTCGATAAGATGCTGCTGGCCGGCAAACTGTTTCGTGAGAACGAGACGGCCGGTGAATTGATCCTCGATAACAACGAATTGGAACGCGAACGCGGTATCACGATCCTGTCAAAGAATGTGTCAATCAATTACAAGGGAGTCAAAATCAATATTATAGACACTCCGGGACACGCCGATTTCGGAGGCGAGGTGGAACGCGTGCTCAACATGGCCGACGGCGTCCTCTTGCTGGTCGATGCTTTCGAAGGCCCGATGCCTCAAACCCGTTTCGTCTTGCAGAAAGCCCTGGAAATCGGCTTGAAGCCTATTGTGGTCATCAACAAGGTGGATAAGCCCAACTGTCGCCCTTCCGAGGTACAGGAGGCCGTATTCGACCTGATGTTCAACCTGGATGCCACCGAAGAACAGCTGGACTTTCCGACGGTTTACGGTTCGGCCAAGCGGGGCTGGATGTCCGACGACTGGCGGCACGAAACCAGCGATATCACCTATTTGCTCGACCAGATCATCGAGCACATTCCTGCCCCGGAAAAGTTGGAAGGGACACCCCAGATGCTGGTCACTTCGCTCGACTACTCTTCCTATGTGGGACGTATTGCCATCGGCCGCGTACACCGCGGTACTTTCCGTGAGGGTCAGGAGGTGACGCTCATCAAGCGTGACGGCACCCAACTGAAATCAAAAATCAAGGAACTCCATGAGTTTGTCGGTTTCGGCCGTACCCATTGCTCTGAAATCAGCTCGGGCGACATTTGCGCCATGGTGGGTATCGAAAACTTCGAAATCGGCGATACGATTGCCGATCCTGTCGAGCCGGAAGCCCTGCCGACCATTGCCATCGATGAGCCGACCATGAGCATGGTCTTCACCATCAACAATTCTCCCTTCTTCGGTCAGGACGGCAAGTATGTCACTTCGCGCCATATCCACGAGCGTCTGATGCGCGAGCTGGACAAAAACCTGGCCCTGCGTGTGGAAAAAGAACCCAATACGGACATCTGGACCGTCTACGGGCGGGGAGTCCTGCATTTGTCGGTGCTCATCGAGACCATGCGCCGGGAAGGTTATGAATTGCAGGTGGGCCAGCCCCGGGTCATCATCAAGGAAATCGACGGAGTCAAATGCGAACCGGTCGAAGAGATGACCATCAATGTCACCGAAGAGGCTGCCAGCAAGATGATCGATGCCGTGACGCGTCGCAAAGGCGACCTGATGCAGATGGAGACCCAGAACGACCGCGTCCATCTCGAATTTCTGATACCCTCACGCGGTATCATCGGCCTGAGAAGCATATTGCTCACCTTGTCGGCCGGTGAGGCTGTCATTGCCCATCGTTTCAAAGAGTTCCAGCCCTACAAGGGCGAAATCGAGCGTCGTGAAAACGGCTCGATGATTGCGGCAGAAACAGGAACGGCCGTGGCCTACGGCATGGATAAGCTGCAGGACCGCGGTCGTTTCTTCATTTCCCCTGGCGAAGAGGTCTATGCCGGTCAGGTGGTGGGAGAGCACTGCAAAGAGGGCGACTTGGTGGTCAATGTCAACAAGACCAAGAAGCTGACCAATGTCCGTGCCTCCGGTACCGACGAAAAGGTGACCCTGCCTCCGCCAATTGTCTTCTCCCTGGAAGAAGCCCTGGAATATATCAAGCAGGACGAATATGTGGAAGTGACTCCCAAGCACATGCGTATGCGCAAGATCATCCTCGATGAGATTGAGCGCAAGCGCATCGCCAACCGTAAAGCAGCCGTTGAGCCGGGAGCCTGACCCCCTTACTCCTTACCTGTTCATTAGCAGGGATTTCCTGTACTCCATGGGCGACTGCCCGGTATTGGTCTTGAAATAGCGGCTGAAAGAGGGCAGATCGGGGAATCCCAGTTGTTCGCTGATGTCGGTCATGTTGAGCGTGTTGTAGCGCAACAGCATCTTGGCTCTGACGATGATGACTTCGGCAATCCATTTGCTGGCGTTGATGCCGGTTTCATGGGTGATGATGCTGCCGAAATATTTGGGCGACAGATGGGCCAGGTCGGCGTAGAAGGCCACGTCGTGCGACTGGTTGTAATATTTGTTCAGGGCTTCATAGAAAGCATTGAAATAGCGCTTGCCCAGTCTTGGATTTTCAATTTCCTCTCTTTTCGGCTGGTAGCTGTCCATCATCTTGGTCAGGATATTGATCAGGGACAGGCAGCATCCTTCCCGCTCGGGAATATTGCTCTCAGAAATGGTTTTGATCAGCGAGAAGACGTTTTCCACTTCTTTGAACTGCTTTTCGTTGAGGTTGAAATACGGATTCTTGAGGTAGAACTGGTGCTGCTGCCAAACGCTGGTTTTCTTGATTTCCTCGGTCAGCCGCTGCGAAACAACAATCATGGTGGCGAGATAGTCGTCGGAAGTTTCATCGGCGATGATGATGTGGTTCGGGAAAAAGACGCTGATATCATTTGCCTGAAGCGTATAATGTATCATGTCGTAGTCTGCCCGGAGACGACCCCTGCGGTTTAGACAAATAATCAACAGCGGTGAAAGATAGGGTTCACCATAGATGGGCCGGTCTTTGACCTCTTCGAAAACCGTAACGCCTTTGGCTTCTATCAAAGCTGAATTAGAAGTAAATAGGTTGCTTTTTGTTGCCATGTTCATTATATTTTGAAAGTTACGTATTCGTGTGACGCAAATATAGAAGATTATTTTTTTATCAACAACAAAAAAACGACGATATGATAAAAAATAATCTAGACACACTGATGATATCTCCGACAGGTAACCTAATTTTGCCGTCACCAAACGAACCCGTTGCCTTTGCGGGTTCTCTGCTCTGTCAAAACCTGCATTTCATTGAATCCTGGATAAAACACTTTTTGCCGGCTGTGGCTGTGACTTTCTTGTCCGACCACAGCCTTGTTATTCAAAAAACATCTATCTTTGTACGTTTTTAAGAAAGGAAATGGATTCAACGATAGAGGTTATGAAAAACAGAATGAAAGTCCTCCTGAGTGTGCTATTGCTGTGTTCCCTTCCCCTGGCCGCCCAGGTGGAGCAGGACAGCGTCCCTCGTTTGAACAAGAAAAACCTTGTCATCAAGGAATGGAACACAAGTGCCCGCTCCAAGACACAGCAGCTCGACCATGAGACCATTTACAATCCCGATGGCCGGAAAATCGAGGAAACCGAATACAACACAGACGGTGTGAAATGGCGCAAGCGTTTTGAATACAACGCGGCCGGTAAAGTTGCCAAAGAATATACTTACGATCGCCGGGGCCGTCTTCAGACCTACAAAACCATCGAATACAACGAATTTGGTCGCAAAAAATCGCAGAACACCTATGATGCCAAGGGCAAACTGCTGACGGTGAAAGTTTTTGAATATATAGCCCAAGATGCTTCCTGACAAGGGACATATAGACACCGGGATACAGGACGAGTTGCAGCGGCTGCCTTCCATACGGCTTGAGGAAATGGATTCCATCAAGCTGATGAACCGTGTCGATACCAAGTATCTGACCAATGAGACAGTCCTGTTGCAATTGCTGGCCGCAGCCCGGGAGGCCGGTTACCGGGCTCTGGAGATCGATGGTCAGAAGATCACGCCCTACAACAGCCTTTATTACGACACGCCCGATTTGAAGATGTATTCAGATCATCACAACCGGCGTCTGTTCCGGCAGAAGGTACGCACCCGGATGTATGTCAATTCCGGCGAGACATATTTGGAAATCAAGCTAAAGAACAACAAGGGACGGACCAAGAAAAAACGTCGGATGATCGATCCGTCGCTGTTTCAGGATTTCCGCGCCAACGAGGAGGCCGCCGCTTATCTGGCCGGGCACAGCGCCTATACTTCCATGGATTTGTCGCCCCAGATGGAGACGTGTTTTCAGCGGATCACGCTGGTCAATGCCGACAAAACCGAGCGCCTGACCATCGACACAGGTCTGTCGTTTGTCAACCATGTCACGGGCCTGGAGGCCACATTGCCCGAGGCTGTCATTATCGAACTCAAACAGGACGGACGCATCAGTTCGCCCATGAAGCGCATCTTTCTGCGGTATCGGGTCAAACCTTTCCGGGTGAGCAAGTACTGCATCGGAATGACCCTCACCCGTCCCGGGATAAAATGCAATCGCTTTAAATTGAAAATAAGACGCATAGAAAAAACGACCCATCATAAAATTATTGTCAGATGAAAAAACTGTTTTGTATAGCTGTCGCTCTGTTGCTGAGCCTGTCGTTGCCTTCGATTCTTTCGGCTCAGACGGTTGAGCGTCCCGCTCCCGAGGAAGTGTTGGCCGCTTTCGGCGATCTGGAACCGGAAGATGAGTTGATGGATGTCCAGACCTTTACGGAGGCCATGATGACCACCTCACAAAATCTGGTCGAATTGGGAATCCGTTTCTTTCTGAACCTGCTTGTATGCTGGCTCATCGTGCAGTATTTTTATTACAAAAAGAGCCGTCGGCGTGACTATTATTTCACGTTCATGGTTTTCTCGTCGGCCATGCTGGCCCTGCTCTATATCATGGGCAATGTCTCCATCGGGGTGGGCCTGACACTCGGATTGTTTGCCATATTCGGTGTCATCCGCTATCGCACGGAAACGGTGCCCATCCGTGAGATGACCTATCTGTTTGTCATCATCGCCCTGGCTGCCGTCAACGGCCTGGCACCCCTCTATCATGTGACCGATGTGGCCACCACGCCGCACTATGCCCTGTCTTTGGGCAGTGTGTTGGTACTGGTGCTGGTCAATGTACTCATTTTGTTGCTGATCCTGGTTTTGGAAAGTGAACGCCTGCTGCGTCATACTTCTTCCAAACTGGTGTTGTACGACCGCATCGAGCTGATTGTTCCGGAAAAACGTGAAGAACTGATCGCCGACCTGGAAAAACGGGTGGGTGTCAAGATCGACAACATTGAGGTGGGTCATGTGGATTTCCTACGGGATGCCGCTTTCATCAAGGTTTACTATACACTGGGCAAAGGGGAGACCAACACGATCAACCATCTGACCAAAGCCAAGCAGTTTGTCGAACAATGAAAAAATGGGTTCTTCTGTTTTTGGCGCTGACGACCTGGTTGCCCCTGTTGCGGGCCCAGGGTACCGACAATGACCTGGAGACGGATTGGCGTGGCCGGGCTTCGGTGGAACTGGATATGAAGATATTCAAGGGCTTCCATATGTTCACCGAAGAGCAGGTGCGTATCATCGACAATTTCGGACGGCCGGGACGCTACCAGATGACATTGGGTACCAGCTACAAGTTGCAGCCTTGGCTCAAGGGAGCGCTGAGCTATTCCTTTATGGAGCGGGTCAATGCCAAGAAGGAATACAGTCCCCGTCATCGCGTCAGCCTGGACCTGACGGCCAGTCGCAAGGAGGGCCCCTGGCAGTTTTCCCTCAAGGAACGGCTGCAACTGAATCACCGGCCGGGCAGCATGAACGAGTACGAGCAGACGCGCAATGCGCTGTACTTGAAAAGCCGTGTCAAGACCGCTTACAAGATCAACAAGATATGGACCCCATACCTTTTTCTGGAGCTCAAAAACACGCTGAATGCCCCCAGTATCAATGCCGACTTCAATACAACAACCCAGCAGTACCTGACTCCTTCAGGACTGTCGGCAGGGGAACAAGGCTGGTTCCTGTCGGGTTATCACGATATCTATATATGCCGATACCGTGCGGGTTTGGGCACCGAATACAAGTTTTCCAAAGCTCATGCGATGGATCTGTATCTGCTCGCCGACTATTGCCGCGACAAAAACATCGACGCCAACAGTGCCGGCACCGTTCTCAAGTCGATGACCTGGGACCAGGCTATGCAACTGACCTTCGGGGTGGGGTATATCTATTCATTCTAGCCATCTGAACCATTATGAAAAAACCGTTCTTGCTGCCATGGACGATCCTTTTGCTCTGCGCTTTGACTTTTGCCTGCCATAACGAGCACAATTCCGACGACGGAGGAGACGACAATATCATTCCGGCCGATACCCTGGAAGTTCCCGACAACACGGACGAGACGGTGGTGTTGGATTCTTCGGCTGTCTATGTCTATTACGACGGCGATTCGGCGTGGGTGGCCAATGCATTCCCTGAGAAAGTGAGGGTTGTGCGCGAGGGAGGTCATGTGAGTATTGTGTCCTCGATGAACATCAATTATGTGCTGAAAGGGCAAAGCGACAACGGTTCCCTGACGGTGAGCAGCGACAGCGATGTCTATGTGGTGCTCGACACCGTGTCGCTGACCAGTGCGGCGGGCCAGCCGCCTCTGCGACTGAAGGGGAAACGCCGCAATGTGATCTACCTCAATGACAGAACCCAAAATGCATTGACCGACAACAGCCCTGCCGACAGCGAGGAAAAGGGTTGCATCCGCTCAGACAGCACCCTGGTGTTGGCTGGAAAGGGCCAATTGACACTGGTCAGTGCCTACACCCATGCCATCAGCGGCAAGGCTGCGGTCCATGTCCAAGAAGGTACTTACAAGATCACGGCGGCCAAGGATGGCATACATGCCGCCCAGGCCATTGTCATTTCGGGTGGCGACCTGAGCATGGAAGGCACGGACGATGCCTGCCAGTCGGAAGGGTCTTACATACAGATGAGCGGTGGCAGTCTGATTGCCGAGAGTGCTGCTGAAAAGGCAAATATCTTCGATGCGGCCGGCAATATTTACGTGCAAGGCGGTGTTTTGTCCTGTTATTTGACGGGTACGGCGGCCAAAGCGCTGAAGTCTGATGCTTCGGTGTCGCTCAGCGGAGGCACTTTGTTGCTGATGCTCAGCGGTGGCGGCATGTACGACCCGACAGAGGCGGATGTGACGGCCTGCATAGGGATCAAGGCCGCAGGCAATCTGTATGTCTGCGGGGCTGAGGCCGGCATCGTTTTGAGTGGCGAAGGAGGCAAAGGCGTCAAGACGGGACGCTCGCTGTATATGCAGTCGGGCTCTTTGATTGTCAATGCCTTCGGAGAGAAATATGTCTACAGCGAAACCCTGGTTTCGGCCGCCAAAGCCATCAAGACCGGTGCCCATGTCTGGATGACAGGCGGTGTGCTGGAAGCCACTTCATCGTGGAGCGACGGCATCGACTGTGACAGCAGTTTCTGCCAGTCGGGTGGCAGTTGCCAGGTAAAGGCCCTGGGCGATGCGGTGGCAGCTGCCACGACAATTGCCGTGAGCGATGGCAAAATATATGCTTTCAGCCAAACCAACGACGGGCTGGATGGCAAGGGTGGCATCACCATATCGGGCGGCAAGGTGCTGGCCGTCGGTGCCAATGTCGATAAAAAGGGCGGATTCGAGACCGACGGCATCTTGCGCATTACCGGTGGAAGTGTCTTGGCCGTGGGCAACAAGAACAGTAAGCCGACCACCTATTCCAACTCGCAGAATGCTGTCAGCTATGCCTCCACCCAGAGTTTTGCTTCGGGTGAGCGTTTCTGCCTGACCGATGCCGATGGATCTCTGTTGATGAGCTACGTTTTGCCGCAGAGCTACAGTGCGGCATTCAATCTGGTGTTTTCTGCGCCTTCGCTTGCGACGGGATCGGCCTACAGCCTGTATCAGGGTGGTTCGCTTGCCGAGGGCAGCCAGTGGAATGGCTGGGCGGAGGATGGCAGTTACACGGTGGGGACGTTGCTCAAGTCGTTTACGCAAACCAAGGGGTTGGTGAAGTTGTAGGGGGGGCAGGCGGAGGTTTTAGGATTCGCCTCGGAAATCCAGCAAACTTCGTTTGCACTAACTTTCCCGCCTCGTCCTTCAGGACGAAGCTTTCATTACATTTCCCGCCTGCTATCACAGGCGGAGGAGTTAAGATTCGCCTCGGAAATCCCGCAAACTTCGTTTGCACTAACTTTCCCGCCTGCTATCACAGGCGGAGGAGTTAAGATTCGCCTCGGAAATCCAGCAAACTTCGTTTGCTCCATGTCTTTTGCCTGGCCAGTCTGTCCAAAGCAAGCTTTGTCCCGTCCGGCCATGCAAAATCCATATCCCCCAAAAAAATTTTTTTGGGGATTTCCTCGGCTTTCATTAACTTTGTCCCCCGAATTCGGGATGTAGCTCAGTCCGGTTTAGAGTACGCGTCTGGGGGGCGTGGGGTCGGAAGTTCGAATCTTCTCATCCCGACTAGTAAAAGGCTTCAAATCACAGATTTGAGGCCTTTTT
>JAFSRR010000100.1 GCA_017446025.1 Bacteroidales bacterium | reverse complement strand
TACCTTGCGACTGTCATCGTAGCTGTATTCGTGACAGAGGACGCCTATTTTTTCGACCACTCCTTCAAATTTCAAGTCCGGCATGGCATCCATGCGGACGATGACGGGCATGCCTTCCCTGACCTTGGTACGGTCCACCTCATTGATCGAGGTGTTGACCTTCATCCACGTCAGATCAGGCACGCTGCCCATGGAGTTGCCAACACGCACTTCGTCGCCCACCTTGAGGGGTACTCCGTTGCGCCGGCGGGTCTGCCCCACCTGGAAAATGCCGTTGATGGGGGTGCGTATGGTCAGCTTGGGCAATACTTCATAGGCCATGTCCACCAGCGACTGCACCTGTTCGAATTGGATGCGCTGGATTTTCTCGTCGTAACGGGCGATGGTTTTGGTGTATTCGATATTGCGCAGCGTCTTTTCATAGCGGATTTCCGCCTGACGGAAATTCATCTGACGGATGCGCTGGTTCTTCTCCGTTTCAAACTTGGACGAGGCCATCTGCAGCTTGGTCAGGTTGAACGCCGCTTCCTGGCTGCGCAGGTTGTTGTCGAGGTTCTTGAGCTGGATGGCGTTGTTGACCAGGAATTTCTCCAGGTTGGCCTTCTGAGTCTCCAGCCGCGTCTCCTGGTTGATGATAAACTGCTTGACATCGGCCGGATCAAGTTGGATGACCGAGTCACCGGCAGAGACTTCCGTGCCGTGATCCAACATGCCGATGATCTTGAAACTGCTCCAGTAACGGCCGAAACGGGGCATGACAAAGGTCTTGGTGTCGGCCGTCACCAGTTCGCCCGACTCCACCAGCGTCTGACGCAGGTCGCCGCGCATGACTTCGTTGCGCACTTCCACGGACTTTTTGCAGGAGGCTGCCAACAAGCAGAGCCCTACGGTCGCGATGATGAGTTTGACTGCTTTCATGACGCTACTCCTTGTCTGTTTTGGATTTTTCCAGAATCAGCGGATTGGTCATGGCGATTTCCTCGCCGCCCTTCAGTCCGCTTTCGATGATCACATAGTCGGTGTTGCGCTGGCCCGTCTTGACGGCCACCTGTTTGAATCCGCCGGCGGTCTTGACAAAGACCACATCCTCGTTGTCCTGCTGGAAGAGGCAGTTGAGCGGAATGAACACTGAATTGGGAATCTCGTCGATGATAATGCGGCAGCTCACCGTCAGGCCGGGCATCAGTTCGGGCGTGCCGTTGGTGTGCTGGTTGACGGGCGAGGTGATGAGCACCTCGACGGGAAATACCTTGATCTTGCTGTCGCGCGTCTTGTTCACGGCCAGGTTGGCCACCTTTATGATCTCGCCCTGATAGGTGGAATCGGAAAAGGCATCAGGCCGGACAATGACCTTCAGTCCTTTGCTCACCTTGGCGATATCGACTTCGTTGACCTTGAGTTCAACCTTGAGTTCGCGCAGGTTGGGCAGCTCAATCATCTGCTGGCCACCCCAAACCTGTTCGCCTTCCTGGTATTTGGCCTGAGTGGAGAAATTGCGCCGGATGATGACGATACCGGGTGACGGAGCCGTGACGGCCAAGAGGTTGAGTGTTTCGTTGGCGTCCTTCAGCTCGCTTTCGGCCTGCTGGATGGTCAGTTTCATTTGCTGCATTTCCTCACGCTGCTGACGCTTGGTGTTCTCGATCTGGGCCTCGGACTGCTGCAGTGAGATTTCGGCCTGTTCGAGATTGAGTTCTATTTCCTTGCGGGTGATATCCGCCTCAAACTGGGACGATTCCAGGTTCAGACGGGATATTTCGAGCGAAATGCGGCTCACTTCCAGGTCGGACAGCATCCCTTCCAGATTGGATTTCTGCTGTGTTTTCATCTTTTCCAGCTCGGCATAGTGGATTTCCAGCCGCTGCTCGGCATCGACGATGGCCTTGCGCACCTCAGTGGGATCGAAGGTCATCACCGTGTCGCCGGCCTCCACTTCGGTACCGTCTTCGATGAGCGTGGCAATCTTCAGGTTGCTGCCATAGCGCCAGGAAATCTCCGGCGAAGAGATGATCTTGGACTGGGTAGCCTGTATTTCACCTTCTTCGTAGAGGTCGATGTAGAAGGTGCCCTGACGGACCGTCGTCACAGGGATCACCTGTCTGTTCGACTGCTTGCCTGTGCAGGCTGTCAAGACCAGAAGGAAGACGAAGGCCAGGATTTCAATGCTTCTTTTCATACGCTATTCCTTATTTTGACAGAAATCTTTTTGCTTTGATCTGATGATCTTTAGGCCGGATCATGGACAGTTGCATGCCTGGCGTTATGCCAGCGCTGATGACTACATTCTGGGAGGATTGCCAACCTGTCGTCACTTCCTGCTGCACGTAACCGCTGCCCTGCTTGACATAAACCACCTTGCAACTGTCCTGGTCGAAAACAGCGACAATGGGAATGGCCAGGGTGTCGGGCAGGCTCTTGACGGTGACCAGGCAATTGGCCGACATGCCGGGCTGTGGCTTGCCGGTGCAGGAATCGACCGAGGCCACCACATCGAAAAAGGTGAGCGAAGTGTTTCTTCTGTCCCTTCCCACCGGACTCTTGCTGACGATGCGGCCATAGCCCCTGACTCCGGGCATGCCGCTGAAGGTGTAGGCAATGGGCTGTCCCACGGCCAGACGCTTGAACACCTGCTCGGCCACTTCAATCTTCACCTGCATGGTGTCGGTAGAGGGTATCTCGCCCACGGCACCGCGCACCTCGTCACCCTCTTCGTAGAGATATCCGTTGTCCGGATTGCGCTTACGCAGGAACAAGCCGGAAATCGGAGCCGTGACGACGAGTTGCGACATCAGGTTGTCATACATTTCCTGCAAGGATTCGTATTGGCGCAGTTGTATCTTCAGCTTCATGACTTCGGTCTCGTTCACCAGTTTGGTGGTGGCCACTTCACGTTTGAGCTTGGCTTCCTGGATACGGGCCTTTCGCAGGTTCAGCTCGGCGATGCGGCGCTGGGTGGGCGTGTAATAGGCCAGTTGGATGGAATCCAGGCTGGACAGGGTGGATTGTATCTCGTTGATGCGCAACTGAGCTTCCAGGGAAGCATATTGGGTTTCCAGGCGTGACAGCCCCGACTCATAGCTCAAGCGCCCCTGGGCGATGTAGCTTGCCACAAGCTCCTTGGATTCTTCGAGTTCCTTGTTTTCCAGCACACAGACCGTGTCGCCTTGTCTGACCCAAACCCCGTCTTCGGTCAGCTTCTTGATGACCGATCCCCAATCGACCAGGTCTTCCAAGGGCATGACGGTCGTGGAACGGATGGCTGATACCGTCCCTTCCATCATGACGTTGTCGGAAAAACCGGAACGCACGACCAAATAGCTGAATTCCTTCTCCTGCGTGTGTTGACAGGCGGCGAAAACCATCAGCAAGGCCGATACTACCAGGGTCGTGGCAAATCTTTTCATCTACACAGAATAATACGGCAAAGTTAAGGAGAAAGGCTCAGACGGTTTATATAATTATCCATAAAAAAGGATGCATGGTATTTATTGTTTAAACGCCTTAGTGTTCTGATTATTTGGTATTTGCAAGATACTGCATGGTCGAGCAATGCAGGGAACCATGCTGACGGATCAGCACACGGCAGTCGATGCCGACAATCTCCCGCCCGGGGAAAGCCTCTGCCAACAGCGACAGAGCCATGCCGTCTTGCGGCACTTGGTAGGTCGGCACCAGTACGGCCTTGTTCAGGATCAAGAAATTGGCATAGCTGGCCGGCAGGCGCTCGCCGTTTTCATAGATGGCGTCGGGCAAAGGCAGCGCAATGAGGCGGTATGGCTCGCCATTGGCTTGCCTGAGCGCTTGCAGTTCAGCCTCCAGGGCCTGAAGGGATGCCTGCTGACGCGCAGATTCCTCCCCACTCGACGGATCCTGGACGGTCGAGGCCGGTAAACGCTCGGCCGGAGCCGTATAGGCAATGGTAGCGGCATCGCAGAAACGGGCCAGCATGTCGATATGGCCGTCCGTGTCGTCTCCTGCCAGGTATGAGTGCTTGATCCACAGCACCCGTTCAGCACCCAGACGTTCGCGAAGCACAGCCTCCACCCCACCTTTGTCCAGGTCGTTACGATGCGCCGACAGCAGACAGCTTTCCGTGGTGAGCAGCGTACCCTGTCCGTCCGATTCCAGGCTGGCGCCTTCCAGGACATAGTCAAGACTGTCCACATAGTCGCGGTCGCAAAACAGGCCGGCCTGTTGCATAGCCGCCGTGATACGGTTGTCCCGTTCGAAGGGGAATTTTTCGCCCCAGGCGTTGTAGCCGAAATCACAGACCGCCAGATGCTGTCCGTCGCAACGGCAGATGCCGCCGTGATCGCGGGCCCAGGTATCGTCCGACGCCGACTCGCAGAACTGCAAGGGAGCCTCCTGCGGGGCGGCTATCTGACGGCGCACTGACTCTGCATCGCGGCAGACCACCACCAAAGGCTCGAAGCGCAGGATGGCACGGGCCATGGCCACGAAGCAATCGGTCACCTCGGGCAGCATGTCGCGCCAGTCGGTATCCTCATGCGGCCAGGTCAGTTGCACGAAGGCCTGGGGCTCCCATTCGGCCGGCATGCGGCGACGGGGCTCAAAGGTATATTTCAGGTGCCAGGCCTCGGCGCGGGACAAGCCGTCGAAGGGACGCAGATCGATGCGCTCGGCCTTTTGCCAGCGTTCCAGCAACTCTGCCACGGTGAAATAGCCCAGATCGGCATTGGCCACCTCGGTCTGTACCCGGTTGGCGTGGACACAGCAACAGGCAGCTTTTTCATAGCACAGGCCCAGCCGGGAGGCAAACACATCCTTGTAGGCCTGCATGGCACTTTCCAGTGAATTGGGATGACGGAAATCGATGCGGCGGCAGAGGGCCAGCAATTCGTCGCGGCCGTAGAAATAGCCCGAAACGCCCAGGGGATAGGTCCAGTCGGAAAGTTCCCGATACTGGTTCCAGCGGAAAGCCAGCAGCGGCGGATAGGGCGAAGCCGTTAGGTCGGGCAGGTCGATGGGCCGGCCCAGCACGGCGCTGTAGCGCATATCGCGGCCCCGGCAGATGGAAGGGATATAGCGGGTGGTATCCACCTCTTTGAGGACATCATAGTCGATTGGATGCAAAAAGAGCATGTCATCGACATAGAGTGCCACCGTACGGCAGGGGCATTGCTCCAGGATATCCAGCAACTGGGCGCGGAAATCCCTCTCCTCCACCCACGTAAGCCGTCCGGCCAGTGAGCTGGCAGCCATTTCCTGTCTCAATTCCCGGTAGCTGCGGGCATGGCCTTCATCGGAGGCCCGATACAGGACATACATCTGTCCGGCATGGGCCACTTTTTCGCGATAGGAACGCAGGAAGGCCTCCAATTGCATGGCCCGGTCGCAGGAAAACACCACCGAGGCGATGGAGGCCGGGCAGCCTTGCCGGGCCAGGGCCAGGCTTTCACGGGCCCATTGCTCGTTGCGCTCCACCACACTGGCACGGCGCAGCAGATAGCCGCCCTTGGCCAGCATTTTCCTGAATATGTCTTTCCAATCGGTCATCATACTATTCTGCAGATTATTATCCTTTCCTGCCTCGCAAGGCCTCACGGGTACCCTTGTTCTTATAGTGCAAAAAAGCCCGGGCCGACAGCCCCTGCTCTTTTCTCATCGCACGCGCCTTGGTGAGCGACAGCAGATTGCGCAGATAGGCGCCCGGACAGCCGTACAGGACGGCATTCACCGCCCCGGCTTTCTCCAGCATGGCCGGTTCGGCCTGACTGCGACGGCGGGTGGTGCTCTCCCGGGGGTGTACCACCGCATCCAGCGGGAAATAGTCGATCCTCAGGCCGGCCCTCAGGCAGGCCACCAGAAACAGGAATTCCTCACTGCAGGGCCACGTCCGGCCCAGACCGAAGCGCTCGTCGAAACGCAGGCCCCGCTCGCGGACACGTCCGGTGCGGAAAACAATTTCGATGGAGCTCACCTGACGCACCGCCTCGATACTGTCCAAGCGGCAAGCGCCCTCCGGATACTTGCGATAAGGCTGCCCCTGCGGGGTCAGGATCCGCAGGCAGGCCACATCGGTTTCGGGATGCTGCTCAAAAAGGCGGATGATTTGTGCCGGAGCCTCTTCCACCAGGCGCACATCGTCATCGAGCAGCCAGCCCAGTTCGCCCCGGGCCTGCGACAGGCAATGGTTGCGGTTGGCCGAGATACCCGTGGTCGGTGTGGTGACATAGCGGACATCCTCCCGCTCCAAGGGGGCAGGCATGGCAATGCCTTCGCTGCCTTGATGCGACACAAGATAGCCGAAGTCTGCCTGTCGGGGCAGCAACAGGTCGGGAACTTGCCCCACACGGGCACCAAGGGTGGATATGAGCGCTTCGAGTTTCATCATAGCAATGAATTGAACAAGTCCGTCCATTGGGCGGCAATCGCCTGGGAATCAAAGCGGCCGACATACTGGCGACCGGCATCGGCCATCGCTTCCCGCCTGGGCGTATCCGTCATTAAATCATATAGTGCATCGGCAAAGGCCTGCACATCGAAAGCCGGCACCACACAGGCCGTCTTGCCGGGAACCGTGGCCGTCTGCAACCAGGGACCGCTGTCGAAGACCACAGGCACCACCCCGGCCGCCTGGGCCTCGAGCACCACCAGGCTCATGCCCTCATAGGATGATGTCTGGGCCAGCAGCGAGCAACCCTCGTAGAGACGGTCGTCAAGGCAGGGCGGCAAAAACTGGACATTTCCGAGTTTCAACCGACGGGCCAGCCGGCGCAAAGAGGCCTGCTCGGGACCTTCCCCGCACATGCGCAGCGTCCAGCTATGGCTACGCGTTGCCAACCGCTTCCATACGCGCAGCAGGCGTTCGGGATGCTTGTCTGCCTTGGTATACCGGCCGGCAAAGAGCACGGTCCTTCCCTTGGCAGGCATTGTCGGTGGGACAACTACCGGATTGGCGATCACCTGGATATTGTCTTGAGGCTGGCCGTCATAGAGCCAGTCCTCCAATTGTTTCTTATAGCTTTCGGTCAGCACCACATAGGCAGCCGATGCCTCAATCTCGGTTTTCAAGCGGCGCTTGACCCGACGATCCGACCACCAGGGAAGCACCTTGACCATGACATAGCGCAAAAAGGCTTTCGCACTGCCCGACGGCCAGACCTGCCGACGGAAACTCATGTGGCGGGGCCGCTCCAGCAACCAGGCGGGGCAACCATGCAAGACATTGACAAAGCGATGCTGCCGGTCGTGGCAAAAATCCAGATAGGTCGAGGTGACCACGCCCTGATTGAGGATGATCCGATAATCCTCCTCTGTCACCAGCTGCCTGATATATTCCCGGTTACGGGGACTGTCCACATCGCGCGAGTCGGGCAGATAGCAGCAACGCCCCGAAAAACCGGTCTCCGGGGCAGCGGACGCGGCACGCAAGGCCAGGATATCTACCCGATAGCCCTGACGCTGCCAGGCACCGGCCAGCAGGCAGCTCACCTTGGCCACCCCGCCCAAAGCCGGGAAGGCATCGAGTATGATCAATATTTTGTCAGCGTTGCCGTTCATTTTCCAAACAGTTTCAAATAGGAGAGTTTCAATCGTTCTTTGAGCGAGGGCTCATAGCCCACCAGGGTCGCTCCCCGGGTCAGCCGGCGGGCCAGCTCTCCCTGCCGGTGCAGGAAAGCGTAATGCAGGTAATTGGCAAACTGGCCGGCAAAAAGATGCTTTAAACTAGTATATTTTATACCCAGATATTCAGCAATTTGCATCCGCTGACAGAAGCTGTCCACCGCAAAGCGGTAATAGCGGGCCTCGTCCCTGGAATGGCTCAAGGATTCGTCCAGCACCCGATAGGCCAGGTGGTCGTGTGCCAGGTAGCAGGCCGGTCCCCGGCTCAGCAAAAGGGCGGTGACGGGAATGTCCTCGGCCACGCAGCCCTCGCCTGTGAAAAACTCCGGATGCTGCTGCCAGACATCCGTCAGCAGGCTCTTGCGGTAACAGGCCGCCGACAAGACGATGGCAGGCTGCCAGGAGTCGTCCAGGAAACGGGCGGCCGTTTGGGGGCCAAAGTCTTCCAAATCGAGTATATCCTCATTGAAAGCCAAATTGTTGCGCTCAAACTGCCCCGTCTGATGATGATAGTTCTGATAGTTGGCATAGACCAGGCTCAGTGAGGGATAACGCTCCAACATGTCCACTTCACGCTGCATCTTGTGGGGATCCAGCCAGAAATCGTCCCCGCCGCAGTCGGCAATGTATTTGCCCCGGCTCATGAGCACACAATCGACATAGTTGCGCACCAGGCCCTTGTTCTTTTCATTGACCTGAAGGACTATCCTGTCGGGACAACGCGCCTGGTAGTCGCGGCAGATGTCGGCCGTACGGTCCTGTGAAGCATCCTCGCCCAGGATGATTTCATACTTGAAATCCACCTCCTGCGAGAGAATGGCGTCCAGATTGCGGGCGATATAATCCTGCTGGTTGTAGGTGAGGACAATGACCGATACCAAAGGCTCATTCATAGGCTTAGCGTGAACGGAGTTTTTTCATATAGCGGCCCAGGTGCTCCCTCAAGGGCCAGATACGGTTCAATTCCAGGAGCGAAAGCGCTCCCGTGGCTGCCATGAGCAGGCCTCCCAGCAACCACCAGCACCAGCAGGGGCACTGCAGTCGGGGAAGGAGGAAGGCCAAGGCGGTCAACAGTCCCAAAAGGCTGCTCAACACCAGGTTGCGGAGTTCCATGCGAAAACCGCACATCTTCCTGACAATCAACAGCATCACGACAGTATAAATGAGATGGGCGCCCAGGTAGGCCACACCGACGCCTTCCAAGGCCATCACTTGCCACAGCAGGCAGCTCAATCCCAGATACAGCCCGTGCCACAAGAGTTCGGTGAGCATGAACACCAGTCCTTTGCCACGGCTCAACGGCACATAGCCCAAGGGCCAGTTGAGCACCTTCAGGAAACAGCCCAACAGCTGCCAGCGCAACAGATCCTGGGCCGAGACGAAATCGGCCGAGTTGAAGATCCTCAGAACCCAAGGGGCCAGGACCAGCATCACCACCAGCACCGGTGTAGAAAGCAGTAAGGCCACCCGCATCTGCTCGTTGACATAGCGGCTCATCTTGTCCTTGTCCTCTCCCACCCCGCACAGCCGGGGATAATAGTCGGCCGCCATGGCCGCAAAGATCGACGACAGGGCCATGGCCGCGATGGCATTGGACGACTGGAACAGTCCCACTGTTGCCATGTCCGACCAGAGTTCTATCAGACTCCTGATCAGCAGGGAAAAAAGCGTGCTGACCACGCCGACCACCATGCTGTAGCAACCCAGCACCACCATGCCGCGGCCGTGACGGAGCGTTTCCCGTAAGCTCAGTGCCACCTGGCGGAATTCCAGGCGCCGGGCATACCAGGTGCTGCAAAGCAGCATCACCAGGCCCGTGGCCAGGAATGCCGGGATGATACCGTCTTGCCCGAAAAAGTAATAGAGAGCCACCGAGACGACACAGGCCAGCGTGCTGCCGATGACCGAGGCGGCTGCCATGTCGCCGATGCGGCGCATGCCCTGCAACAGGGCCCGCTGTCCGGCCGACAGGGACGACATCAGCACACACATCGACAACAGACAGATGGGAAAGACATGTTCTATGTCGTGGAAAGCCAATTGGCTGATCTGACGGGAAAACAAGATGGTGGCCAGTGCCCCGGCCACCGAGGTGAAGCATATCCAGCGCCGCAACACCTTGGCTGTGCGCGCTTTGCGCAATTCATCGTCGGAGGCGGCAGCCGCCGACATATCCCTCACCGAGCTGAAGCCCAGCCCCAGGTCGGTCACCGAGCGTACCATGTCGATGATGTTCTGATAGAGGCTGATGAGCCCCACACCGACAGGGCCCAACAGTACAGCCACCAACTTGGTGCGCACAATGCCGAGCAGCAGGTTGAACACCTGCGATCCGCCGAAGATGCCGGTGGATTTCACGATCTGTCCATAGGATTGTTCCTGCTGCATACTATTGTGAATCAATTCTTAAAAGGGTGATTGGGTACCGCCGGCGCATACCAGGTAGAAATCTTCCTCGTGGAAATATTTTTGGGCCAGGGCCTGCAGTTCTTCCCCGCTGATGCGGTTCATCACTTCCAGCTGCTGGCGGTAGGAGGCCATGTCCATACCCACCGATTCGGCGGCGATATACAGATCGGCCAGGGCAAAAGGACCGTCCATCATGCGGGCATATTCGCCCGAGAGATAGTTGCGCAACAGCTGCATCTCCTCTGCTCCGGCAGGCTCTTGCTTGAGTTTTTCCATTTCCTGGAACACTGCCTCGATCAGGGGCTTGACATACTCTATGGCCGTCTGGGTCTCGATGTCGATATACGATTGGTTGCGATAGACCGTGTGGGTGGAGAAAATGCCGTAAGTATAGCCCTTTTCTTCGCGGACCGTAGTCATCAGGCGGCTGCCGAAATAGCCGCCCAGGATGGCATTGAGCACCTTCAGGCCCATGAAGTCGGGATGGTCCTGCCCCACGGTGGGCAGCGACAGACGGACCGCCGCCTGCAGGCTCTGTTCCTTGGGCAGGAAGCAGCGTCGTTGCGGGGAAGGCTGGGCCTGAGGATAATCGTCCAGAGGACCGTCTTGCGTTTGAGGGGCACGGGCCATGTCGACAATCTCGTTTCCGAACACGCGCGAAGTGACATCGATCACCTCCTGGTCAACATCACCCGTCAGCACCAGCTGGGTACGCTCGGGACGATAGTAGCGGGCATGATAGTCGGCCAGCAGCTGGCGGTCGAAATTGTCGAAATCCGACTCCTGCAGCATACGCCCATAAGGATGGGAGGCACCGAACAGCAACTCGTTCATCTTCAGCGACGACATCACCTTGACTTTCTCCCGATCCACCTTCATCTGCTGGTAGCGTTGTTCGAGCACCACCTTCAGGTCGTGGGCCGGAAAGGTGGGATACTGCCAGATATCGCGCAGCAGCGACAAGGTGGGGGCGTAGAATTTCTTGGGCGTGCAAAGGTTGATGTAGGTGTATTCCATGCCGTAGGAATAGTAGAGAAAGGCCCCGTAGGAATCGAATTTCTCTGCTATCTCGGCCGAGTTCATGCCCCGGCATCCTTCCTTGAGCAACAGGTTGGTGAGCATGGCCACCAGCGGCCGGGGCTGGAACAGCGCTCCCGAGCGGCACATCATATCCACCCGTATCAAGTCGCGGCAGCCGGTATCAAGATAATTCAGCCGCAGGCCGCCGGGCAATGTCAGGCGATTCAACTCCGGAATATCGACATTTTCCAGAGGCTTGAGAGGCGGAGGTGTGTTCCTGTCTATCATATGATTGATAACGTATATGGAGCGCTTTTATTGTGCTTGGCCGTGATCATCAGCCCAAAGGGCTGACATGGTAGGAATGGTCTTTGAAGAGCACCAGTTCCTTATGAATGCAGGGAGGCAGTTCCTCGCGGTAGTGCGAGGCCATGACCAGGGTCTTGCCCGCCCGCCGGCAAAAACATTCGATAATCGAGCGTACCCGGGTGCGACAGGCACTGTCGAGCCCATGCAGAGGCTCGTCCAGGATGAGCAGGGAAGGATCCTTGACAAAAGCCCGGGCCAGCAGGCAAAGCCGCTGCTCGCCGCTGGAAAGTTCCAGAAAAGGCCTGTCGCGCAGCAACTCAATGCCAAACACTTTCATCCAGAACTCACAAGTGGCATAATCCTCCGGACGGGGCCGCACATACAGGCCGATACTGTCGTGCAGACCGCTGGCCACGATGTCGATGGCCGGATAGTTCTTCATATAGGCTCGGTGCATCTCAGGACTGATGTACCCGATATGCCGCTTGATTTCCCAAATGCTTTCACCACTGCCCCGACGCCGCCCGAACAAGGTGATGCGGCAGGCGTAGGCCTGGGGATTGTCGGCACAGACCAGGCTGAGCAGGGCCGATTTGCCGGCACCGTTCTCGCCCGAAAGCGCCCAGCGCTCCCCTGCCCTGATTTCCCAGTCGAGGTCCTGGAGGATGGTGCGCTGCCCATAGCGCAGGCCGACACGGTCCATTTTGACCACCTGTGGCAAAGCCTTGTCCTTGTCCCAGTCGCTTGCCGGCCAGGCAGCCTGCCCAACGGGCAATTGCAAGATGGCTTCAACCATCTCAGATGAGTTTTTCCTCTCAAAAGACGACATGTCCAACTGCGCCAGATACTCCCCCCGTGTCTGACGCGGTAGGCAGACTTTGTCTTTCATCTGATAGACATGGGTAATGAACTGGGGGATGTCGTCCATCAGGGGAGTGACCAGTATCAGACTGGTTTTTTGCTGTTCTGACAGCCGTTGCAACAGAGCGGTGAGCGACTGCCGGGTGGATGCGTCCAACCCGATGTAGGGGTTGTCGAGGATCAGGACTTCAGGCTGTGCGAATAGGGCCTTCATTAACTGAAACTTACGCAATTCGCCACTCGACAAATAAATCAACGGCTTATCTATAATCTGCTCAAAATCAAATAACTGAATTAGTTCATCACGCAGTTTTGCGTCGCTGCACAGACCCAGACTGCCGCAGACCGTCTGCAGCTCTCCCTGATCGCCCATATTCCACCTTTGCTGGTAGTAATAAGAGGCATCGGCTGTGCCGTAGGCATCGCGGAAAGGCAGGTAACGGATGGCCTCTGCCCGGTGAAAAAAGGCACTGCCCCCGGCGAGCAGGGATTTGCCCGTCAGCATGTTCACCAGCAGGGTCTTGCCCGAGGCGTTCAGTCCCGTGATGGCCACATGCTCTCCCCTGGACAAGAGAAAATCGGCCGGGGCGGCCAGCCGCATGTGCGGCAAGCGGGGCACGGCAGAATGCAGTTCGATCAACTTGTCCATGGGCGGAGGGTTACAGCAGGCCGCTGGAGAGAATACGCTGCAAGTCTTCGGGAGTATCCACGGCCAGGTTTTCAATTTCGGTCACAGCCGCACGGATGCGATAGCCGCTTTCCAGCCAGCGCAACTGTTCCAGAGATTCGGCGGTTTCCAGCGGTGTCTGAGGCAGGGAGGCCAAGGCCGTCAGCACATCGCGGCGATAGGCATAGATGCCTATATGCTTGTAGAAGACATGCTCCGCAGACCACTGCTCCACCGAAGCGACTCGACGCAGATAGGGAATGACCGAACGGCTGAAATACATCGCCTCCCCGCGACGGTTCAGCACCACCTTGGGGGAATTGGGATTCTGCAGGGCTTCCCATCCTTCCTCAGGGCGGAAGGGACGGACCAAAGTGGCTATCTCCACCCGGGGCGAATCGAAACAGGCTTTCAACTGCTCGATCTGAAGCGGCTGGATAAAGGGCTCGTCGCCCTGGATATTGACAATCACGTCGAAACGGCCCGGCACCTTGCCCATGGCCTCGGCACAACGGTCCGTACCGCTGCGGTGCGCCGGGGAAGTCATCACCACTTTGCCGCCGAAGGCCTCGACAGCCCGATATATCCGTTCATCATCCGTAGCCACACAGACTTCGTCCAGGCAGCCGCACACTTGTTCATACACCCTTTGGATCATCGGTTTGCCGCCGATGTCGGCCAGTGGCTTACCCGGGAAACGGGTCGAAGCGTATCTGGCGGGAATCAGTCCTAAAAATCTCATATCGCTCTCACATATAGTTGTCCGGCCTCGCTGCGAGTCACCCGGACTGCTTGTTCCGATTCAATATAGCCGAATTCTGCCACGGCATCATAGACCTGGCCTTCGATGCGCACCTTGCCGCCGGGACGCAACACCGTAGCGGCAACGCCCGTCTTGCCCGTCATGGACGCCAGCTCATCGGCCGGTACGGCCACAAAGCCTTCCTTGCGGTCTTGCGACGTTTCAAGTGCCAAGCGGCGGAATAGGCCCTGCCCCTTGCCCACGCGGGAGCTGAGCCACAGACAGAGGGCCACGGCCACCGCCACACTGAAGATGACCAGCAGCAGGGCCTCGCCCAATTCCAGGTAAGGAAACTCCCCGGAAGGCAACAGGCGATTGTCTATCAAGGCAAACGAAAGGCCGGTGATCATGGCCACAATACCCAGGATGCCCGCCACCCCGAAGCCCGGGATGACAAAGATTTCCAGCAGCAGGCACACCACTCCCGCGAAGAACAGGATGATTTCCCAGTAGTCGGCCAGGCCGTCGAAATAAAGGGGGGCAAAATAGAGCACGGCCGCCACGACGGCTGCCAGGGTCGGAAAACCGATGCCGGGGCTCTGCAACTCAAACCAGATGCCGGCAATGATGATCATGATGAGGATGGCCCGGAAGGCCGAGCCCATTAGGTGGCCCTTCATGCGGTCACGACGGCTGAAAGTGTAGTGCTTCAGCTCGTATTGTTGGTAACCCAGTTGCTGTGAAACAATCTCAGGAATCGATTCAATGATGGCATCGCAATAGCTCAGCTGTAAGGCTTCCTCGGCCGTCAGCGTGAGCACTTTGCCTGTATCCACGACACCGGCCACCGCCACATCGGGATCGACCATGGCCTCGGCAATGCGGGGATCACGGCCTTTGGCTTCGGCCGTGGCACGCATCATGCCTCGCATATACGACTGGTATTTGTCGGGCGCGGCCGCTCCCGTCTGGTTGACCACCGTCGAAGCGCCTATGGTGGCTCCCGGACGCATGAATATCTTGTCGCAGGCGATGGATATCAGGGCACCTGCCGATGCCGCATTCGGGTCGATGAAGACACAGACCGGCCGCTGGGTGTTCAAAATCAGCGTGCGGATGGAATCGGCATACAGCACCTCCCCGCCATAAGTGTTCATGTGGATGAGGATCGTCGCGGCACTGTCCTGCGCCGCTGCCGCAAAACCTTTCTTGATCTGCAGCCACGACACACTGTTCACCTCTTCCTTGAGATCGACCTGGTAGATCAAGGCCGGGGCGGGACGCATGCCGAGTGCCAGCAAGCACAACAGTCCTGTCAGAAAAGCATGTTTCATAGGCAAAGAAAACACTTTCACAGTCCTCCCGGAGGATTTCCATGAAAGTGCGAAAATAAAGCATTTGGACGGCTATTCCAAATTCTTGCGGATCTTATTCAGATAGTTTTTCATATCCGGTGCATTGCGGTCGCGGATAATCTGCTGCAGTGTGAGCAACTCGATACAGATCTGGTTGATCTGGGCCGGTGTCTCGGGGTTGAACAGGATCTCCTGCAACAGGTAGTCGTCCTCGCTCATCAGCCCCTTGGCAATGGCCAGATGTTTCTTGAACGTCGTACCCGGCGCATCCTGATGCTTCATCACGGCCGAGAAGACCAAAGTCGAGACAAAGGGGATGGACAGCGAATAGGCCGCCGTCTTGTCGTGCTCCTGGAAAGTGTATTCGTAGAGATTGAGATGCAACGACAAATACAAGTCTTTGAAGAAGGCACGGGCCTGCTCATCCCCTTCGGTGATGACAATGGCATTTTCCGACGACAGTTTCTCCAGGTTGGCAAAAGTCGGGCCGAACATCGGATGCGACGACACGTAGCGGAAACCACTCTGCCGGTAGAACTCCGACAGACCGGTCTTGACACTGGCGATGTCACTGATAATGCAGCCTTTGGGCAACAAAGGCAAGACTTGTCCGAATGCTTCCAGGGTGAATTTCAGCGTCACGGCATTGATCAGCAATTCGGGTTGGAAGGAGCGGATATCCTCCAGGCGATGCAAGGGATGAATGTAGCTCAAGCCCTCCAGACGGGAGGCATCGGCATCGTAGAGCGCCACTTCGTGCTGCAGGCACAGCACCCGGGCAAAGAAGGAGCCCATCTTGCCGGCTCCGAGAATAGCAATCTTCATAACTGTTTATTATTGAGCACCGTTTACAATTTCCATCTGCTGATGGACCGATTCTTCGTGGATGGCCTCGAATATCTTCTGGATACAGTCGCCCCCGACGCCCATCGACTGGGCCAGCTGCTGGCGCTTGACCATGATTTCGTTGTACCGGCCGGCCTGCAACACCTGCATGTTGTTGTCGCGTTTGAAGACACCTATCTCGCGGCAGACCTCCATACGCTTGCCCAGGATCTCGATGAGCTTGTCATCGAGTTCGTCGATGCTGGTGCGGTATTCAGCCAGTTTCGACAGATTCTGCTTGCCCTCGTCGCGGATGACCAGCGTCGAAAGAATCAGCTTGAGCACCTCGGGCGTGATCTGCTGGGCGGCATCGCTCCAGGCCTTGTCGGGATCGCAGTGCGTCTCGATGAACAGGCCGTCGAAATTCAGGTCCATGGCCTGCTGGGAAAGCGGTGCAATCAACTCGCGGCGACCGCCCATGTGGCTGGGATCGCAGAACATCGGCAGCTCGGGAAAACGGCGGTGCAGCTCAATGGGCACCTGCCACTTGGGATGGTTGCGATAGATTGTCTTGTCGCCGGCGCTGAATCCGCGGTGGATGATACCGATCTTGTCCAGACCGGACTGGGCCAGCCGTTCGATGGCACCGGTCCAGAGGTCCAGGTCGGGATTGACCGGGTTCTTCACCAGCACGGGCACATCGACCCCCTGCAATGATTCGGCGATTTCCTGCATCAGGAAAGGATTGACCGTCGTGCGGGCACCCACCCACAACAGGTCGATACCGGCTTTCAGGGCACTGTAGACATGCTGGGCTGAAGCCACTTCGGTGGCCACGAACATGCCGGTTTCACGCTTGACACGCTTCATCCAGGCCAGTCCTTCCGAACCGACGCCCTCAAAAGCGCCGGGCCGGGTACGCGGCTTCCAGATGCCTGCCCGGAATATCTTGACCCCCATGCCGGCCAACTGTCGGGCGGTGGTCATCACCTGTTCTTCCGTCTCTGCGCTGCAAGGGCCCGAAATCACAATCGGGCGGGTCATATCCAGGCCCGGCAGCAACTCTCTGTTGATTTTGATATCTGACATAGTAGTATGAGTTTTTCTATTTGTCTATGAAATAATTATGCTTGCTTGATTCGACCTTCTTCCAGGGCCTGGCGGATGCGACGCAAGGCCTCGGCGATTTTTTCCTCCTTGGCACAGAGCGACACCCTCACATAGCGTTCGCCCCGGCTGCCGAAGATGAAACCCGGCGTGATGAACACCCTGGCCCGGTCCAGCACCTGGTCGGTCAGCGTCTCGGCACTGCTCCAGCCCTGGGGAATGCGTCCCCACAGGAACATGCCCTGTTGTTTGGGATCGAAACGGCAACCGAGCGCTCTCATAATCTCCTCGGCCTTCTCCCGGCGTGTCGAGTAGGTTTCGATGTTGGCATGGGCGTGCCATTCGTCCGAATTGTTGTAAGCCTCTGCGGCCGCCAGTTGGATCGGGCGGAAAGTACCCGAATCGATATTCGACTTTATCTTCAATATCCATTCCACAAACTGTTTGTTCGTGGCCAGCATCCCCACTCTCCATCCAGGCATGTTGTGCGACTTCGACATGGAGTTGAACTCGATGCAGCATTCCTTTGCCCCCGGCACCTGCAGGATGCTCAGATGTTCATCCTTGTTCAAGATAAAGGAATAGGGATTGTCATTGACAATGACGATGTCGTGTTTCTTGGCAAAGGCCACAAGACGCTGGTACAGCTCACGGGTGGCACGTCCGCCGGTAGGCATGTTGGGATAGTTGGTCCACATCAGTTTCACTCCGCTGAGATCCATCCGATCCAGCTGGTCGAAGTCGGGCTCCCAGCCGTTCTCTTCAAGCCATTCTTTAAGCTGCGCTTCTACAGTGCCGCCCATATTCTCGATTATAGCTTTGTCGGAACAAGGGCGCGGTCATTTACGATAACAGGCGTTGTGCCGTTTTCGTTAATATCTTTCTTAATTCAGGCTCCTTTTCCTTAAGCTCGCTGCACATTCTGAAATGATTCCTTGCTCTGTCAAGATTATGATTCTCCCTGTGTATCTTAAAATATACATCACCATTG
>JAFSRR010000099.1 GCA_017446025.1 Bacteroidales bacterium | reverse complement strand
TCCGCGGCAATGAATATGTGACCCCGGCCTCGAACAGTATCCTGCCCTCCATCACCAACAAGAGCCTTCAGCAGCTGGCTGCCGATATGGGCATGGAAGTGATCCGGCGCCGTGTCCTGGTCGAGGAACTGGCAGATTTCGAGGAAGCCGGCGAATGCGGCACGGCTGCCGTCATCAGCCCGGTGGGACGCATCGACGATGCCGACACGGGCAAGAGCTATGTGTTCTCCAAGAACGGCGAGCCCGGCCCGGTCTGCGAAAAACTCTATCATACCCTGCGCGGCATCCAGTATGGCGACCTGCCCGACAAATACGGCTGGGTGACCGTCCTGGAGTAAACGTCCGAGATGGGGAAGAACAAGCTCAAGAAGTTCGAGGACATGCGCTCGTGGGAGCATGTCTATGAATTTGCCCAGTCCGACTATGCCACGGTCGACCATCCCCTCAAAGGCCGTTGGCATGAGGAGGTGTTCGGTAACGACCATCCCGTCGTGCTGGAACTGGGCTGCGGCAAGGGCGAATATGCCGTGGGCCTGGCCCAGGCCTGCCCCGACAAGAACTACATCGGCATCGACATCAAAGGGGCCCGCATGTGGACCGGAGCCCGCGAGGCCGCCGAAAAGGGCCTGGAAAATGTCGTTTTCCTGCGTACGCACATCGAGTTTTTGCCGCAGTTCTTCGCCCCCGACGAGGTGTCGGAAATCTGGCTCACCTTTCCCGATCCCCAGATGAAAAAACTGCGCAAGCGGCTCACTTCGACCCGCTTCATGCAGCAGTATGCCCGTCTGCTGGTGAGCGGCGGCTGCATCCACCTGAAGACCGACAGCCGCTTCCTGTTTGAATATACCGAGGCCATGATGGCGGCCAACCACCTGACGGCCCAGTACCGCAGCGACGACCTCTATCGCGACGGTTTCCAGACCGATCCCCGCACGGGGCTGAGGCAGCCGGGGGCGGCCAGTCTGCCCGATATCCAGACCTTCTACGAAAAGCAGTGGCTCGCGCGCGGGCTCAGCATTAAATACCTGCGCTTCGCCCTGCCCAAAGACACGGTGTGGCAGGAACCCGAGGTGGAGATCGAGCCCGACGAGTACCGCAGTTTCGGCCGTTCGGCCCGCAATATCTGACAAGCTATGAAGACGATCTATCCCAAATTGATTCTCGAGGCCCTCGAAAAGGTGCGTTATCCCGGCAGCGGGAAAAACCTGGTCGAAGCCGGCATGGTCGAAGACAACATCCGCATCGACGGCCGGCGGGTGAGTTTTTCGCTGATCTTTGAAAAAGAGAACGATCCCTTCATCAAGTCGGTGGTCAAGGCAGCCGAATCGGCCATCCTCACCTTTGTCGGTGAGGATATCGACATCAAGGGCAACATCTCGCTCAAATACAAGAAACAGGCCCCGCAGCCAAAGGCGGAGGAACAGTCCCTGAAAGGGGTGAAGAACATCATCGCCGTGTCTTCGGGCAAGGGCGGGGTAGGCAAATCGACCGTTTCGGCCAACCTGGCCGTGGCCCTGGCCCGTGCCGGCTACCGGGTCGGCCTGCTGGATGCCGATATTTTCGGCCCGTCCATCCCCAAGATGTTCGGCATCGAAGATGCCCGGCCGGTGCTGGAAAATGTCGATGGCCGCGACCTGATCGTACCCATCGAAAAATACGGGGTCAAAATCCTGTCGATCGGCTTCTTTGTCGATCCCTCGCAGGCAGTGCTCTGGCGCGGCGGCATGGCTTCCAACGCCCTGAAGCAGCTTATCAATGAAGGCTACTGGGGCGAGTTGGACTATTTCCTCATCGACCTGCCTCCCGGCACGAGCGACATCCATCTGACCCTGATCCAGAGTCTGCGGCTGACCGGTGCCATCGTCATCACCACCCCGCAGCAGGTGGCCCTGGCCGCTGCCCGCAAAGGGGTCGATATGTTCCAGAATGAAAAGGTCGATGTGCCCATCCTGGGCATCGTCGAGAACATGGCCTGGTTCACCCCGGCCGAACTGCCCGACCACCGTTACTACCTGTTCGGACGCGACGGTGGCAAGGCGCTCGCCCTGGAGACGGGCTGCCGGCTTTTGGCCCAGGTGCCCATTGTGCAGAGAGTCTGCCAGTCGGGCGACGAGGGCACGCCTTCGGCCCTGAACGACGGCACCATGCTGGGCCTGATATTTGCCGATCTGGCCTCGACGGTGGCCTCGCTCTGTGAGGCGGAAAACTGATCGTTTTCAGGCCTGCCCATCGGTCTTTTCCCGGCCGAAATCCGGGGTATTTCCATTTTAACATAGTTAAAATCCGGTCCGATGGCTGGAATCTGCTTTTTTTGCCATATCTTCGCCAAGTTATAGTGCCAATTATTAACAGACTAAGACGATAGACTTATGCGAAGAAGGGGCAGTTTGTTTCGGACAAGCGTCTTGATCGTGCTGCTGGCGGGCCTTGCCGCCTCCTGCCGCAACGATATGATGCGCTACTACGATGAACCCGACTGGATCAAGGGCAGTCTCTATGAAATCCTGCAGGAAAAGGGCAATTACACGCTGTTTCTGCAGGGAGTGGATTCGTGCGGCTACACCGCTTTGCTGCAGGGACGCAGCATTTTGACGGTGATGGCTCCCGACGATGCGGCCATGCGCTCCTGGCTGCAGAGCCGCTACGGCACGACCGACATCGCTTCGCTGCCCAAGGCCGAGCTCAAGAAACTGATCGGTTTCCACATCCTCTATTACGCGCTCGACAGCGAGAAGCTCATCAACTTTCGTCCCTCCGAGGGCGACGGCGCCACCGATGAGCAGAAACTCAAGAACGCCGGCTTGTTCTACAAGTTCCGCACCCGCAGCCAGGATGCCCCCGAACGGGTATCGCCCGAGCGTATCGTGGTGAACGACGCCATCGTCGATACCAGCGGCATAGTGGTGGATGTCTATCATCTGGAGCGCTTCATCCCGGTCTTCTCCTACAAGATGTTCCAGACCAAGCTGATCAATGCCAAGCGGAACTACGAGTATTTCTTCGGCGACGGCTCATGGCACGGCGACGCCGGCTTCAATGTGTCGGACGCTTCGGTGCAGGAGTATGAGATCATCGCCAAGAACGGCTATCTCTATCTGGTCGACCGGGTCATCGCCCCCCTGGAGACCATCCACCGCGAGCTGGAAAACAATCCGCAGTATTCGCAATACCTGAAGCTCTACGACCAGTATGCCTATTACGACATCGACGAAGAGCAGACCTCCCTGTTTGGCAGCGGTACGACCACCTATTACCACCGGCTCTACGAGCAGGGCAGTTTCAACATCCCCAATATCTCCAGCGAATGGCCGGTGAGCAGCTACACCTCCATGTCGGCCCTCTCGCGTCAGGCCACGACGGTCTTTGCCCCGACCAATGCGGCTTTCGACGAGTTCTACCAGTCGTACTGGGGCGATCAGGAGACGGGCTATCCCACGGCCGTCAGCTACGATTCCATCTCGTCCGACGCCATCGGCTATCTGCTCTCCAACTCGTTCTACACCGGCGGGCTGGCCTTCCCCGATGAGATCACCCGGGGCGACATCGAGAACACCTACACCAAGACGGTGATCAATTTCGACGTGGACGCCGTGCCCCAGGCCAACCGCAAGATCTGCGTGAACGGCGCCCTCTACGGCCAGAGCATCCTCACCCCGCCCGCCGTGTTCGGCTCGGTGACCGGCCCGGCCTACAAATACAAGAAATACGGCATCTTCCTGAAGATGCTCACCACGGCCAACCTGCAGTCCACGCTCACGTCCGATGCCGTCAATTTCATCATGCTCTATCCCTCGAACGCCCAGTTCGAAGCCAACAATATCTGGTATAACGCCGACGAGGACCGCATCAAAAACGACATTCCCGGCTCCTCGACCTCGGCCAACGTGGGCTCGGGGGCCCAGTCCAAGATGGTCAATGCCCACCTGGTGAGCCTGCCCGGTGCGGCCGAGCAGCTGCCCGCCGCCGGATTGAAGGTCTATCGCACCCTTTCGACCGACTACAAGCTCTACTGGTACGTGAAAGACGGCAAGATCACCAACAGCCTCAAGTACAACCGCCTCATCCGCTATGCCGGCAACATGGACATCGTCAAGGATTCGGTCTATACCGATTTCGAGGAGCTGCTGTTCCGTGGCCAGCCCTGGTCGAACGGCCATTGCTATGAGTACGACACCCAAAAGGGACGCTTCCTGCTGGAAGGCACCAACGACAATGCCATCTATGCCAAGTTCGTTCCCATGATGTATGCCCACCGCAACGACGACAACACCCTGTTCCAGGGCTTTATCCAGGTGCTGCTCAAGGCCGGCCTGATCGACGAGGCCGCCCAGTCGATGAACTACATGACCGAAAACTGCCTGATGCTGGTGCCGGTCACCTCGGCCGTCAAGACGGCCATCGTGAGCGGCAAATTCCCCTTCTTGTCGGTGCCCGGTGGCACGACCGTCGATGACGCCGCTTTCTGGACCAAGGTGGTGGCCCCGGCCGATGCCTCACCGGCCCAGGACAGCCTGCAGCACTACCTGCTCGAGTATTTCCTGCCCGAAAGCACCATGCCGGTGACCGACTATCCCTATCCGGGCTGGGGTGCCGACACCGAGGCCGACGGCGGCATCTCGAGCATCGCCGACCTGACGACGACGCCCACCAAGAGCGCCTACATCCAGATCTACGACCGCGGCACCAAGCTGACGGCCAAAGTGGAGGGTATGACCGAAGAAATTGATTTTTATGGAGAATATGACTACCTGCCTTTTGTCTATGATGACGGCTGCGTGCAGTTCATCAACGGCATTTTCGAAGACAAGTGGCCTCATTGACAACATCGCAAAACAACACTGAGATGAACCAAAAGTTTCGCAAAATCGGGTGGATGCTTGTGATGGCGCTGATGAGTGTCACAGCCTTTGCCCAGAATGTACTGACCGGTACGGTCTATGAGATCTTCGACGGCCAGAAAGAGCCCTGTATCGGGGTCAACGTGGCGGTCCTGAATGCCGACAACCGTCTGGTGACGGGCGTCACCACCGACTATTCGGGCCACTATTCGCTGCGTATCCCGGGCACGGAGGGTTACACCCTGTTGTATTCCTTTATCGGCATGAAGCCGCAACGCATCCCCTACACGGGTCAGAAGGTGCAGGATGTGACCATGGAGGAAGATTCCAAGACGCTGGCCGATGTGGAGATCGCCGCCGAACGTACCTACCGTTCTGAGCTGGGCGTTTCGGAACGCGCCTTCACCGGCGCCAGCCAGCGCATCAAGATGGACGAGGTCATGGAGGCCTTGCCCGTCAACTCGGTCGAGGAAGCCCTGCAGGGCCAGCTGGCCGGTGTGGATATCCTCACCAGCGGCGACCCGGGCGCCAAAGGCTCGATCCGTATCCGCGGCACAGCCACCCTCAACTCCAATGCCGACCCGCTCATCATCATCGACGGTGTGCCCTATAACACAGACATCGACGATGATTTCGACTTCTCGACAGCCAGCACTGAAGACTTTGCCGACATGCTGGCCCTGAACCCCAGCGACATCGAGGACATCCAGGTGCTGAAGGACGCCGCCTCGACGGCCCTCTACGGCACGAAGGGCGCCAACGGTGTGCTGATGATCACCACCAAGAAAGGTGTCAAGGGCAAACCCCGCTTCATCTTCAGCCACAAATCGACCGTCAAGATGGAGCCGCCCACCATTCCCATGCTCACGGGCGACGAATACACGGCCTACATGCAGGATGCCATCTGGAACACGGCCAATGCCCGCGGCCTGGACGCTTCGGCCGACCTTTTGAACATGCTTTTCAGCGAAAAGTCGTATGCCATCGGCTACCAGCCAGACTGGAGCTATTTCGACGAGTACAACACCAACACCGACTGGCTGGCTGCCATCAAGAAGAACGCCTATTCGATGGACAACAACTTCTCCATGTCGGGCGGCGGTGAAAAGGCCACCTATCGTTTCTCGCTGGGTTGGACCGACGAAAAGGGCACGACCCGCCACTACGACCTCTCGCGTCTGACGTCGTCGCTGCGCATCGGCTACAACTTCTCCGACCGCATGAACGTCAACGCCGACTTCTCCTATTCCGACTCCCATGCCGACCAGGCCTATATGGCCAGCGGCAGCCTGCGAAGCGAAGCCCTGCGCAAGATGCCCAACAAGTCGCCCTATTACATCGACGACCGCACGGGCCTGCCCACCGACATCTACTTCACCTACCAGGATGCCAACGAGTTCCAGGGAGCTTACAGCGGCTCGTCCAACTTCCATCCCATCGCGATGGTCAACGACAGCTACAACAACACCAACACCAAGGAGGAAAAGATCACCATCAGCCCCTCCTACACCATCGTCCGTGACGCGAACAACAATCCTTTGCTGCGCTACCAGGGCTATGTGTCGATGCGCTTCAACACGGTCAAGGGGCGCCAGTTCCTGCCTCAGGAAGCCACGGGGGTGGATATCGAGAACACCGCTTCCAATTACAGCTACGACGGCTACAGCAACAACTTCACCCTGCAATCGGAGACCAAGTTGCTCTACAACCAGAGTTTTGCCGACCACATGCACGACGTGGTGGGTGCCTTCATCTGGCGTACGGCCCAGTCGGCCTCTTCGAAATATGCCAGTGAGGTCTATGGCGTAGCCGCCCAGGGCATGGCCGATCCTGTGACGGGCGGTACGGTGCACAGCGGCTCGCTCGGATCGAGCAGCAGCCAGGCACGCACCCTGTCGGGCCTGACCAACCTCAACTACACCTACATGCGCTGGGCCACGGTCAATGCCACGTGGAACTACGAAGGCAACTCGGCCCTGAGCCGCGACCACCGCTGGGCCCTGTTCCAGTCGTACGGTCTGGCCTTCAATCTGCAGGATTTCGAGCCGGTGCAGCTCTACACTTCCGACTACCTCTCCCAGGCCAAGCTGCGTGCCAGCTGGGGCCAGGCCGGCAAATCGCCCTCGGGCACCTCGCCCTATGTGGGCACCTACACGGCCCTGACCGAGAAATACGGCACCATCATTCCGGTGGTTCCCGAAAAGATGCAGCTCAACCACCTCAAGTGGGAGACTTCCGAGGAATGGGACATCGGTCTCGACCTGGGACTGCTGGAAGACCGCGTCAAGATGACCTTCGACTACTACAACAAGGTGACGCGCGACCTTTTGCAGCGCAGCGTCAAGGTGGCCAGTACCTCGGCCTTCTCCTCGCTGGCCTGGACCAATTCGGGCTCGCTGCAGAACCAGGGATGGGAATACCGCATCGACTGGCGCATCTACGAAGACAAGGAATGGCGCACGTGGATGGACTTCAACATCAACCGCAATGTGAACAAGATCCTCCAGCTGCCCGAAAACCTGGCCGTCGAAAACTACACCTTCGCCAACGGCCGCTATGCCTCCAAGCTGTTGGCAGGCACGCCCGTGGGCTCCTTCTTCGGCTTCCGCTACGCGGGCGTCTATCAGAGCCTCGAAGATACCTATGCCCGCGATGAGGAAGGCAACATCATGCGCGACCTGACAGGCCGGGCCATCGTCATGAAGAACGGCACCTACACCTGCTATCCCGGTGATGCCAAGTATCAGGACATCAACTACGACGGCACGATCGACGAGAACGACATCGTCTATATCGGCAACTGCAACCCGCTGGTCACGGGCGGTGCCGGTGTGAACGTGAAATACCGCGACTGGACGCTCACCAGCCGTTTCCACTACCGTATCGGACAGAAGATCATCAACACGGCCCGCATGAACAACGAGGCCATGTTCAATACCGACAACCAGAGCAAGGCGGTGCTGCGGCGCTGGCGGGCCCAGGGTGACGACACGGACATCCCGCGCGCCCTCTACCGCTACGGCCTGAACTACCTGGGCAGCGACCGCTTCGTCGAAGACTGCTCCTACATCCGTCTGCAGACCGTCTCGCTCACCTGGCGCATTCCGAAAAACTATGTGCAGCAGATCGGCGCCAGCAGCGCCTCGGCTTTTGTCACGGCCTACGACCTCTTCACGCTGACCAACTACAAGGGCCAGGATCCCGAGGTGACCCTGCCTTCGTCGGTGACCGCGCTGGCCCAGGACAACTCCTCCACGCCGCGCAGCCGTCGTTTCTCTATGGGTATCACGCTTAATTTCTAAGGATATGAAGAAACTGATATATTTCCTGATGGTTTTTGCCCTGCTCACCGCCTCGACCGGCTGTTCGGGCTTTCTGGACGTGTTGCCCGAGAACTCGCAGGTGGCCGACGACTACTGGCAGACCGAGGCCGATGTGGAGAATGTGCTTATCGGCGGCTATCACTACCTGCGTACCACGGTGGTGCCCTACCTGATCCCCTGGGGCGAATGCCGCGCCGGGCTGGTCTATAACGCCAAGTCGAACAACCGCTTGCAGAACTGGCAGATGCAGGCTTCGAGCACCTCGTTGTGCAACTGGAGCACCTTCTACCAGATCATCAATGTGGCCAACACGGTGCTGGCCCGGGCCGACGAGGCCTGCCAGCGCGACGAGACCTACAGCGAATCGGCCCGCAACAGCCACTACACGGAAGCCTATTTCCTGAGGGCGCTGTCGTATTTCTACCTGGTGCGCAATTTCCGCGACGTGCCCCTGGCCCTGGAAGCCTACCAGGACGACAATATCCAGATCAACCTGCCCAAGACGGGCGAAGACACGGTGATCATGCAGATCAAGCGGGATATCCAGACGGCTTTGCGCCTGGGAGCCGCCAAGGAGTCTTTTCCGACCACCTGGGAGACCAAGGGCCGCGCCACCAAGTGGGCCCTCTATGCCCTGATGGCCGATGTGTGCCTGTGGCACGGCGACTACCAGGAGGCCATCGACTATTGCGATGCGCTGCTCAATGCCGACAACGTGAAGGCACCGGCCCTGTTGTCGAGCCCGAGCCGTTCGGTCTATATGTCCATCTTCAATCCCGGCAACTCGGTCGAATCGATCTTCGAGATCCAGTGGAACTACGAGGAAGGGCAGACCAACGACCTGCCCCGTCTGTTCGACGATGCCGACGAGAACGCCACCTATGCCGTCTCGACGGCCGCCTGCAACGATGTTGTCAAGGAATATGTCGCCATCGTCGGTGACGACGGCACGCTGGTCAACCGCGAGTCGTCGCGCACCTGGCACGCCTCCTTCTATCCGGGCGGCACCAACGGCATGTCGATGGGCATGACCAAGGGTTATGTGTGGAAATATGTGGGTTCGACCACCGAAGACAAGAAACGTACCACCACCTACTACGATCCCAACTTCATCATCTACCGCATGGCCGAAATCCTGCTCATCAAAGCGGAGGCCCTGCTGCTGGTCGATGGGGCGGAGCCTTCGGTCGCCCACCGCGACGAGGCCATCGCCCTGCTGTGCCGCCTGCGTGAGCGGGCCGGCTACCTGCCCGCCGAGCTGGACGACTACACGCTGACGGCCCAGACCATGGGCCAGGGCCAGTTGCTCGAGCTGGTGCTGGACGAACGCAAGCTGGAGTTGCTGGGCGAAGGCAAGATCTGGTATGATTTCCTGCGTATGGGCCGCCGCAACGACAACCAGTACAAAGAGAGCCTGCTCACCGAGCAGGTGGTCAAGTACAACGCCTCGGCCAGCGAGTCGTGGCTGCGCTCGGTGCTCAATTCCGACAACGCCATGTTCCTGCCCATCATGGACAACGAAATCGAACGCAATCCGAACCTGGTTCAGAACCCCTATTACAAATAATGGACTATGAAACGTAAATCAACATACTGCCTTTGGTTGCTGCCGGCCCTGTTGCTGGCCGCCTGCAGCGATCCTTTCGAGGGACAGACTTTCATCACGCCCACCACTGTCGAGAACGAGATGACCTGCACCGTGCTGCTGGAAAAGCGCTCGTCCGATTTCTCGCTGTGGATCGAGCTGTTGAAATATGCCGACTATTACAATGGCCTGAAGGATTCCAACACTTCGGCCACGGTCTTCGCCCCGACCAACCGGGCCATGGAAGCGTTCCTGGCCTGGAAAGGCGTCAAGACCGTCAGGGAACTGGACCGTGAATATGCCCGCTATGTGGTGCAGAACCACATCCTCAACGGTGTCAAGGTGGGCAGTGAGACCTTTATCAACCAGGCCGTGGCCGAACAGCCGCTGCAGGTGCAGAACCTGTTCATGAGCTACCTGCGTCCGGCCTTCGGGCGCATCATCACCGATGTGGACGACGCCTACCGGACGGGCGAGAAGGTCGATCCCGAGACCCTCTTTGTCAACAACCAGGCCGCCGTGCAGCCCCGCGACAGCGGCGGCATCAACTTTGCGGAGGCCAAGAACGCCATTGTATATTACATGGACGATGTGATCCATCCCCTGGCCGAGACCATGGTGGACAAACTTGAGGAGCAGGGTGAGTACACCATCTTTGCCGCCGCTTGTCGCGACTGCGGCTACGATTCCATCGTGAGCCGCGTCAGGGACACCCTCTGGCTGCTCGGCGGCGGATACACCATCGTCAGCTACCAATACACATGCTTCGCTCCCAACGATGCTGCCATGAACAAAGCCGGCATCTACAGCCTGGCCGACCTTCGGCAGCGCTGCCTGAGCGACAACCCCCAGGCCGGCGACAAGGCCCTGTGGAACTATGTGGCCTATCATTTCATGGACCGCAGCTACACCAAGAGCGAGTTCTGCAAGTTTGACAGTCCCGACGAGACGCTCATCTACGACACCAGCCTGAGGGGCGAAGTCATCACCTGCGCCAACGACACGCTCACCCACCTGCCTCGTGTCAATGAGCAGGCCAACATCGTCCGCTCCGACATCGAGGCCCGCAACGGCTACATCCACAAGATCGACTACTATCTGCCCGTCTGGGCCCCCGAAGCCATCGCCGTGCGCTGGGATTTGTGCAACTCGCCCGACATCATCGCCTTTGTCAATGCCTACGGGGCCGACAAGAACCTGGGCCAGCTCTATTCCAACGCCATGACCAACAAGGAATACCAGATCGACCTGTCCGACAATTTCCGCGACGGCCAGTATGGCGAGATCACTTCGTTCACCTACCAGGCCAACCAGGCCAAGGCCAGCTATTCCAACTACCGGGCCGTGGGCTTCAAGAAATGCAAATACACCTCGGCGTCCAAGAAGGATGAGAACCCCTACGGGGCCTGGCTCAACAACTATCTGGTGCTCAACCTGGGCTATGCCGGCTGGATACAGTTCACCACCCCGACCATCATCCGGGGCAAATACAAGGTGACGCTGCACTATGCCTCGGAAGCTACGATGCGCTCCTTCCACAGTGCCGGCTCGCTGACCAAGTTCCAGATAGACCCCGAGCTCAATGTCGAAGGCTGGACCAAGAACGCCTTTGTCTTCAAGGGCCTGCCCACCACCGGATTCACCTACGGTAGCGGCGATGTGGAGCTGTTCAGCAGCATCGAGTTTACCGAGTCGGGCACGCACACGATGAAGGCCACCATGCTCGACATCAATGCCAAGACCAGCGGCTCCTATCACCAGATGTGGGACTATGTGTTGTTTACTCCGATAGAATAACATGATGCATATGAAACATATACAGTATTTGATCATCGCCACGGCCGCCCTTTTCTTTGCGGGCTGCAACACGTGGCAAGACCACTTCGGCGAGGCGGAAATCTCGACATCGGCCGACATGACGCTCTATGCCGGTGACGTGGCCGGCTACCTGAGCGAGGCCCCGGGCCTCGGCACGATGCGCAAGCTTTTTGCCGACGCCGGTCTCACAGAGCAGATGACACAGGGACACCCCTGTACGGTGGTTGTCTGTGAAGACCAGCATATCACGTCGTACGACGCCACCCAGATGGCCCATCCGCTCTTTGCCGCCAACAACCTTTCGTCCATTCCCGTGCCGGCTTCTTCGCTGAAACCCGGCCAGGGCATCTTCATGCAGAGCGGCAAGAACCTCTGGGTCACTGTCGACGAGGCCGGCCGCTACTACCTCAACGACCGGGAGATCCGCAAGGTGGTCAAGGCTACGAACGGCTACATCTACTATGTGTCGGCCATCATCTCGGTGCAGCCCTCGGTCTATGATTACATCCAGGGCCTGGGCGACGACTACTCCCTGTTCAAGAGTTTCCTGCATGAGTTTGAGGAAAACTGGTTCGATGCCGATGCCTCCACCCCGGTAGGCATCGACGCCATGGGCAACATCGTCTATAAAGATTCGGTCATCGCCGTGCGCAACACCCTGATGGACCGCTACACCGAAAACGGCCTGGACTATTGGAACATGCAGAGCGAGTCGTTCCAATCGACCGTGTTCCTGCCCGACAACACCCTTTTGCAACACGCCTACGAAACGGCCCTCGACAGCATCCCCCTCTGGCTCAACCGTTCGGCCACGGCCCAGGACAGTTTGAAATTCCGCCGGTGGATCGTGTCGAGCTGCTTTGTCGATCGCAAGTTGTCGCCCCGCGAAGTGGCCTCCGACGTGGAAGGCCAGTTTGCCTGCGTGGGCGGTTATGTCCGTGAGATCGACGCCGCTACCGACAAGGAGACATTCAAGGCCTGTGATGCCGCCCAATGGAAGCCCTCCGTGCAGAAAGCCGATGTGGGCAACCCGGTCAACCTGTCCAACGGGGTGGTCTATCGCCTGACCGACTACAAGATTCCCAACCATATCGTCATCTGGCGCGTCAAGGCCCGCTTCTATCAGGTCTGGGCTGCTTTGTCGGCTGCCCAGCAGGGCTGGAACGCCACGACCATGACACCCACCGAGGGCGGTTACTTCCGCTGGAACCACTGGGCCAAGCCCCTGGTGGTGAACGATGCCCAGAGCCCCTTCGAGCTGTCATCGACCCTGCCCACCATGTACTATCATGTGCTGACGGCCGAACCCGATGCCGCCGCCCGGGCCGATTCGCTGCAGGTCTCGGTCGATTACGACGGCCTGCTCTACAACGAACAGGAGCCCAAGGCGTTCGGTCTGAAGGAGGTGAGCCTGCCTGCCGGCGAATACTACCTGCGCATGGGCTTCAAGCATTCGCTCACCTATTCCATCTGCATCTGGTTCTGTGGCGCCGACGAGACCTTCGGTCCCGACAACTGCCTGGTCGAGGACATGTCGCTCATCGCCACCGGCTCCAATTTCCACTTCGACCGCGGCGGTGCCATGGAGGGCCTGGATTTCTACGGCTCGGAATCGATCGGCTATCCCGAATACTACGACTGGCGCTGGTGGTTCGACCAGGATCCCGTGCAATACCAGAAGGCTTCGGCCTACGACACCGACGGCTACCAGGTGGCCATCGTCAATCTGAAGAAGAGCGGCAACTTCAAGATCAAGATTGCCTCCAACGATAATGCAGCCCTGTATGGCAACGGTCGTCAGGACCGGACCAAGAGCGATGTCAACCAGCTGATGATGTATCACTGGTGCCTGCGTCCGACGATCTACAACTATTAAATGACAGGCGTATGAAAAAAAGAATATTGCTTTTTCTTGCTGTCTTGACCGCCGCTGTGACGACGGTCGATGCCCAGAACCTGACAGGTCGTGTGCTGAGCCCCGACGGCCAGCCCATCGAAGGTGTCATCCTCTCGATCGACGGCACCCGCCTGGCGGCCATGACCGATGCCACGGGCTCGTTTTCGCTGCCTGTCGAGGTTGAATTCGGTACCCTCAGGGTGGTGTGTCAGGATTATTATACGCAGGTCTTCCCCTTGCGCGGCAGTGTCATTCCAGACGATATCATCCTCGTCCCCAGGGGAGAATACCGTTACAGCGGTGAAATCCTCCTGCCCGAAGGCGCCCTGCCGCGCAGCCAGGCCAGCTCGCTCATGGAAACGGTGGCCAAGAAAGACTATTCGGCCAGCCCTTCGGCCATACTGAGCTGGCAGGATGCCGGTTCGGCCCTGATGGTGGGTCGCAAGAGCGGCATGCCCGGTGAAGGTGCCTACCTGAACCTGCGCGGCCTGCATTCGCTCAATGCCGACAACACGCCCTTGCTGGTCATCAACGGTGTGCCTTTCCTGGCCAACACCTCTGTGAGCGATGTCATCAATGGCTACAGCCGCGACGCCCTGTTCGGCTACAACGCCAACGACATCCGCAGCATCACCGTGCTGCGCGGGGCCGAGGCCGCCATGTACGGCAGCCTGGGCTCGAACGGTGTGATCCTGATCGAGACCGAGAAGGCCGACCGCGACAAGCTCGACACCCGTATCTCCTTTGCCGGCAACTACGGCCTGTCGAAGGCCAAACGACAGCTGCCCATGATGAACGTGAGCCAGTATGAGAGCTATCTGACCGATATCGGACAGAGCCGCTACAGTTCCCTGTCGGCCCTTCAGAAAGACTATCCCTTCCTGGCCGGCACGGACGACTACTACTATTCCTACCTGTTCAACAACTCGACCGACTGGACCGGTCTGATCTACCGCAACGGCCTGGTCACCGACAATGTGCTCAGGGTGGAAGGAGGCGACGAAGTGGCCAAGTACAACATCTCGTTCGGCTACACCCACGAAGACGGCATCCTGGACCAGACCGCCACGAACCGCTATCACACCTCTTTGAACACCAACATCATGGTGTCGCCCGATTTCGAGGTGTTCACGTCGGTCAACCTGGCCTACCTCAACAGCGACCTGAACAACACGGGCATGAGCCAGGAGACCAATCCCATCCTGGCCGCCTGGCACATGATGCCCAGCCTGTCGCCCTGGCAGAAGCTGAGCAACAACGGCATCATCTACGGACGCTACCTCAAGTACAACGGCTGGAACGTCAACAGCAGCCCCAGCTTCCCCTACGACAATGTGTCCAACCCCCTCGCGCTGGTACGCACGGTCGATGCCACCGACAAGATCTACGACGCTGACATCCGCCTGGGACTCAACTACCGTCCCAACCGCTATTGGACGGTGACGGGTCTGCTCAGTCTCTACTACGACTACACGGAAGAATATGTCTTCACCCCCGGTGTCACCGACCAGGCCATCATCCCCCAGCTCTACGGCACGGGTGAGAACTTCGTGTCGATGGGCGTGATCAGGCAGAATGCCTGGTTCTACAACCTCAACGCCGCCTATCGCAACACCTTCGACGATATCCATGTGGTCAACGCCTACGCCGGTGTCAGGATGATGACCAAGAGCTACGAATACGATGCCTCGAGCGGCTACAACTCGGCCAACGACTACTACCGGAGCCTGAACAAGGTGACCGACCAGTGGAACATCCTGGGCAGCAACGACGAATGGCGCTGGCTGAGTTTCTATGCCCATGCCAGCTATGTCTATGACAACCTGTGGCGTTTCGTGGCCGGTCTGACGGCCGACGGCTCGTCGGTGTCGGGCATCAACGCCCCGCGCTTCGGACTGTTCCCCTCGGCCAGTGTCACCTACTTGGCGGCCAACAGCGGCCAGATGGGCGAGAACATCGACCATTTCAACATCACCTTCGAACTGTCCAAGTCGGGCAACAGCCGCTTCTCGTCGAACTACGGTCAGAACTACTATGTGTCGAACAATCTGTTCAACCTGGGCACCATCGTGCGCAACGGCGTGCCCAACACCTCCCTGGAATGGGAAAAGAAAACCCAGACCGATATAGGGGTGGATCTGTCGCTGTTTCGCAACAAACTTGGTCTGCGTTTTGCCGAGTTCCTGGTCAAGCACTACGACCTGCTGCTCGACAGCAAGATATCGGCCGTCTATGGCTCGAACGAACCCTATTATGCCAACACGGCCTCCATCTTCAACAACGGCTTCGAGTCGAGCATCCGCTATGAGGCCCTGCGCACGAGCCAGATGGAGTGGACGCTGCATTTCGACGCCGCCCTGCAGAGCAGCCAGATCACCAGCCTGGGCGACCTGGACGAGACCATCGTGACCTATGCCGGCGACGATGCCCAGACGCGGCTCAAAAAAGGCTCAGCCCCCTATGAATTCTACGGCTACCAGACCCGGGGTGTCTATCGCAGCAATGCCGAAGCCCTGGCACCGACCGCCGCCACCGGCCAGCCGCTGAAGACTCCCTACGGTGGCAATTACCAGGGTGGTGACGTCATTTTCGTAGACCAGAACGGTGACGGCATGATCAACGACGAAGACCGCGTGTCCCTGGGCTCGGCCGCACCCTATTTCTTCGGCTCGCTGGGTACCTCGCTGCGCTATGGCGACTGGCGCCTGAGCGCCGACCTGGGCTTCAGCCTGGGCAATCGCGCCTACAACGCCGCCCGCCGTCAGACCGAGTCGATGGACCACTTCTACAACCAGTCGGTGGCCGTGTTGAACCGCTGGCAGATCGAAGGGCAGCAGACCGACATGCCCCGGGCCGCCTACGGCGATCCTTCGGGCAACAACCTCTTCAGCGACCGCTGGATTGAAAACGCCAGCTACCTGAAACTGCGCCGGGTGGCCCTGTCGTATGCCCTGAGCAAAGACCTGCTCCGCTATATGGACGGCCAGGTGTGGATTTCTGCCGAGAACCTGTGGTCGCTGAGCAACTACCTGGGGACCGATCCTGAGTTCTACTACAGCTATGCCGAAGCCCTGCGCGGCTTTGACTATGCCAAAGTGAGCGCTCCTGTAACGTTTAAAGTTGGTGTCAATCTTAATTTCTAAAAGCAAGTCTATGAAACATAGATCGATATATCTTTTCTTCATGTTGGGCTTGACGGGCCTGTTGTCGTCCTGCCAGTTTTTCGAGACCGATCCCGACAATGTCTTGAAAGAAGGTGACTACATTGCCAAGGAGAGTGAAATGTACCGCGGTTTCCTGGGTATTGTCACCCGTATGCAGGAAGTGGGCGACCAGGCGATATTCCTCACCGACCCGCGCTGCAACTACCTCGAAGCCACGGGCAACGCCCCGGTCGACTTGCAGAATCTGGCCGCCTACGACGAGACCGACGGCAACCCTTACGCCGATCCGACGGGCTATTACGCCGTCATTGTCAGCTGCAACGACTTCATTGCCAAGATGGACGAGTATTGCCAGCGTGTGGGCAGCGCCATGAGCGACAGTGCCAAGGTGCATGTGCCCCGCCTGGTGAGCTCGGCCCTGCGCTACAAGGTCTGGGCCTATTACATGCTGGGCCGTATCTACGGCGAGGCCTACTGGTTCGACACCGACATGACCGAGTTGCGTCCCCTGACCGACACCCGCACTTTCGAACACCTGGACATGTTCGGCATCTGCAACCGCTGCATCAACCTGCTCGATGGCGGCATCGATGCCTGCGGCCAGCATATCCCCGCCAATCTGGAGATGAATTGGAGCTATTGGATCGACCCGGTCAACGGCAACGAGAGCTATCAATATTGGCAGTACATGACGCCCCAGTGGATATCGCTGCGTGCCGAGCTGGCTTCGTGGCGCACCAACTACGAGGACGAGGCTTCGGCCCAAGCCGACTGGCTGTGGATCCGCGACAACGTGCTGGCCTTCCTCAATGCTTCGATCACCAATTTCGGCACCGATTACTACAGCTGCTCGATGCAGATCATCCTTGAGTATCCCAACATCTTCTGGACCGAACAGGTGAGCTATGCCCAGCAAATCCTGGGAGCTATCTTCTACGACTATCAGAACAAGCAGTGCAACCGGCTGGTGCAGTATTTCTGCCCCGAATTCCCTGGCGACGGCTACTACCTGCGTCCCGCCGCTTCGGCCCAGGCCATGTACAACGAATCGGACATCCGCGGTGGTGCCCAGCGCCTGGTGAGCAACACCCTGGGCGGGCAGCCGGCTTTCTCCAAATACTATTACACCCGACTCAACAACCGGGGTTACCTGCGTGCCAAAATCTTCGAGATCGAACCCACCATTCCGCTGTTCCGCGGCCACGACCTGCACTTTTTGCTGGCTGAGGCCGAGAATCACCTGGGACACTGGGATGTGGCCCGCACCCTGCTCAACACCGGTATGCTGAACCGCTTCCCGGGCGGCGCCTCGACCCTTGCCACCGACAGTCTCGACGGCAAGCCTGTCTGGGATCCGGGCTATGCCACCTGGTTTGCCACCTCGGGCGGCTACGGCGACATCGGCATCGTGGGGGCCAACCGCGCCCGCGAATACGACCTGCCGGGCATTGCCGACGACGCCACTCCGACGCAGAAGCGTTCCTTCGCCTACGACCGCGACCGCATCAAGCAGTACGACCTGGCCCTGGCCGATGAATACCTGAAGGAGTTCACGGGCGAAGGCAAATCGTACAGCTACCTGGTCAAGATGGCCGAGCGCTACGGCCGCGACTACCAGGTGATCTACGACCGCGTCAAGGCCAAATACGATGCCGCCGCCCAGTCGCAGGTGGAGCAGTCGTTGCGTACGAAGTATTTCATCAATTGGACATTATAATCATTTATATTATTAACTATCAACCATTTAACAAAAAACGCTTATGAAAAAAGTCTTTACTTTGATCATGTGTATGGCGGCTTTTGTGGCATTCAACGCCCAGGCCGGCCATGTGACCGTTGGCAACAAGACCGACTTTGAGGCCGAGTTCTTCAAAGAAAGAGCCAACGATGTGATTGACACGATTTTCGTGAGAGCTACACCGCAGATCATCGCCCTGACCAACGGCAAGTATGTCCCCAACAGCGGTACGATCCATGTCATCGGTTTGGACGATGAAGAAAACGGCCGGGCCAAGATCGGTTTGCAGTGGAACCTGCCGAGAAACACCGAAGCCGACCGTCTGTCGATTTTCCTGGAAAACCTGGTCATCGAGTGCAACGGTGGCAACAAGGCCAACTCGAAGTATCTGTTCAATTCGAAGGATACCTTCTATCACTACATGGACACGCTGGTCTTCTCCAACTGCGAGGTGAAGAACTACAACCGTGCCCTGTTCCGCGTGCAGCCCGAAGCCCGCTCGAACGGCCTGAAGGATGCCGGTGACATCAACTATTTCGCCGTCGAAGGTTGTACTTTCCATACCGGTTATGCATTGGACAATCCCATGTCGCTCTTCCGTCTTGACATGCGTGTCAGCGAGATGGTGTTCCGCAACAACCTGTTCTACAACCTGGGCTATGTGCATTCCATCGTGCAGTTCGATACGATGACCGAAGAAGCCGGTCGTGTCGATATTAACTTCATCTTCGAAAACAACACCTTTATCGGCCATTGCCAGCAGGGTTCCTTGATGAACTTCAATCAGTTTGTCGGCCAGATGTCGGATTTCCACATCAACAACAACATCT
>JAFSRR010000098.1 GCA_017446025.1 Bacteroidales bacterium | reverse complement strand
TGCGGCGCCGTTTGCTGGCCTGCTTTTCTTCGAGGGCCATGCGCTGGGTCTTCTGTTCGAGCCACGAGCTGTAGTTGCCCTTCCAGGGAATGCCTTCGCCGCGGTCCAGCTCCAGGATCCAGCCGGCTACATGGTCCAGAAAGTAGCGGTCGTGCGTCACGGCAATCACCGTGCCGGGATACTGCTGCAGGTGTTGTTCGAGCCAGTCGATGGATTCGGCGTCCAGATGGTTGGTGGGTTCGTCCAGGAGCAATACGTCGGGCTGTTGCAGCAACAGACGGCACAGCGCCACACGACGGCGTTCGCCGCCCGAAAGGGTGGTGACGGGCTGGTCGTCGGGCGGACAGCGCAGGGCGTCCATAGCCTTCTCCAGCCGGGTGTCGAGGTTCCAGGCATCGGTGGCGTCGATCTGGTCTTGCAGTTCGGCCTGGCGGGCGAACAGCTGTTCCATCTTGTCGGGGTCTTCGTAGTATTCGGGCAGGCCGAACTTCTGGTTGATCTCCTCGTATTCGTTGAGCGTATCGACTATGCTTTGCACGCCTTCCATGACCACCTGCTTGACGGTCTTGTCGGGGTCGAGGCGGGGCTCCTGCTCCAGGTAGCCCACCGAGTAGCCTGGCGAGAAGACCACCTCGCCCTGGTATTCCTTCTCGATGCCGGCGATGATCTTCATCAGGGTCGATTTGCCCGAGCCGTTCAGGCCGATGATGCCGATCTTGGCGCCATAGAAGAACGAGAGGTAGATGTCCTTGAGTACCTGTTTGTGGGGCGGGAACTGCTTGCTGACGCCCACCATCGAGAATATGATCTTCTTGTCGTCGCTCATGGGTTGTTATTTGATGGGTGATCCTTTCAGATTGTATTCTTTGTCGTCACGGACGATGATGAGCTGGCCGTCGCGCAGGTATTTGCCGTTTCGGGGCTCGATATTGACCGGCTGCTCCAGGCCGCTGGCCGGGTCTTTGACAAAGAGGGTGATGGCCAGGCCGCATTGTTTGCCGGCGATGGAGAACAGGAAGCTGCCTTCGATGGGGTTGTTGGAGAAGTCCAGGGTATGGCTTACAAACTTGGCATTGCCGTTTGAGTCCTTGGCCGGGAAGACATACTGGCCAGACTGGTAGCGCACTCCGTTGCAGAGGGCGATGTAGGCGTCGCTGTCGTCGTAGTTGTCATAGCCGGTGAATTTGACTTTCGACACTTTCATGCCTGCGGGCAGCTTGACGGTGTAGCCTACGCCGGCCGAGTACTTGATGGCCTTGATGCTGGCGTCGCCTGTGGCGTAGCCTTTGTTGCTGCTGTTGACGATGCTCAGGCCGTCGCCGAACTGATAGGTGTAGGTCTGGTCGTTCTGTTGGCTGCCGGTATAGGTGCCGCTGTTCAGCTCGTAGGGAAGGTAGTCTTCCAGGTCGGCCAGCTGCTCCATGCGGATTTTCCAGGCGGGGTATTCGGTCTGGATGGTCTTCAGACACCAACTGCCCAGAAACTGGTAGCTGCGGCGGCGCAGGGCGTTGAGCGAAGTGACGATTTCCAGGCCTTTGCTGTCGACGACCGGATCGCTGTCTTCGAAATGATAGAGGAAGCGGTAGTAGAGGTGCTGCAACTGGTCGTCGTAGATGGCGTAGATGGGCTGGTAGGCCATGTCGGGGTTGTAGGAGGTGGTGGCGATTTCGTACTCGCTATAGGTGTAGGTCTTGCCGCCGGTGGTGTAGGAGCGGCTTTTGCCGCGTCGCTGGAGTTTGTTGAAGAAGGCCTGGTAGGTGGCGGCTCCTGTCTCGCCTCCCAGCTGGATGAAGCGGCCCCAGATGGCGCTGCCTGGCTTGTCAATGACACGGCGGTCTTTCTCGCCCTGGGCGTTGGTGAAGTCTTCGATGGCTTTGCCGGGAATCTTGTGGGCGTCGAGCCAGGCGATGGCGGTATGGATGGTGTGTTGCAACTCCTTGGAGGGTTGCTCGATGGTCATGAGGTAGGAGAGCAGGGCGGCCGATTCGTAGCCGCTGATGGAGGGCAGCTCGTGGGGACGGCCTTCGGCGGGCAGCAGGGTGGTGGTGTCGTGCTGGGCGCACCAGGCGGCCGGGGTGCCGTTGTCGTCGACCTGGCAGCGGATGATCATGTCGATGGTTTTGTCGAAGGCCCGACGGCAGCGTTCGCGGGCGGCCTCGGTGGTGATGTCCTTGAAATCGCCCTTGTTGTCGGCAATGTCGCGCAGGAGTTTCAGTACATTGGTGATCAGGTCGTCGTTGAAGGTGATATAGTCCTGGTAGCTGCCGCCGCCCGACAGGGGCCAGTATTGCGACCAGCCGCCGCATTTTTTCTCGGCCTGGAAAATCATGTTCAAGGCTCGCAGGAAGGCTTCCTGGTATTCCTCGACCTGGGTCTGCTGCCAGACTTTGGCCAGGAAGCGCATCTCCTGGGTGGTGGCGCCGTTGTCCAGGCAGGAGTGTTCGTTGCGTTTGTTGTAAAGGGCGTCCTGCTCGGCGTTGGTGAGCTGGTGGATCTGGTCGTTCTTCATCCAGCCGCCGTTGGCTTTCTGGACATAGAGCACGATGTTGGCGATTTCCATGGCCTCGCCGCTGCCGTACCATTCACTGCCCATCTTGCCGTTGCACACGTCGCTCCAGCTCATCGAAGCGAGGTTCTGGGCCGTCAGGCCGGCCAGGGCAGTGCAGAGCAGGACAGCGAGACAACAGATTCTTTTCTTGATCATAATGGTGCTTGTTTGATGTTCAAGGGACAAATATAATGATAATTGCCGAGAATCCGATATCGGCCGTGCCGGACTGGTATATCCGTTTTTGTGCAATAATGATTATCTTCGCCCTTTGAAACAGGGGCGACGGTGTTGTCGGCATGCCCCTTTGGCTATTTCAGACAATATATGATAGGACAAAGCATTGTTTACGAAACCTTGGACCACCTGGGCATCGCCTATTCCTATACGGAACATCCGGCGGCAGCCACCATCGAGGAGGGCCGACCCTATTGGGCCGATCTGCCCGGCACCCATTGCAAGAACCTGTTTTTCCGCAACCACAAGGGCAATCGCCACTACTTGGTCATCTTCCAGTGCGACCAGCATCTGGCTATCCATGACCTGGAACAGCGGCTGCATCAGGGCAAGTTGAGTTTTGCCTCCGAACAGCGCATGGAACGCTACCTGGGCTTGCGTCCGGGGTCGGTGAGCCCCTTCGGCCTGTTGAACGACAGCGAGCATCATGTCTATGTGTTCCTGGACGAGGCTTTGAAAGGCTACACCCATCTGTCGTTCCATCCCAACGACAACCGCGCTTCGCTCAACATCAAGTTCGAAGATTTTGTCCGCTATATGGACGCCACGGGCAATGGCTACGAGTGGATCAGGCTGTATGATTGAAGTAGGAAGTAAGGGCTTTCTGCCCGTGCGTTTCCAATGATGTTTATGGTAAAAAAAGAAAAAGGAAAGCTTTGGTTTTCAAAGCTTTCCTTTTGTTTCGGTGACCCGCTTGGGGCTCGAACCCAAGACCCCATCCTTAAAAGGGATGTGCTCTACCTACTGAGCTAGCGAGTCTGACCTTGCTGCTTTCTGAAAAAGCGGTGCAAAGATAATGCTTTTCAATGAAAACCAAAAGCATCGCCAAATAAATTTTCCGCCCCTGTCGGGCCGGTGACCCGCTTGGGGCTCGAGCCCAAGACCCAGAGGTTAATAGGAAACCGCCCCAAGGTTCAGGGAAAATTTAGTAGGCCAGAACAGGCCAGAGCTCGCGGATGTGCTGCTCGGGATCCCAGCGGCCCGCAAAGGTCCACAGGGCCGTGATGGCGTGGAAGGGGGGATTGCCGGGCGACTGGTCGAGATTGTTGCGGAGCCAGCCGCTATGGCCGCCGTCACGGGTGCAGCCGTAGTAATAGGTGCGCTGTCCCCAAGGGCAGGGGTCGAGCACCTTGTCGGTGTAGGCATAGCTGATGTTCGAATCCAGGATCTTGTCCGAAAGCTTGCAGTTGATCAGGTAGAACTGGGCGTCGTGGTGATAGCGGCCCAGGGGCGTGGGTGTCTTGGCATCGAAACTGGAATTGGTGATGACCAGTTTCTTGTCCTGGTCGCCGCGGCCGTCGTGCCAGATGATGGCCCGGCTGTCGCCGTAGAAGCGGCAGCGTGTGGCATAGCACCAGCCTCGGGGGCAGAGGAAGTCCACACCGGGGCAGCGCAGGTAGAGGTCGGCGTGGTAGTACATGCCGTTGCTGCCGGGAGCCCAGAGCGAGAGTGCGTCGTTGCCGTCGGCCCAGATGTTGCTGTTGATGACTATGGTGCGGGTGGCGCGTCCGAAGACGGCCATCTGGTGGGTGGTGTTGCCCGGTTCAACCGTGGTGCCGTAGCTGTTATAGACCGTCAGGCCGCTGATCACACAGTCGTCGGCGCCTTCCTGCAGCACAATCACCCCGTTGCCTACGCTCTTGCCGTGATATTCGGTGATCTGGCGGGTCTGGGCCGTCTCGGCCAGGGTGATGATTGTATTGTCGCGGTCTTCGCCCACCAGCACGATGTTGGGCCGGTCGATGATGACTTTCTGATGGTAGGTGCCTTTGCCGATGAATATCTTGAAAGGCTTTTCGGGGCTTTGGGGAGCCTTCTCGATGGCTGCCTGGATGCTCTCGCCTTCGCGGACAATCACATCAAAGGCTGCCATGTCTTTTTGAGGCTGGCGTTCCAACTGAATCAGACCGGTCTGGTTGGCTCCGGGGCTGTTGAGGTCGAGCGTGAGCTTGTGGGCGGGATCGTAACGGTCGGCCCAGTCGTTGTAGAGGGCATAGAGGCCGGCCGGGCCGTCGCCATACCAAGAGTAGCCGTTGCGGCGTTCGGGACCGATCTGGTCGAGCCGCCGGCGGGGCACTCCGTCGCGGTCGCAGACATAGGGCTCGCAGAATTCCAGGTCGTAATAGCGGCCCCAGAGCGGACGGGCATCTGGGTCGGCCACCAGTCGGGTGTCGCGGTCGTTGCCTCGGCCGCTGCGCTCGATGCGCACACCGGTCAGCTTGTAGCGGTCGAACCAGGCCATGGCGGCATGGACGGCTGCTTTGACACGTTCGTCGGGATTGGGCAGCTGCATGAGCAGACGCACGATGCCGGCGCTCTCCTGCGGGCAGTAGGAGGGCAGTTCATAGGCACGGGCCGAAGCCGGTTCGTAGGTGATATGGTCATGCTGCTGGCACCAAATGGTGAGCTGGCCGTTGCGGCGCATCTGGGTGGCCAGCATGCACTCGACACCCTTGTCGAAGGCTTCCTTGGCGCGGCGGCGCAGGGCCTTGTCGGTGAGCTTGCCCTGATAGGGTTCCTTCTGCTCGGCAATGTCGCGCAGCAGGTTCATGGTGTTGACCATGGCGTTGTCGTTGTAGGTGATATGTACCTGATAGCCATGGGGGTCGGGCCAGAACTGGGGCCAGCCGCCATTGTCGTATTGTCCGCTGAGCAAATATTCGACAGCGTGGCAGAAAGCCTCGCGATAGCGTTTGTCCTTGGTGGCCTGATACAGACGGGCCAGGTAGTTCATCTGCGAGGTGGTGGCGCTGTTGTCGATGGTCGAGTCGTCGCGGCGCTCTTTATCGGCCAATACCCGGGCACGCTCTTCCTGGCTCAGCTCACGGTACATGTTGATGTTCTTGGGCCAGCCGCCGGTGACACGCTGGTAGAGCAGCATCTGGTCGCCGATGTGACGGGCATCTTCCGTCTTGAAATACTCGGCTGTCATGGCTCCACCCCGGCGCGGCATAGCCTGCTGGCGGGTTGTCTGCGCAGGCTGCTGCCCTCTGGCAACGGGAGGCTGGGATTGTGCTATTGCACTGAGACCGGCCAGACAGAGCAGGCCGGTCAGCATCAATCGCTTGGTCATCGTGTGGAGAGTTTCCATATTATTTGCTGTTATGATGTCCATATAAGTCGGGCGAACCACACTCGGGTCGCCGCACTCAGCCGTAAAGATAATGGTAATAATTTGCAAAAGCGTCGTTGATGGCTCTTTTACAAGATAGTTTATCGCTTGTTTGATAATATTGTCAGCGGCCGCTCTGATGGATCATGTCGCGCAGGCGCTCGTTGAAGGTCTTTTCCTGCAGCAGGTCTTCCAGGCAGAGATGCATGCGATAGCACCAGTAGTTGTGGCTGTCGGTGGGCACGTTGATGCGTTCGCAGGCAGGATCGGGCCGTTGCAGGCGGGCTTCGGTGGCAATCCAGTCCTGCCAGGGCAGGATCACCCACATGGCCGGCGAAGCCAGATGCCGGCGCACAATCTCGCCGACGATGGCGGCCGTGCAGGTCTTGGGGGCTTCTCCCTCTTTGCCCAGCACCTGGTTGTAATAGCGCTGAGTTTTTTCGGGATCTTCCTCCCACCAGGCGCGAAGAGGGTTCATGTCGTGCGTGCCGGTCGTGCATACCGACAGCCAGGGCAGGCTGGTCGTGTCGCCGAATTCGCGCATCTGCTTGGGCATGCGCTGGATCTCGAGCGAGAGGATGTTGAGCTGTTGCATCACCTCAGGCACGCAGGCGGGCACCATGCCCAGATCTTCGCCGCAGACCAGCATGTCGGTGGCTCCCACCAGGGCGGGCAGCTTTTGCAGGGCCGATGCTTTCCAGAACTCGTTGTGCCGGTGATAGAAAAAGTCTTCGTAGAGAGCGGAAAGCTTTCGTTGCATGGCCTCGGGCAACATCTTGAAGCTGTAGGAACGGCTCATCGAGATGCGCGGATGCAGCAAATCCTTCTCGTGCAGGTCGCCGACGAAAAGCACGTCGCTCAGCAACAGGTAGAGTCCGTCGCGCAGGGCCTCCTCTGTGGCCTGTGGCTGCTTGGCAAGCCAGGCTTTGACCTTGTGCTGGGTGTCGAAGGCCGGTTTGAAGCGGTAGCGTGGCAGTTTGCCGGCAGGAAGGGTTGCTCCGCCCGCAATCTGACGGGCAAGGCTGAGGCTTCGCTCCTCCAGGAAGGTTTCCTTCACCTCGTCGGCCCGCTTGCCGAAGAGTTCTTTCAAGGCGTCGGGGCAGATATAGGGCTGCACCAGCCGCTCCAGGCCCAGGTCGATGCCCAGCTGCTGCAAATCTTCCAGGCTGTAGGGCAGGGCGGGCGAGAAGCGGCCCCGCAGGCCCCAGACATCGTCGCGACTGTTCTCCCAGATGCGGAAGAAGCCCAGGATATGGTCGATGCGGTAGGCATCGAAATAGTCGGCCATCTTTTGGAAACGCTGCTGCCACCATCTAAATCCGTCTTTGGCCATCTCGTCCCAGCGATAGGTGGGGAAGCCCCAGTTCTGGCCAGAAATGGAGAAATCATCGGGCGGCGCACCGGCCGAAGCCTCCAGGTTGAACAGTTCGGGATGGACCCAGGCGTCGACGCTGTCGGGACTGATGCCGATGGGAATGTCGCCCTTGAGCATCACGCCGCGGCGGCGGGCATAGTGCCTGGCCTCGCGCAGCTGGCGGTCGGCATGATATTGCAAAAAGCAATAGAACTTTATTGTGGGGTAGGCTTTTTTTTCCAGGCGGGCCACCTGTTCGGCATCGTAACGGCTATAGTCGGGCCATTGGCGGAAGTCGGGCGTGCCGTACCGGTCGCGCAGGTAGCAAAAGGCGGCATAGTCGATGATCCAATGCCTGTTGCGCTCGATGAACTCATCGAAATTCCTGTCGTAGGTACTACTTATTCTATCGTAGATGAGTTGGAACCATCTCATCTTGATTTTGGCCACCTGGTCGTAGTCGGCAATCTCCCCCTGGTTGAGCAGCCGGCATTCCTCGCGGTACTGCCGCATTTCGTCGTCATCGAGCCGCCCCATGGTTTCGATGTTGATGAAGATGGGGTTGAGCGCGAACACCGAGACGGCGTTGTAGGGATAGGAGTCGCGGCGGTTGTGATGGAGGGTGGTGTCGTTGACCGGCAGGGTCTGGATGATGCGCTGTCCGGTTTGGACGGCCCAGTCGGCCAGCAGTTTCAGGTCGGGAAACTCTCCGATGCCCATGTCGCGGCGGCTGCGCAACGAAAACAAGGGGATGGCCGTACCGGCACCACGCCACGCAGGCTGGCTGAAGCGGAAGGGAAAATCGTGGCGCAGGATATTGTCGGGCCGGGCCGATGCTCCTTTGAGCCAGTCGGCCGGCAGCCAGAGACGGCGGTCGTCGCCGTTTTCCAGATCGACAATGCGACGGCTGTCGGGCTCGTAGATGACGTATTTGTATTTGATTTCAATCCCTTGATCGGTGGCTTCCAGACCGGCAGCCAGGTCTTCGCAGGCGATCTTGGCTTGCCACAGGGGATAGAGGCTGTCGTCCATGGGATAGATCTCGGCGGCCTGCCAATGGCCCAGCAGGGGATGGCTGCCCAGGATGCCCAGGTGCTGGTGTGGCTCGAGGCGGGGGTGCAGCAGTTGCAGGCAGAGATGCTGTTTGAGTCCCGAGGCCGGGACAATCGCTCCACGGTGGGGCAGGTCCTGCCAATGCCTGTCAAACAGGTTGCGGGTAAAGCCGCTGCGCAGGAACACGTCTTCGGGAGTGTCTGTCTGCCAATAGTCCTCGATCTTGAGGCTGGTGCCGGGCTGCAGTTTCATTTTACGCCGCGGTCCGCCTTCGTGCAGGAAACTGCCGTCTTCCCGGCGCAGGGCATAATGGTAGCTGAGCTCGTCTTCGAAATCCGAGACCTCGGCTTCGGCCCACCAGTGTGAACCGTCGTCGCAGTGCATCAGTAGCGGGAACTGCTCGTTCCAGACACTCATGTACGACTGTCCCAGCACGCACATTTCCTGCCCCCAACGGGCTTGATAATCAATCTCGAACCTCAGATGCATCTCTTCTCCTTTTCTTGTCACAAAAATAGTGCAAGAAAACAGAAAGTCAAAGCAATGGAATTGCCCAATTATTCTATATCTTTGGCGTTGTAAATATGTAAAATAACGATGATATGATTAGAAAAGCGATTTTTTGTGGAGTGAGTGTGCTGGCGATGACGGTCATGGTGTCGTGCGGCGGCAAGAAAGAGAAATGGTCGCAAAGGATGGCCGATTCGGAAATGCAGCGTTTCCCGAAGCTGGAAAACTTTGATCACGGCAAGCGCCTGTTTTTCGGCTATACCCAAGGACTGGGCGCCAAGGCCTTCTGGGCCATGTGGCAGGCCACCGGCGACAAGAAATACCACGACTATGTCTGGCAGTGGGGCGATACGATCATCGGCCCTGAAGGACAGATCCATCTCTATCGTCCGGCCGACTACAACCTGGACTTCATCAACTCGGGCAAGATATTGTTCGACCTCTATGCCGAAAGCGGACAGCAGCGTTTCCGTATGGCAATTGATACACTGATGGATAAGCAGTTGCGTTCACAGCTGCGCACCCCGGAAGGCGGCTTCTGGCACAAGAAGATCTATCCCAACCAGATGTGGCTCGACGGGCTTTACATGGCTTCGCCCTTCCTGGCAGCCTATGGCGCCACCTTTGGCGAGCCGGCCTGCATCGACGAGGTGATCAACCAGCTCACTTTGGTGGCCACCCATACCTACAATCCCGACAAGGGGCTGTTCTACCATGCCTGGGATTCGTCGCATGAGCAGGCCTGGGCCGACCCCGAGACGGGCCATTCCCCCAATTTCTGGGGCCGCAGTATCGGTTGGTATGCCATGGCCTTGGTCGACGACCTGGACTACATTCCCGAAGACCATCCGCGCCGGCCGGAGGTGCTGGCCATCGTCAAGACCCTGGCCGAAGGTATGCTGCGCTGGCAGGACGAGGCTACGGGCCTTTGGTATCAGGTGGTGGATGCCGGTGACCGCGAAGGCAACTACCTGGAGTCTTCGGTCTCTTCGATGATGATGTATTTCTATGCCAAGGCGGCCAACAAGGGCTATCTGCCGGCTTCCTACAAGGAGGTGGCCAACCGGGTGCTGGACGGGCTCATTGAGCACCGCATCGTCGAAAACGGGGACGGCACGATTTCGCTGACGCAATGCTGCGCTGTGAGCGGCCTGGGCGGCAATCCCTACCGCGACGGCAGCTTCGACTACTATGTCCACGAGCGCATCCGCGACAACGACGGCAAGGCCACCGGCCCCTTCATCTTGGGCTGTCTGGAATTGGATAGATAAGCAACTGAGTGACAAGGTTGATAAAGCAAACGCCTGGAACCATTTGGTTTCGGGCGTTGCTTGTTTATATCGCGGTGCAAGCCGGCGGGTGTCGTTTGCAGCAGATGTTATACGAGATGCTTGATATTCTCTTCCTTGTCGCCGGGCAGCATGTCGATGACCGGAATCTCGATCATGGTGTAGCAGCCGGGGTTGAGGCGCATGGAGGCGCGGGCTACGTTGACCAGCACCTGGCCCGTGAGGGCAGGGTTGTTGATGTTCATGTTGAACTCCAGCCGCTGGTTCTGGGTCTTGCCGCTGACACCTTTGCGCACCAGGTTCACGCCGTGGCCCATGTCGCGGACCTCATCGACCGAATCAACCTGGAAGACATGGGTCTCGTCGCTGGCAAAGTAGGGGTCGGCCTTGATGTCGGCTGTGACTTGCTCGAGTGTGTAGCCGGGCTCCAACTCGACATAGACCATGCGGCGATGGATGCCTTCGCCCAAAGGAATGGTCATCGACAGGGCGTTCTTGACACCTTTCTTGGAGCGTACGCAGACGCTGTGGCCCATCGACATGCCGGGGCCGAAATTGGTATAGCTCAAACCCTTGGGGGCCAGGCTTTGCATCAAGGCGCGGACAATGGAGTCGCTACCCGGGTCCCAGCCGGCGGCGATGACGCTCACCGGGTTGGTTTTTTTGTTGATTTCGTCGAGAGTGCGGCGGTAATCGCAGATCATGGTGTGGATGTCGAACGAGTCCACCGTGTTGATGCCCAGAGGCAGGATCTGCCGGGCATACTCCTCACAGGAGCGGGTGGGGGTGGCCAGGATGGCCACATCGACGTCTTTCAGTTCACGAATGTCTTTCACGACCTCGTAGGCGGTCAGTTCGATGGGTTTGTTCTGAGCTCCCTGGCGGCGGACGATGCCTGCTACTTCGAAATCAGGCGCTGCTTCCAGGGCCTGGAGGGCATAATGACCGATATTGCCGTAACCGACAATGGCAGCACGAATCTTTTTCATAAGGTTGTTTGGTTCTTGATGGTTTTCTGATGGCAAAGATAGCGTATCGAAAATTCAAAAGCAACAGCCAGCACCACAATGGAGATATTGGCCCAAAGGGGCGTGCCGACTTTCTGCAGGGCCAGGCAGACGCCGACCGTCAGCAGGTTGAAGGCCACCAGTGTCAGGCAGATGGCCGGATGGCCCATGCCCAGTTCGATCATCTTGTGATGCAGGTGCCTTTTGTCGGCGTGGAAGGGCGACTGCTTGAGCGACAGACGGACAAGGATCACAGTGACCATGTCCATGATGGGCACGATGAGCAGTGCCAGGACCACGTTGCCGGGATACTGGATGAGATGGGCCGCGTTGACATCGACTTCCATGTTGGCTGTTTTAATGGCGAAGATGGCTACGAAGACCCCGATGAGCATCGATCCCATGTCGCCCATGAAAATCTTGGCCGGTGAGAAGTTGAACAGCAGGAAGCCCAATATGGCACCGGCCAGCGCCCAGGCTGTGTAGCAATAAGACATTTCACCGTGCAGGAAGAAGATCATGCCGAAAGCCAGGGAGATGAGCAGTCCGATGCTGCCGGCAAGCCCGTCGATGCCGTCGATGAAGTTCATGGCGTTGATCATGCCCACGATGAAGACTATCGAAACAGCAATGTCGGTGATCTGGGTGAGAGAGGCTTCGCTTTCGATGAACGGCACGCGGGTCAGATGCACCTCTCCCACAAAGACGATGATGCCGGCGATGACAAACTGCAACAGCAGCCGGATAATGGGCGAGGAGGGCGTCAGGTCGTCTTTCAACGCCACAAAGAAGAGCAGTACGGCCGCCGCTGCCAGGGAGCCGAGTTCACGGTTGTCGCAGACAATCTGGAAGAGCAGGATACAAAAGAAAAAGCCTGTGAAGATGCCGATGCCGCCCAGGTTGGAGATGTCCTTGGTGTGGATTTTGCGGGCTTCGGTATGTTCGTCGAACAGCAGTCGCTTGACAGCGATCTTGATGATGCTGGGCATGGTAATACTGGTGACGATGAACGCAGTAAAGAAGAGTAGCAGTGCTTTGGTAATCATGCTCTGGCGATTTTTTATCTCTCTAACGCAGCGATTTTAGTTTTATTGTTTTTTATGGCTTAAAATTTTAAGCCATAATTTTTTTCACTCAATCAGCGTCAGGGACATCAGTCCGATGACACTTTCAATGGTGATGGCTTCTATTTGGATTTCAGATAGTTGTTTGTTTTTGTCGAGCGGCAGGTCGAATACGGTGGCGGCCCCGCCGGGAATCATGGGTTGGATGCGACCTTCCAGATGGAGGGCCCCGACCAGGTCGTCACTGACCAGTCCGGTCGCGAGCTGTACACGCAAGGGCCTCGGAGAGTCGATGCGGAAAGCCATGCCGTCGGTAAAGTAGTCCTGTTCGATGGGCACCCAGGTGTCGGGATTGACCAGTGCCAAGCTGTCGCAGCTGCCGTCCTGATAGCAGATGCGGACCACGCCGTTGGTCATGCGGCTCTGCATGTGGTTGGTGGTGCCGGCCATGAGCAGCCAGGCCTGGGAGGCGTTGCCGTTGAGCGGGATAGACAGTCGGGTCGGGTAGTTGTCCCATTGCGACACATATACAATGTTGTTGCGACTGGTGTCGACAGGAGTGGCAAAGGCCACGCCCTGAGGCAGCAGAAAGTGTCCGTTGTGCCGGCCGGCCAGTGAGCGCAGGCCGCTGTCGTCGATGCGGGGCAGTTTGCGGGGATCGCACCAGTCGCCGTAGCCCTGGGTGGGGATCTGCAAGGTGGTGTAGGGCGAGCGCGGACTCATGTATTTGCCGAAGGCAAAGGTGTTTGTCACCTTGTCGTTGAACCAGGGGCTCAGGTCGATGCTGCGCTGCCGGCTGCCGGCCGCCAGGGCTGTCTTTTGGAAGCTGCGGTGCTGCGGCTGCTCACGAGGAATGATTTTCAGATCGACCGGCTGCCACCAGGTGTAGGCATCCTGCTTGAGTTTGATAAAGAAGGTATGGAACCCTGCGGGGCAGTCTTCCTTCAAGCGGAAGGAAAGTTGTCCGGCCTCGGACTGCCAGTCTTGCAACAGGCCCTGGGGATCGTTATAATCCTGGACAGCAAGTCCTTGCGGCACGCCGATGGTGTACTGTCTGCCGGCCTCCGTCGTAGCGGGTGTTTCCAGGCGGAGGAAGGGCTCACGCTCTTCCTCTATTTCAATATGGTAATTGTATGGGTCGTCCGTTGGAGGAATGATTTCGATTTCAGGATGCCCTATGGCGTTGGGAAATCGCAAGGCGCTGATTCTGAGCAGCGTGGCTATATCAACCAGTTTCCCGTCGATGGAGATCTGACGCAAGGGCCGGTTCAAGGGAAGTTGCAACAGGATTCCTTTCACGGTTTCCCTGGGCGGGTTCCCCTGAGGGGTGGAGGCCTTGATATCCCAGTGGCTGCGGTAGCCATCCTGGGTTTCGGTCCGCCGGAAGGAATACTTCAGGCCGGGGGTCTCTATGGAGGCATGGTCCCAGGAGGCGGGAAAGCCCGGACGAAGCACCTTCGACCCGAAATAAACGGGGGACACTCCGAAGAGTCCTTCGACCAGGGTGCGGGAATAGACACCCACCGGGTCACCGAAATCGCGGTACGATTCCCCACGGGAAGCGTCGTAGAAGCTCACCTGGCCCACATTGCCCGGACTGGCGCCCAGGAACATGCCGTCCATGACGGCGGCTTTCATCAAACAGAAGCCTTCCTCGGGCCGGCCTCCCTGGAAATAGGCCAGGGCCGTGTGCATCACTTCGGCCTGGGCCACGTTGTTGACCGACCAGTAGTAGGGCATCCAGTCGGAAGTGGCGATCGTCTTCAGCCCACGGTTTTCGGGGCCGGCGGCATCGTCTAGGATGAGGACGGGAATATGGGGGATCTGGGTATCGACATAGCGCAGGGCCTGCCAGGCCTGGAAGGGGTCGGGCAGCCAGGAATCGATGGCATGGTAGATGGTCCAGACACCTGCATGAGTGTGCTTTAACTGATTGCCTAGAATGTCTTGATATTCAGCCCAGTGACCATCTTCCTTGAGCCACAGTCGACGGTTCACAGCCTCCTTGATTTTTCGGGCTTCCGCCTCGTAGGGAGCGGGGTCGATACCGTCGTCTTTCAGCATCCAGGCGATCGTGGCGGCCAGTTGGTTGGCCAGGTAGTTGTAGGCCGAGGAATGGGTCACACCGCCGCCGCTGTATTGCAGGCCGTCGCTGGCCCAGATGCAGCAATAGGCATCGTAGAGACCGTCACCGTCGGCGTCGAAGCAGCGTTTCTCCCAGGCCAGATGGCGCTCGAGCACCGGCCAGATCTCGCGGGCGAAATCCAGGTCGCCGGTCCACAGCAGGTGACGCAGCAGGGCATCGATATAGACCAGGTTCATATCGTAATGGTTCATGGTCTCGTTGCGGTTGGGGTAGCGGGCGATGTAGCCCTCGCTGTACATGGGCGTGCCCAGCACTTTGGCGCTGCGGGCCAGGTTGAGGGCGGTGTCCATGATGACCGGCTTGTCGGCAGGGAGGGTCATCTGCGAGGCGGCATAGGCCCGGAAATGCTCCCGGGCGCGGTCGTGCCAACCCAGCACATCGCCCGTGTAGGCAGCCCGCCAACCGGCCAACTGGACGCGCCAGCCGATGGCACCATGCAGATAGACAGGTGATTCCCAGATGCCATCGGCGGCCATTACCAGGGCATCGGCCATGGCATTGACATAAGGGTCGGGGGTCTCCACCTTGAGATGGGAACGCACCGCCTCAATGCCGGCAAAGGCATCGTTGTAGCCATTTTCCAGGTCGGCGGCGACACCGGAGGGGGCACCGGCCGAGAAGCCTATATATATGTCTTTCTTTTTCGGAAATTTACCCACGGCCCGAAGGACAGGGTAGTCGGGGTTTGCCGGGGCGGAGAGCATCTCCTGGAGATCGTTGACAGCATCGGCGTCGCCCAGGCTCAGACGGGTTCCTTCAGGGAAATACCCGCTCAGTTGACGTATTTGGTTTTCAGGGCGTTGCAACTCTTCAATGGCTTCGTTGCTGATGTCCTGGCGGGAACCGAACCAAAGATGGAAGGTGTTCCCCTGGATATCATAGCGGTTGAAGAGGCAATAGTCTTTCTTGAGGAAGAACACATCGTCGGGGTCGGCCCCCAGGTCGCCGTTGCGGCTGAAACGCCGGCCGTAGGCTCCGCCGTAGAGGCAGATCCACTTTAGGTCGGCGGGCAGGTTTTCCCCCTTGATGTGCAGGATGGCCCCCTGACAGTCGTAACGGGCCACGGCCGTCAAGGTAAGGCGGCCCTTGCCCAGCATCGGATCCTCGATTTGGTAGATGCGCTGGCCGGGGCGGTAGCGGCATTCAATGTTTTCGGCCTCGTGCAGCCACTTGGTCTTCCGACCGCGTTGCAAAGCCAGGCGGATATGGCCCGACATGCCGTCATGGCTGTACAGGGCGAAGATGGGTATATCGCTGGTTTCCAGTCGGAAAGATTGGTTACTGCCATAGAGGGCCCGGGTGAACAACTGGGGGACGGAGCCTTGGAAAACGAAGTCCGAATGGTCTGGCTTGTATCTTAATTCACGGGCATTCGCACGCTCATCGGCTTTGGCCGTCAGCGTCATGAACAACGCTGTCAGACATATTGCGGTAATTAATTTCCAATGCTTTTCCATAGCCGTTTTCCAAGCCAAATATCAAGCCTCAAAAGTACTGCAAATCGGAAAACCCTACAAATTTTCCGGGCCTGTACTATGAAACTATTTGCTTAGATAAGATGATATTTTCTGTAATAAGCTACTTTTTTCCGGCCGGCATATACTATTTCGCGCATGTATGCGTTTAATATGTCACGTGCGTACATAAAGAACAAACAAAACATACACCGCTATGATCGAATTCATCAAAGGAGAAATCAGCGACCTGACCCCGACTTCGGTGGTCCTCGAAACCAACGGTATCGGTTATTTCCTGAACATCAGTGTCAACACCTTCAGCCAGATCCAGCATGCCCAGACCTGCCGGCTCTATGTCCATGAGGCGATCCGCGAGGATGCCTACGTGCTTTTCGGTTTTTATGACACCGAGGAGCGTGAGGCCTTCCGCAAGCTCATCTCCGTGTCGGGGGTGGGCGCCAACACGGCCCGGGTCATCCTCTCGTCACTGACGGTGGCCGAACTGGAGTCGGCACTCTTGGCTGAGAATGTCTCCATTTTCAAGAACATCAAGGGCATCGGCACCAAGACGGCCCAACGCATCATTGTCGAGCTCAAGGACAAAGTCTCCAAGGTAGGCCTCGCGGGGGGAGAGCAGGGCAGTCTGCTTGTGGCCGGCAACGAGGTGCGCAGCGAAGCCCTGGCCGCCCTGCAGATGCTGGGATTTCCCGCCGCCGCTTCGACCAAGGTGGTCAATGCCATTTTGAAAGACCAGCCGGGCCTGACTGTCGAACAGCTCATCAAGGCATCACTGAAAATGCTATAATCCAACTATTTAAGTCATCTGCCTTTGCTTCGCTTCAGAAAAATAACACAGGTTTGGGGGCTGTTCCTTCTCATGGGGACGGCCTTTCCTGCTTTTTCTCAGGAGGCGGCGCCCGCCGAGGTGTCCATCTCGGGCAGAGCAGTTTCCGAGCGAGTGCAAAGCGGTCCGTCCAAGCCGCTCAGATACAAGATTCCCGACCATTTGCCCCAGACGGCCGAGGAAGCGGCCCAGCCGGTGATGGGCGACCTTAAGATGCCTTCCAACCTGAAGACCACCATCGAGTACGATCCCGAGAGCGGCGACTACGTACTCTCGACCTACCTGGGCGAGACGCGTATCACCACGCCCGTGACGCTCAATAGCGAGGAGTATGCCAAGTATTGGCAGCAACAGTCCAATGCCGCTTTCTTCCGCAAGAAAAACAAGGTCGACTATGGCAAGGAAGAGGAATTTTCGCTGACCAACCTGCAGTTCGACCTGGGGGCTGCCGAGAAGATCTTCGGCCCGGGCGGCGTGCAGCTGCGCACCCAGGGCGCCATAGAGGTGAAGTTCGGCGTGAAGAACAACATCGTCGACAACCCGGCCCTGTCGGAGAGGGCCCGCAACCGTACCTATTTCGACTTCGACCAGAGCATCCAGATGAGCGTCAACGGCAAAGTGGGCGACAAGGTCAACGTGAACATGAATTACGACACGGAGGCTTCCATCGACTACGACACCAAGGCCATCAAGCTGCGCTATGCCGGCAAGGAAGACGACATCATCAAGGTGCTGGAAGCGGGCAATGTGTCGATGCCGGTCCATAATTCCCTGATTTCGGGCGCCACTTCGCTGTTTGGTATCCGCACCGAACTGCAGTTTGGCAAACTGAATATCGCCGCCGTGGTGTCACAGCAGAAGACCCAGACCACTTCGGCCAGCCTCGAGGGCGGCAAGCAGACCACCAGTTTCGAGATCGACATCGACGCTTACGACGAAAACCGTCATTTCTTCCTGTCGCAGTATTTCCACGACCATTACGACGAATGGATGTCCAAGCTGCCGTATATCTCGTCGGGCGTGGTCATCACCAAGATCGAGGTCTGGGTCACCAACAAGCGGGCTACCATGGACAACGCCCGCCACATCGTGGCCTTTGCCGACCTGGGCGAAAACGACCGTATCTACAACAGCCACTGGACGCGCAAGAGTGCCACTTGTCCGGCCAATTCGGCCAACAGCCTTTACAGCGAGCTGAACAGCCAGTACAGCGGTGCCCGCGAGTTCAACGCCTCGACCCGGGTGCTGGAGCCCCTGCAGGTCTACGGCATCGACATCGGCGACGATTATGAGCGCCTGGAGAGCGCCCGTCTGCTCACCTCGGGTGAATACAAACTCAATGCGGCCCTGGGCTACATCACCCTGAACACCGCCCTGAACCCCGACGAAATCCTGGCCGTGGCCTACGAGTACACCCGCAACGGACAAGTATTCCAGGTGGGTGAGTTCTCGACCGACGGCATAGAATCGCCGCAGACCTTGTTTGTCAAGCTCATCAAGGGCACCAACATCTCGCCCCAGTCGCCCACCTGGCCGCTGATGATGCGCAATGTCTATTCGCTGGGTACCTACAACCTGCCCCAGGAGGAATTTCGCTTGAACATCACCTACCGCAACGACACGGTGGGCACCTATATGAACTACATCACCGAGGGCAAGGTCAAGAACACCCTTTTGCTGAGAGTCTTCAATCTGGACCGCCTGAACAGCCACAAGGAAGCCTATCCCGACGGCATCTTCGACTTTATCGAAGGCTACACGGTGCAGTCGGCAGGCGGACGCATCATCTTCCCGGTGCTGGAACCTTTCGGCTCGCACTTGCGCAAGCAGATCGGCGACGATGCCCTGGCCGACAAATACGTGTTCCAGGAGCTCTACGACTCGACGCTGACCGTGGCCCAGGAACTCACCGAAAAGAACAAGTTCCGCATCGAGGGTACCTACCGGGCATCCAACGGGGCGGAGATCTCGCTGGGCGCCATGAACGTGGCCCGCGGCTCGGTGCGTGTCACCGCCGGCGGCCGGGTACTCACCGAGAATGTCGATTACACGGTCGATTACCTCTCGGGAACGGTCACCATCACCAACATGGATGTGCTGGCCTCGGGCCAGAGCATCCAGGCCACCTGCGAGGACCAGGGGCTCTACAACATGGTACGCAAGACCTTCACGGGCATGACGCTCGACTATACCTTCAGCGACCAGTTGTCGGTGGGCGGCACGCTGATGCACCTGTCTGAGAAACCCTTGACCAACAAGGTGGATATGAATTCCGAGCCGCTCAACAATACAGTGTGGGGACTGCACACGGCCTTCAATGTCGAGTCGCAGACCCTGACCAAACTGCTCGACAAGCTGCCCCTGATCCATGCCACCCAGCCTTCCAAGCTTTCGGTCAGGGCCGAGTTTGCCCAGCTCATCCCGGGCAGCAGCCACGATATCCACGGCACGGTCTATGTGGATGATTTCGAAGCCGCCAAGAAGAGCTTCAGCCTGAAAGATGTCTATCGCTGGTCGCTGGCCAGCACGCCCTACGATCCGACGGGCAAATTCCCGGAGGCCAACTTGTCGAACGACCTGGCCTACGGCAAGAACCGCGCCCTGCTGGCCTGGTATATCGTCGATCCCATCTTCACACAAAGCCGTTCGCAGACGCCCGACCATATCCGCAACGACCACGACCAGCTGTCCAACCACCTGGTGCGCGCCGTCAACCAGAAGGAAATCTATCCCGACAAGGACCTGCAGTACAACCAGACGGGTCTGATGTCGATCATGAACGTGGCCTACTATCCCCGTGAGCGCGGTCCCTACAACTACGATGTGACGGGTATGGACAGCGAGGGCCGCCTGGAACGTCCCGAAGACCGCTGGGGCGGCATCATGCGCAAGATAGAGTCGAACATGACCAATTTCGAGTCGAACAATGTCGAGTACATCGAGTTCTGGATGATGGATCCCTTTATCTACGACTCGACGGGTGTGGGCGGCGGCGACCTGATCTTCAACCTGGGCGAGATCTCCGAGGATATCCTCAAGGACGGCAAGAAGGCTTTCGAAAACGGCCTGCCCACCGACGGCGACACCACGGTCATCGGCTACACGTCGTGGGGCAAGGTGTCGAGCAAGAATGTCAATGTCTATGCCTTCGACAACACCGAAGGCGTGCGCCGCATCCAGGATGTCGGTCTGGACGGACTCAACGACGAGGAAGAGCGGGACTTCCACAGCGACTATGTCACGGCTGTCCGCGGCAAGGTGGGTGCCTCGGCCCTCAACCGTATGCTGGACGATCCGTTCTCGCCCCTGAACGACCCTTCGGGCGATAACTACCACTATTTCCGAGGCACCGACTACGACCGTGCCAAGCTGCCCATCATCTCGCGCTATAAATATTATAATGGTACGCAGGGCAACTCCCAGGCCCGGGTCGATACGGAAGAAAGCTACGAGACGGCTGCCACGACCGTCCCCGACATCGAGGACATCAACGAAGACTTCACCCTGAGCGAGAGCGAGCGCTACTACCAGTACCGCATCTCCCTGCGTCCGGCCGACATGGTGGTGGGGCGCAACTACATCAGCGACCGGCGCGACGCCTCCGTCAAGCTGCGCAACGGCAACGTGGAGCAGGTGTCGTGGTATCAGTTCAAGATTCCCGTACGCGATTATGAGAAGAAGGTGGGCACGATCAACGGATTCAACAGCATCCGCTTCATGCGTATGTACCTGACGGGCTTCCAGGACAGCATCGTGCTGCGTTTTGCCACGCTCGAACTGGTACGCGGTGACTGGCGGGCCTATACCCGTGAGCTTTACGAAACGGCCCCGGCCACCAATGCCTTCATGGAGGTCTATACCGTCGGCCTGGAAGAGAATTCCTCGCGCGAGCCTATCCATTACATGCTGCCCCCGGGGGTGGAGCGGGAGAGCGATCCCGGTCAGCCGGGCATCTACGAGGAAAACGAGCAGTCGCTGGCCCTGAGGATACAGAACCTCTCACCCGGTGATGCCCGGGCCGTCTATAAGAATGTCTCGCTCGACTTCCGCCAGTACGAACGCCTGCAGATGTTTGTCCACGGCGAGAGCTTGCTGGGCGACGCCAATCCGCCGGCCGACTACGAAATGTCGGTCTTCCTGCGCATCGGTAGCGACTATCAGAGCAACTACTACGAATACGAGATTCCCTTGCGCCTGTCGCCGCATTTCATCAACAGCGACCAGTCGGTTTGGCCCGTGGAGAATTTCCTGGACATCCCCTTCGACTTGCTCACATCGGTCAAGGAGCACCGCAACGCCTCGCACAGCAGCTATGTACGTGCCTATTCGGAATACGATCCCGACAATGAGAACCACAAGGTGACCGTGCGGGGCAATCCCAGCCTGTCGAGTGTCAAGACAATGATGATCGGCGTGCGCAACAACGGCACCACGGTCAAGGCTGTCGAGATCTGGGCCAACGAACTGCGTCTGAAGGGCTTCAACGACGAGGGCGGCTGGGCAGCCATGACCAATGCCTCGCTGGCACTATCCGACCTGGGGTCGGTGACCTTTGCCGGACGCTACGAAACGGCCGGCTTCGGCGGCATCGAGCAGCGTGTGTCGCAGCGCCGCCTGGACAGCTACAACACCATGAACCTGTCGATGAACTTCGACCTGGGCAAACTCCTGCCCAAGAGCGGATTGTTGAGCCTGCCCGTCTATTATTCCATTTCGCGCCAGCTGAACACGCCCAAGTATGATCCGCTCAACGAGGACCTGCTGCTGTCCGATGTGCTGGATGCCGCCCAGACCCGTGCCGAGAAGGATTCCATCCGCAACTACAGCCAGCAGCTCAAGCGCTACCGCAGCCTGAACGTGTCGAACATCCGCCTGAATGTCCGCAGCAAGACACCGCTGCCTTTCGATCCGGCCAACTTCAACGCCAACTATAGCTTCAGCGAGACCTTCGAGCGGGATGCCACCACGGCCTATGAGATCACCCGCAACTACAATGCCGGCCTGAGCTATGGCTACAGTTCGCCGCTGCCTGCCTTTGAGCCTTTCGCCAAGTCGGAGGCCAAGTTCTTCCAGTCGCCCTGGACCATGCTGCTCAAGGATCTGTCGCTGAATTTCCTGCCCAACTCTTTGGCTTTCAACACCAACTTGAGCCGTTACTACTATGAGTTGCAGAACCGCGACCTGAACGCCTCGGCCGACGTGAGCCTGCCGCTGCCGCTGACCTTCAGCAAGAACTTCATGTGGAACAGCGGCCTGAACCTGAACTGGAACCTGACCAAGAACATGAAGCTGACCTTCTCGACCGACAACATCGCCCGCGTTGAGGAAACGCTCAATTCGCCCGTCAACAAAGAACTCTATCCTACGGAATACCAAAACTGGAAGGATACGGTGATGCAGAGTATCAAGACTTTCGGCACGCCCATGTCGTACAAGCAGCAATTGACTTATAACTGGCAGCTGCCCTTCAGCAGCATCCCGGCCCTGAACTTCATCACGGCCGGCTTCCAGTACAGCACCAACTACAATTGGGACCGCAGCGCCCTGATTGCCGACGTGGACATGGGCAACACGGTTGCCAACCAACGCAGTTTCAGCTTCAACCCGGCCATCAACCTGGAGACGCTCTATGGCAAGTCGAAATTCCTCAAGGCGGCCGACCAGCGCTTCTCGGGGCGTTCCACCTCATCGGCCACGACTCCTGCCACGGGATCGCGTCGTCCGGTATTGCGTGCCCCCAACAGCAATAACAACCGTCCGGCCGCCACCAAGGAGAAACCCACCCGTATGGAGCAGCAGCTCACCCTGGTGCCGGACAAGCCCAACGAACTGAAATTCGATCTGAAGACCGACCGTATCAGCGTTCGTTTCGTGGATGCCAAGGGAAAGGATATCAAGTTGAAATACAAACAGAACGGCAAATCCATCCAAATCAATGCCCGCGACTCGATGAAAGTGAAGGCCATCATCAATTCCAGGCCCAAGCTCGAGGACGAATCGTGGTACAAAGGCCTGCAAGTGGCTGCCCGTGCCCTGATGTCGGTGCGCAACGTTTCGGTCAGCTACCAGCAGACCGACAACCTGTCGCTGCCGGGATTCAAGCCCGAGAACGGCTTGATTTTCGCAACAGAAGATTTCGGCCGCGCGCCCGGTTGGGATTTTGCCAGCGGTCTGTACAACAGCGACCGCTACCTGGACAAGGCCATCGACAAGGACTGGCTGGTGATGTCCGACTCGGTGGTCAGTCCGGCGGTGTTTGCCTCGACCAAGAACCTCAGGATAGAATCGACCGTGCTGCCTTTCAAGGGCTTCAATATCAAGCTGGCCGCCTTGCGCAACGAAAACGACAACCGGCAGATCCAGTTCATGATTGCCGACCGGCCCGAGACCCGCACGGGCAGCTTCTCACAGTCGTCCATCGCCTTGAAGACAGCATTTGCGCCGCTCAATGCCAAGAAGTCGTATTATTCCAAGGCGTTCGACCGCTTTGTGGCCAACCGCGACGTGATGGCCGCCCGCCTGACGGCCCAGTATGCCGGCATGAGCTATCCCGACGCTGGCTTCCTGGCCGGTTCGCCCCTGGCCGGCCAGCCTTACGACGAGAGTCTGGGCGCCGTCAACAAGAATTCGGCCGAAGTGCTGGTACCGGCCTTCCTGGCTGCCTACACCGGCCGTCCGGCCGACAAGGCTTCGATGGATATCTTCCCCTCGCTGGCATCGATCCTGCCCAACTGGAGCGTGTCGTACGACGGTCTGTCCAAGATACCGTTCCTCAAGAAACATTTCCGCAGCATCAGTTTGAACCATGCCTACAACTGTACCTACAATGTCACTTCCTATTCGTCGTACAGTTCGTTTATCGGCAGCGACAGCCGCCGTGGCTTTGTGCAGGAGGTGACCACGGGCAATCCGCAGCCTTCGTCGCAATACGATGTGGCCGCCGTCTCGCTGACCGAGAGCTTCAACCCGCTGCTGGGCGCCAAGGGCACGCTGAACAACGGTCTGACCTTCAAGTCGGAGGTGCGCACCTCGCGGACGGTCAACCTGAGTGTGACGGGTGGACAGCTGGTCGAGAGTGGCAACAGCCAGTATGTCGTGGGCGGCAGCTACAAGATCGCCGATTTCCATCCCTGGGGTTTCATGGCCGAGTCCAAGGCCCGCAACGACCTGTCGCTCAGTGCCGATTTCTCGTGGAAGAACTCGACGGCCCTGCTGCGCAAGATCGAGGAGTACTACACGCAGGCCACTTCGGGCAACAAGACCTGCACGGTCGAGCTCACGGCCGATTATATTATCAGCCGCAACCTCAATCTCAAAATGTACTATGATTTGGAATCCAGCATTCCGCTGGTATCGTCCTACCCGGTCACCACGCAGGACTTCGGGTTCAGCCTGCGTTTTACTCTAAGTCGTTAGCGGTCTGCATTTTCTTCCTGAGGAAATCCATTTTGGCGTCGGCCAGGCGGTGTTCGTCTTCCAGGCGGGCGATGTCTGACAGTATGACCGATGCTTCCGCGGCCTGAAGCAAAACGTCGCGGTCTTCGCTGCGCAGGGTGTAGTCGTACCGGCGGTTGTCGCCCAGAAGACTCGCTTTGATTGTCTCTCCGCTGTGCAGACGCACGAAGTCGGGCAGGGCAGCGGCGGCACGGGCGTTGAAACGGACGATTTCATAATAAAGGCCTCCGTCGTTGAAGCTGTAGTTGAGTGCACCGTCGGGCAGCACCGCATCGGTCTCGGCATAGCTGCCGTCGGGAGCATACAGGCGCAGGCGGCTGTGGTCAAGTTTTCGGCCGCCGCAGTAATAGCTGGTCAGGACCAATTGTCCGCGCTGGCCGACCGAGGATTGCAGCCAGGTCTGGCCGCTGCGCTGGCTGTAGCGCTGGCGCAGATGCACATAGTAGCCGGGGGCATCCGTGTCGCCGTCTTTTTCCAAGACGAAGTCCTTGATCTTTGCAGGCAGTTCGGTGCGGCGCAGGGCGAGCAGGCTGTCGCTGCCGGCCTGGCTGTGCTGCTGTTCGGCAAATTCCACTTCGAAAAACAGCTGTCGCACGGCCTTGAGTTTGACCAGATCCTTGGGGTAGAGCGCCTGGATGGTATCCAGGTAGCTCTTGGCGGCCTGAAAACGGTTTTCGGCCATGGCCTGCCGGGCCTGAGCCATCAGTGCTTCACTTCTGTCGGGACGGCAGGAAAACAGCCCGGCCAGCAGGAGAGCGGCCAGCACACTTTGTTTTAAATAAAGGAGTATCGTCTTTTTCATGCTGCAAAAATAAAACGGTTCATCAGAAAAATCGTACTTTTGCAAGAAAAATAGAGGCTGACGGCTGTGAATCTGAGCGCATATCTGAAAGGCGACATCTTCAAGGTCCTCTCCGAGGTGGCCGAAGAAATGAATGTAAGATGTTGTATAGTAGGGGGCTATGTCAGGGATATCTTCCTGGGCAGGGCTTCCAAGGATATCGACGTGGTCTGTGTCGGCCGGGGCATCGAACTGGCCGAGCATGTGGCCCAAAAGCTGGGCAAGAACTGCCAGGTGGTGGTGTTCCGCAATTTTGGCACCGCCCAGATCAAGTACCACCAGACGGAGATAGAGTTTGTCGGCGCACGTCGCGAGTCGTATCAGCGCAATTCCCGCAAGCCCATCGTCGAGGACGGCACGCTCGAAGACGACCAGATCCGCCGCGACTTCACGGTCAATGCCATGGCCATCAGCCTGAACCGTGCCGACTATGGTGAACTCATCGACCCCTTCAACGGCCTCAAGGACCTCGAGAACCGCATCCTTCGCACGCCTACCGACCCGGAGATCACCTTCAGTGACGACCCGCTTCGCATGATGCGGGCCATCCGTTTTGCCACCGTGCTCGAGTTTCGCATCCATCCTGCCACCTTCAACGCCATCTACAAAGACCGCGACCGCATATCGATTGTCTCGGGCGAACGGGTGGTGGAAGAGATGAACAAGATGATGATGGCCGCCCGGCCTTCGATAGGCTTCAACCTGATGGACGAGACGGGCCTGCTGCCGCTGATCCTGCCCGAACTGTCGGCCCTGAAGGGGGTGGAGACCAAGGATGGACGCGGCCACAAGGACAATTTCCAGCATACGCTCACCGTCCTGGACAACGTGGCGGCCATGAGCGACAACCTCTACCTGCGCTGGGCCGCCGTTTTCCACGACATCGCCAAGCCCCAGTGCAAGCGCTGGGATCCGCGCCTGGGCTGGACTTTCCACAATCATAATTTTCTGGGAGAAAAGATGATACCCCGCATCTTCCGTCGGCTCAAGCTGCCGATGAACGAGAAGATGAAATATGTCCAGAAGATGGTGTCGCTGCACATGCGGCCCATTGCCCTGGTCGAGGAAACGGTGACCGATTCGGCCGTACGCCGCCTGTTGTTCGACGCCGGCGACGACATCGAAGACCTGATGATCCTCTGCGAGGCCGACATCACCTCGAAGAATCCCGAGAAGGTGCGCCGTTTCATGGTCAACTATCAGGAAGTGAGGGATAAAATGCGCGATCTGGAGGAACGCGACCGCATCCGCAACATGCAGCCGCCCATCACGGGCGACATCATCATGCAGGTCTTTGAGTTGACCCCTTGCCGCGTGATCGGCGAGATCAAGGACGCCATCAAGGATGCCATCCTCGACGGAGACATTCCCAACGAGTATGGTCCAGCCTACGACCTGATGCTCAAACTGGCCGCAGACAAGGGCTTGACCCCCAAGCACGACCTGTCCCAGGGGCTTGGCTGATAGCAAAAAAATCCCTACCTTTGCAGCCTTAAATCTTGTCGAAATGGAAGTAGCCGTCATCAAATACAACGCAGGAAACATCCTCTCTGTGGGGCATGCGCTCCGCCGCCTGGGTGTGGAGCCTGTGGTGACCGACTCGCCCGACCTGATCCGCCGGGCCGACAAGGTGATATTTCCCGGGGTGGGAGAGGCTTCCACGACGATGGCCTACCTGCGCGAACACCGCCTCGACGAGCTCATCGTGAGCCTTCGTCAGCCGGTGCTGGGCATCTGCATCGGCCTGCAGCTGATGTGCCGTCACAGCGAAGAGGGCGACGTCGACTGCCTGGGCATCTTCGATACGGAGGTAAAGCGTTTCGTGCCGGCCACGGCCAACGACAAGATACCGCACATGGGCTGGAACACGATCCACGGTCTTTCCACGCCCCTGTTCGATGCGGAGATGGAAGACAGCTATGTCTATTATGTGCACAGCTACTATGCCGAGCTGTGTGCTGCGACCATCGCCCGTACAGACTATGTGCAGCCCTTCAGTGCGGCCCTGCACAAGGACAATTTCTACGCTGTCCAGTTCCACCCGGAAAAGAGCAGCGACAACGGGGCCCGCTTGTTGAGGCATTTTTTGGATTTGTAGGACAAACAAGATAACGACCAGATGGAACTGATACCCGCCATAGACGTCATCGAGGGCAAGTGCGTACGCCTGTCGCAGGGCGATTATGCCCGCGCCCGGGTCTATCACGACGATCCGCTCGAGGTGGCCAAAGCCTTCGAGGCGGCAGGCATCCGCCGGCTCCATGTGGTCGATCTGGATGGCGCCAAAGCCCGGCACATCGTCAATTGGAAGACCCTGGAGCGTCTGGCTGCAGGCACCGGCCTGGTGGTCGACTTCGGCGGCGGCCTGAAAAGCGACGACGACCTGCGCATCGCTTTCGAGTGCGGCGCCCGGATGGTGACGGGCGGCAGCATTGCCGTGCATGAACCCGAGGTGTTCGAGCGCTGGCTCAGGACCTACGGCGGCGACCGCATCATTCTGGGCAGCGACGTGCGCGATGGCAAGATTGCCGTGAACGGCTGGCAGGACGGCACCGACCTGGACCTGCTGCCATATCTGGAAGGCTACATGAAAAAGGGCATCACCATGACCATCTGCACAGACATCAGTGTGGACGGCATGCTGCAAGGACCCTCTGTGGCATTGTACCGCGACATGATGCAGGCCCTGCCTGGGCTGTATGTCATCGCCAGCGGGGGAGTGAGTTCCCTGGCCGATCTGGAAGCCCTCTCCGAGGCCGGTCTTCCGGCAGTGATCTTTGGCAAGGCCATTTACGAAGGCCGTATCAAGTTGAGTGAATTAAGCCGACTGCTATGCTAGCCAAGCGTATCATTCCCTGTCTCGATGTCAAGGACGGGCAGACCGTCAAGGGCGTCAACTTCGTGAATCTCCGCGAGGCCGGAGATCCCGTGGAGCTGGGGGACTATTATAGCCGGCAGGGCGCCGACGAGCTGGTCTATCTCGACATCACCGCTTCGCACGAAGGCCGCAAGACCTTCACCGACCTGGTGCGCCGGGTGGCCGAACGCCTGAGCATTCCCTTCACGGTGGGCGGCGGCATCAACGAACTCTCCGACATCGAGCGCATGCTCAATGCCGGGGCCGACAAGGTTTCGGTCAACTCGGCCGCCTTGCGCCGGCCTGAACTCATCGGCGAGATCGCGCATCATTTCGGTTCGCAGATCTGCGTGGCCGCCATCGATGCCCGCCTCGAAGCCGACGGACGCTGGATATGCTATGTCAACGGCGGCCGCATCCCCACAGAGCGTGAGCTGTTTGACTGGGCGCACGAGGTGCAGGAGCGGGGCGCTGGCGAGATATTGTTCACCAGCATGAACCACGACGGTGTCAAGACGGGTTATGCCAACGAGGCCCTGGCTCGTCTGGCCGACTCCCTGGGCATTCCGGTCATCGCCTCGGGCGGGGCCGGCACCATGGCGCATTTTCGCGACGCTTTTGCCCTGGGCCATGCCGACGCAGCCCTGGCCGCCAGCGTGTTCCATTTCGGGGAGATACGCATCGCCGATTTGAAGGCCTATTTGAAACAAGAAGGAATTATAGTGAGATAATGAAGAATTTGGATTTTGAAAAAATGGGCGGCCTGATTCCGGCCGTCATCCAGGACAACAAGACCGGCAAGGTCCTGATGCTGGGATTCATGAACGAAGAAGCCCTGGCCAAAACCGAGCGTGATGGCAAGGTGACCTTCTACAGCCGCACACGCAAGTGTCTGTGGACCAAGGGAGAGACCAGCGGTCACTTCCTCAATGTGGTGTCCATCACCGACGACTGCGACCACGACACCCTGCTCATCAAGGTCAATCCCACCGGCCCGGTCTGCCACACGGGGGCCGAGACCTGCTTCAACGAGGAGAACCGCCTGGGCGATTTCGAGTTCCTGCGCTACCTGCAGGATTTCATCGACCGTCGCCACGAGGAGATGCCCGACGGCTCCTATACCACCTCCCTGTTCCGGGACGGTGTCAAGCGCATGGCCCAGAAAGTGGGCGAGGAGGCCGTCGAGACGGTGATCGAGGCTGTCGACGGCAACGACGAGCGCTTCCTCTATGAGGCTTCCGACCTGGTCTATCATCTCATCGTGCTGCTCACGTCGAAGGGCTACCGCCTCGAAGACCTGGGCAAGGAACTGAAAAAACGCCATAAATAAGCTTTCTGTCCTATGGAAAACAATACATTGATCCGTTACGAGCATGTGGATATCTGCCTGGACGACTACATTGTCCTGAAGGATGTCTCTTTTGAAGTACAGAAAGGCGAGTTTGTCTATCTCATCGGCAAGGTGGGATCGGGCAAGAGCACGCTGCTCAAGACGCTCTATGCCGAAGTGCCCCTGCGTCGCAAAGACCTCCTGCCTGAGGCCGAGGCGCGCATTTTCGACTACGACCTCATCGGCATGAAGGCCCGCAAGGCCCTGGCCCTGCGCCGTGAGCTGGGTATTGTTTTTCAGGATTTCAAACTTCTGACAGACAGGACAATAGAAGATAACCTGAAGTTTGTGCTCAAAGCCACCGGCTGGAAAGACAAACTCGAGATCGCCCAGCGCATCGAGGAAGTCCTCACCCAGGTGGGCATGCAGAACAAAGGCTACAAGATGCCCCACGAACTTTCCGGCGGTGAGCAGCAGCGTATGGTCATCGCCCGCGCCCTGCTCAACCATCCGGCCGTGATCCTGGCCGACGAGCCGACGGGCAACCTGGACGTGGAGACCAGCCAGGCCATCGTGCAACTGCTGCACGATATCCGCCAGGGCGGCACCACAGTGATCATGACCACCCACAACCTGAGCTTTTTGGAAAGCTTTCCGGGCCGTGTCATGAAATGTGAGAACGGTAATTTGACTTGTAACGAAACCAAATAACGAATATGCGAGTATTGAAATTCGGCGGAACGTCGGTCGGTTCTGCCCAGCGTATGAAAAACGTCGTCAAGATCATTTCTGACGGCCAGCAGAAAATCGTCGTCCTGTCGGCTATGTCCGGCACGACTAACAGCCTGCTCGAGATAGCTGACTATCTCTACAAGAAAAATCCGGATGGTGCCAATGACCTTATCAATGCATTGGAACTGAAATACTTCCGTGAAATAGACGAGCTCTACGACACCAAGGAGTACAAGGCCAAGGCCCTGGAATCGATCAAGCAGCATTTCGACTACATCCGCTCGCTGACACGCAAGCTCTTCACGCTGTTCGAGGAGAAGGCCATCGTCTCGCAGGGCGAACTGCTCTCGACGATGATGTTCCACAACTACCTGCTCGAAAAGGGCGTCAACGCCGTGATGCTGCCGGCCCTGGATTTCATGCGCATCAACAAGAACGCTGAGCCCGACACGCTCTATATCAAGGAAAATCTGAGCCGTCTGCTCGAGGAGCAGCCCGGTGCCGACATCTACGTGACCCAGGGCTTCATCTGCCTGAATGCCTACGGCGAGGTCGATAACCTGACCCGTGGCGGCAGCGACTATTCGGCATCCCTGATTGGCGCCGCTGTCCAGGCCGACGAGATCCAGATCTGGACCGACATCGACGGCATGCACAACAACGACCCCCGGGTGGTGGAGAAGACTTCGCCCGTGTCGATGCTCAGCTTTGACGAAGCTGCCGAGCTGGCCTATTTCGGGGCCAAGATCCTGCATCCGACCTGCATCCTGCCTGCCAAGTTGGCCAAGATTCCCGTGCGCCTGCTCAACACCATGGAGCCCCAGGCCCCCGGCACGCTCATCTCCAACGAGACAGAACGTCACAAGATCAAGGCCGTGGCCGCCAAGGACAACATCATCGCCATCAAGATCAAATCGGGCCGCATGCTGCTGGCCTACGGCTTCCTGCGCCGCGTGTTCGAGATCTTCGAGAGCTACCAGACGCCCATCGACATGATCTGCACCTCGGAGGTGGGTATCTCCATGACCATCGACAACGACCGCCATCTGGGCGAGATCATGGACGAACTGAAGAAGATCGGCACGGTCACCGTCGATAAGAACATGGTGATAGTCTGCGTTGTGGGCGACTTGGAATGGGACAACATCGGATTCGAATCAAAAGTCATTGATGCTGTGAAGGATATCCCTGTCCGCATGATTTCCTATGGCGGCAGCAACTACAATATCTCGCTGCTCATCAAGGCCGAAGACAAGCAGCGCACCCTGCAGGCATTGAGTAACCACCTTTTCAACTGATATGGAAACAAAAGGAAACTTCCCCTTAAAGGCTTTTACCTCCCTGGAGACACCTTTTTATTATTATGATCTGGACGTATTGCGCCAGACCTTGGACACCTTGAAAAACGAAGCCCAGAAAAACCGGGTCAATGTGCACTATGCCATCAAGGCCAACGCCAACCCACGTATTGTGTCAATGATACAGATGTACGGCTTCGGCATCGACTGCGTGAGCGGCGGTGAGATCCGTGCAGCCCTCAAAGCCGGGGTGCCGGCCGACAAGATAGTCTTTGCCGGGGTGGGCAAGAGCGACTGGGAGATCAACCTGGCCCTGGAGGCCGGCATCTTCTGCTTCAATGTCGAATCGGTGCCCGAACTGGAAGTAATCGACGCCCTGGCCGCAGCCAAAGGAGTGACCGCTCCGGTAGCCCTGCGCATCAACCCCGACGTGCAGGCCGACACACATCATTACATCACTACGGGCTTGAAGGAAAACAAGTTCGGCATCAATCTGTGCGATGTGGACGCTGTCATCGACTTGACGCTGGCCTTGCCGCATGTCAAGCTCGTGGGACTGCATTTCCATATTGGCTCTCAGATCCTGGAAATGAACAACTTTGCCGGCCTTTGTTCGCGTGTCAACGAGATACAGGCCCAGCTGGCCCGGCGCAACCTCTCGGTCGAGCACATCAACCTGGGCGGCGGTCTGGGCGTGGACTACCATCATCCCGACGAGGCGGCCATCCCCGATTTTGCCGAGTATTTCTCGACCATCCGTCGGATGCTGCGCCTGCGTCCCGACCAGAGCCTGCACGTGGAGCCCGGCCGTTCGGTGGTGGCCCAGTGCGGCAGCCTGATATCCAAGGTGCTGTATGTCAAGCAGGGCAGTGTCAAACAGTTTGCCATCCTGGATGCCGGCATGACCGAACTCATCCGCCCGGCCCTCTACCAGGCATATCACAAGATTGAAAACATCTCTTCCGACGGGGAAGTGGAGAAATACGATGTGGTGGGACCTATCTGCGAGTCTTCAGATTGTTTCGGCAAGGAAGTGCCACTGGGCAAGACCCGGCGAGGCGACTTGGTGGCCATCCGCACAGCCGGCGCCTACGGCGAGACTATGTCGTCGAACTACAACTTGCGTCCGACGCCAAAGTCTTATTTCTCAGATGATTTGGCTTAAAAGGTGGAGTGTCCGCAATTGTTGGCTAAGAAATAGAAAAACTATGCGGCTGCTAAGCAAACAAAAAAGAAGCCGCGTTGATGGTTGCGCGAAAACTCCGTATGACAAGATTTGAGTGCCGATTTCCCTTTGTAATCTACCGTGCCCCGTAGGACAATCCCCGAAGGGATGTAGCCCGCCATTGGAAAATCAAGCTTAGCCTCGGTGTTTCGTTTAATTTGATGAGTTTCCCGAAATGCTCAACGCGACTTCCGGAACAAATATAAGACAAAAATTCGGGATGTGTACAAAAAAAACCGGAAATCTTTCGATTCCCGGTTTTTTTATCTGTATATGAATCACACTTAGGCGTTCTTTGCCTTCTCCACGATGGCCTTGAAAGCCTGGGGCTCGTTCATGGCCAGGTCGGCCAGGACCTTGCGGTTGATTTCGATGCCGGCTTTGTGCAGGGCACCCATCAGACGGCTGTAGGAGAAACCTTCCTGACGGGCGGCAGCGTTGATACGCTGGATCCACAGGGCGCGGAAATCTCTCTTTTTGGCCTTACGGTCGCGGTATGCATAGGTGAGACCTTTTTCCCAAGTATTCTTGGCAACGGTCCAGACATTCTTTCTCGATCCGAAATAACCCTTGGTCAAGTTAAGGATTTTCTTTCTTTTTGCTCTAGAAGCAACGTGGTTTACTGATCTTGGCATTGTAGTGTTGTGTAATGAATGTTAGCGTCAAAAACTTCACAGATTGAACTTAGGAGCTAATGCATTCGGTTAATAATAAAAGTAATTCAAAAAACAGCGGCTTATTTGAGGGCCAGCAGGCTGCGTACGGAACCGACATTGGACTTGTCCACCAGGTCGGTGTGCTGCAGGTTGCGTTTCTGCTTGGTGGTCTTCTTGGTCAGGATGTGACTCTTGAACGCATGTTTTCTCTTGATTTTACCTGTTCCGGTAAGGGCGAACCTCTTTTTTGAACCGGAGTTAGTTTTCATCTTTGGCATGATGCTTTACTTTTAGTTGTTTAATAATTTGTTGTTTATAATGCCGTTCACACGGTTATTCAGTTTTTTCTCCCTTATCTGCCTCTGGCTTGGGGGCCTTGGGCTTGCCTTCTCCGCCTTTCTTGGAGTGGGGGGCCAGCATCAGGATCATCCGTTTGCCTTCGAGCACGGGCATGCTCTCCACCTTGCCGTATTCCTCCAGATCGTTGGCGAAACGAAGCAGGAGCACTTCGCCCTGTTCCTTGAACATGATCGAGCGGCCGCGGAAGAAGACGTAGGCTTTCACCTTGGAACCTTCCTTGAGGAAATCGATGGCGTGCTTGAGCTTGAAGTTGTAGTCATGGTCGTCGGTCTGGGGGCCGAAGCGGATCTCCTTGATGACTATCTTGGTGGATTTGGCCTTCTGGTCCTTCTGACGCTTGCGCTGCTGGTACAGGAACTTCTGATAGTCAATAACTCTGCAAACGGGCGGAACGGCATTGGGGGAGATCTCCACCAAGTCCAGTTGCTGGTCTTCGGCAATGCGCAGGGCCTCTTCGATGCGATAGATGCCCATCTCGACGTTGTCGCCTACCAATCTGACTTCTCTTTCACGGATCTTGTTGTTGATCCGATACTGAAACTTTAAATCGTCGTTCTTCATTAAAAGCTAGCGGCTCGTTGGTTTTGTTATTGAATATCAGTTGTTTGTTTAGATAACGTTGACCATTTTCTCGACCTCTTCGAGCAAGTCGGCCGCAAAAGTAGCAATTTTTTTCGAACCGAGGTCGATTCCGCCCTGTTTTCTTACAGAAACTTCGCCATTTTCTTTCTCTTTCTCACCGACAATCAGCAAATAAGGGATGCGCTTGAGCTCGTTGTCGCGGATCTTCTTGCCGATTTTTTCGTTGCGGTCGTCGACAAAGGCGCGGATGTCGCGGGCCTTGAGCTGCTCGCAAACCTCCGTGGCGTAGTCGTTGAATTTCTCGCTGATGGGCATGATGACCACCTGGTCGGGGGTGAGCCACAGGGGGAACTTGCCGCCGGTGTGCTCGATGAGCACGGCGATGAAGCGTTCCATCGAGCCGAAGGGGGCGCGGTGGATCATCACCGGACGGTATTTCTGGTTGTCGCTGCCGGTGTATTCCAGCTGGAAGCGCTCGGGCAGGTTGTAGTCGACCTGGATGGTGCCCAGCTGCCAACGGCGGCCGATGGCGTCGCGTACCATGAAGTCGAGCTTGGGACCGTAGAAGGCGGCTTCGCCCAGTTCGACGGTGGCCTGCAGGCCTTTTTCCTGGCAAGCTTCGACGATGGCCTGTTCGGCTTTGGCCCAGACTTCGTCGCTACCGACATATTTGGTCTTGTTGTTGGGATCACGCAGGGATATCTGAGCTTCTACCTTGTCGAAATTCAGCGACTTGAAGATGATCTCGATGATTTCCATCACACGGATGAACTCGTCCTTCACCTGGTCGGGACGGCAGAAAATATGGGCATCGTCCTGCGTGAAGGAACGCACGCGGGTCAGGCCGTGCAGCTCGCCGCTCTGCTCGTAGCGATAGACCGTGCCGAATTCGGCCAGACGAAGGGGCAGGTCCTTGTAGCTGCGGGGCTGCCATTTGTAGATCATGCAGTGGTGGGGGCAGTTCATCGGCTTGAGCAGATAGACTT
>JAFSRR010000009.1 GCA_017446025.1 Bacteroidales bacterium | reverse complement strand
GGCCGCCGGTCCTGCCTCCTACGGTATGACCGACACGATGGGCCGCATGCACTCCGACGCCCAGTTCGCCGGTTCGTCTTCGGTGCCCGCCCATGTTGAGATGATGGGCTTCCTGGGTATCGGCAACAACCCGATGGTCGGCTGCACCGTAGCCGTCGCCGTGGATGTCGCCACCGCCCTGAGCAAATAAGCATCCAGCCTTGAGCCGACGGGCCGACACCTTGTGCCGACAGCCCCTCGGCCCGATATCGACAAAGAGGACAGCCCCGCGGGTGATGTGAACCCCAAAAGTTGGACGGTTTAACATTAAAAAGTCTATTGGTAAAGAGTTCGGTATTGCACCGGACTCTTTCCTTTTAGTCTCAGTTTGATACGGTCATGGTTGTAGTAGTGGATGTAGGAGATGAGCTCCTTCTCAAACTCTTCAACTGATGACCAGTCGTGCAAATATAGCAACTCTGTCTTCATAAGTCCAAAGAAGTTCTCCATCATTGAGTTGTCAAGGCAGTTGCCTTTTCTGGACATGCTCTGGACAACACCGTGATCCTTAAGCGCTTGCTGGTATCTTAAGTGCTGATAGTGCCATCCTTGATCTGAGTGCAATATCATGCCTTTTGTATCTTTCACTTTTCTGAAGGCCTTGTTCAGCATAGACATGACCATTTTTAAGTCAGGAGATGAGGATATTGTGTAGGAGATTATTTCTCCATTGAACATGTCCAGTATCGGTGATAGGTATAGTTTGCGGTCATGGATATTGACTTGAGTCACGTCCGTCGTCCACTTCTGGTTCGGCCTGGAGGCCGCAAAGTCGCGATCCAGTATATTTGGCGCTATTTTGCCTACGTCCCCCTTATACGAGTGATAGTGCTGCTTCCTGCGCTTTGCTTTAAGGCCCATCTGGCACATAAGTTTCCTCACTGTTTTGTGATTGATTATGAGGCCCTCATTGCAAAGTTCTGCCGTAATGCGTCTATACCCATAACGACCCTTATGCTTGTCATAAATGGACTGTATTCGAAGCCTGACGTCATCATATCCGTCAGAGGTTCCGAGACGCTTTGCGTGATAATAGAATGTGGATCTTGCCATCCCGGTGATGCTGAGCAGAAGTTCAACATCATGTTCAGGCCTTAGTCCTTGGATGGCTTCCGCCCAATCTCGCGTAGACGGTTTTCTCTTTCTTCGACTAAGGTCTTCACTTTTTTTAACAGCGCATTCTCTGCCTTAAGATATTCATTCTCATACCTTAAGCGTTCCAGCTCTGTCATTTCATCTAAAGTCTTTTTCTTTGGCCTTCCCATGTTCTTTGATGGTCTGCCGATTTTGCCTAAGGATAGTCCGCCAATACCTGCTATGTGGTATCTCTTTCGCCATTCTCCAAAAGCGGTTTCGCTTATTCCGTACTTCAGCAGAACTTCTTTCAAAGATAGATGTTTTATTTCAAAGTCTTTGATTGCTTTCTCCTTTTCATGTGGTGAAAGCCTTGTGTTCTTTGATTTGATGAGTGCTTGATAGCCATATTCCTGATACTTTACCCATAGGGTCTTTAGAAGTGAGGCTCCGATTCCGTAATGACAATGAATGTAGTTCGCACTATACCCTTGTTCCATCATCTGCATATACCGAAGTCTATCGGCATATCCATGTTTCTTTAATTTTGACATAACAAAACCCCGAAAGTTTTTTGTCTAACTTTCGGGGTTCGGGTCAGGGTTGTCCTCTTTTTTTGCCGCTCTAATTGCGTGTCCAGTGATAAAAAAAATATCTTTGAAACAGAATCAGTTATTATTCTTATTTTTGCCAAGCAATAATACTCATTTGTCATGAAACGTCTGGTACCCATTCTGTTCGTTGTCTTAGCGACGATCTCATTTGATTCCAATGCCCAAAATGCCAGTATTCCCACACCTTCCAACCCCCAAAAGGTTGCTGAATACTGCTACCATTGCGGGTGGGTAAAAGCCGGAGAATCACATCGGAGCGACTGCCCCTATACTCATGGCGGCCGCACCACTTCCGGCAATAGTTCTTCCGGCAACTCTGTCAGGAACAATCCCGCTTTCACAGCCGCCGATGCAGGCATCAACGCCCTTGGCACCATTCTGTCGGGTTTGTTGGCATCGGCCTTTGAGCCCAATCAGTCCAAAAGCGGTTCTTCCAGCGCTTCCGACAGACCCATGTTGAGCGCAGAGCAGTTGGCCGACTATAAAACCAACTGTGATTATTGGATAGACCGGCTATTTGAAGACCGGGATTTCTGGGAGTACGGAGACTATGTAATAGCCCTGGACGGTGCAATGATACCCGGTACTCGAGGAGCACGAGCCATCTCTATCAGGAACAAGAAAACCGGGGAATATATCCTGGGACCCATAGATCAGAAGACGGCAAACCTGTTGGAGAAGGATAAATTCCCCGCTTATACCATGCTTATCGCCCAGCTGCCAAAAAACAAGGAGGAGTATAAGAGCTTCGCCAATAACGTCTCTCAAAACCACTGGGACAATGTGGGACTCCATAATGCCGGCAGAGTCAGATTCTTCGATTCCAGCAAAGAAAACACGCCCGAGGAACTGGACGGAAAACTGCTTATCGACGGCCGGTGGTACTGGCCAAATCCCAACACCAAAAGGAAAGACGACACTCAATTCAGCCAGCGTTTCGGTCTATATCAAATTGCTGAAAATCAGTTGAAACCAGTTTTTGTTGTGGAGCCCACGCCGGCACCGTTTGTGGGCGAGCGCTTCGAACTGTTTGGAAACTATGGCTTTTTCCGTTATTGGCACAAGGCCGAAAGCAAATGGATCGACGACTCAACCACTCCCAGAAAAGAAATCATAATTGTTTTTATGGCGTCCGATCTGTACTCCCTGGACGGAAAAGTGTTTAGAAAAGACATCATTCATCTTATGCCTTCAACCGACAGCACTTTCCTCTGGTGCCTGGACTATGCCACGCTGGGCGGCTCTTTCAGGGACTATCACGAGAACAGGAGAGATTTCTCCGAATACAATTATTCAGCCTTGGACAAAAACATGAACCCAGTGCCTCAGTTCGAAGGATATGATTTCCTGAGCCCGCAGAGGACAATAGCCGGCCAAACGCCAGTCATTGCCGGCAAGGATGGTCAGTATGGAGTCGTCCACGAAAATGGGCAAGTGCTCATACCGCTGATCTATGTGGATCCCGTTCAGGTGAAACAAGTGCTGAAAACTTATGAGGAGGTCGGTTTCAGCTGCTGGTACAAGAATATGGCCGAGAAATTGCTGAAGGAAAAGGGCGAATTCGAGAAACAGGAGCATTTCGAGGCCAGGAGCAAAGACCCTCAGCTACAAAAAGCTTATCTGGAAGAACACATGGGCGCCCAGACAGAATCGATATACATTACGGAAATGAAGAAGAGCGTAAATATTACGCTGGGGCGATATGATTCCGAAAAAGAGTGCTTCCCTATCTACTTCAAGCCCGCCTCTTGGAACGGCTTCTCCCTTCCTGTCCCTATTGCCGAGGCTCAAGCTTTCAAAGAGGCTTTCGACCAGATGAAAGATGCCACACTAAACGACGCTTCATATTGCATCCGCCACGACGCCATCGCCATTGACGAGATTTCATTTACCCTGCCATCCGGTAAAACCTATCACGCCAAGCTATAATTTCCGGCCGCCTCTAAGCCTTATGGAAAAAATGATTTGAGGGTGTCGAATCCGACATAATAATGCAATTATTTGAACAAAAAATGATTGTTCAACCGGCTGGTTTTTGCTTTCTTAGCAGCCGGCAACCATCCAAACGATTAATTAATTAAGCAATGAAAAGATTTACGGCAATACTCATGCTTTTCCTGGCTTTCGGCCTGTCCTCCCTGCAAGCACAATACGGCCCTGTGGGCTTTATCAACTACAACGACGGTATCAACGGCATTACCGGCGGCATGAAGGGCACGGTGGTGCGTGTGACCAACCGTCAGGACCTGGCCACTTACGCCGGTGCCTCGCAGCCTTATATCATCATCGTGGAAGGCAAGTTCGAGGGCGAAGGGCTCAACCGCACCAAAGACATCATCGAGGTGAATTCCAACAAAACCATCGTGGGCGTGAAAGGGGCCGAGCTGGCCGGCATCGGGCTCAATATCAACGGCAAGGAAAACATCATCATCCGCAACCTCATCATCCATCACGCCGATCCCGACGCTGTGGCCGCCCGCAATTCGCACCATATCTGGGTGGACCACTGCGAGTTTTACAGCCAGGACGAGACCAAGGAAGACTGGGACGGCCTGGTCGATCTGACCGTGGGGTCGAGCTACCTGACGGTGAGCTACTGCTACATGCACGACCACCACAAGGCATGCTTGCTCAACTCGGGCACCATGCACTACGAAGACAACGGCAAGAACCGGGCCACTTACCACCACAACGCATTCATGCGCATCGACCAGCGCAGTCCCCGCATCGGCTACGGGCTGGCTCATGTGTTCAACAATTACTATCAGAACATCGGCAGCTATGCCGTGGGCGGCCATACCCAGGCACAAGTGCTGACCGAGCACAATTATTTCGGGACCAGCGTGAAGCATCCTTTCGAAAACATGTACGCCAGTTCCACGGACGATGCCTCCTGTGCTTTCTGGACCGACCGGGGCAGCTACTTCACCACCACCCCGTCCAAAGATTTCAAGCACAAGCAGCTGGCCATCAATTTCGAACCGTCACAGTGGTACAATTACAGTTTTGCCACTGAGCAGGCCGCTGCCATCGCGCAGCTCTACCCCGACCAGACTGGTCCGGTGGCAGGCCTGGAGTGTGAACCCATCCTTTGGCCCGGAAACGGAGCCATAGACATACCCATCAGTGCCAGGCCGACCTACAGCCCCATCGAGGGGATGACTGGTGCCAAAGTGCTGTGGGGCACTGACAAAAGTGTTTTGCAGGAGACCTCCTTGGACAGCCTCAGCCTGCAGCCTTCGACGACCTACTATTGGCAAGTATTAGCCCAGACAGCCGATAGCAGCTACCGCAGCCCTGTCTATTGTTTTACCACTGCCGGCGAAAAGGCCTCCAAGCCGTCACCTGCCGATGGAGAGTCGAATGCCCGGTTGCGGGTGGCCACCAGTGCCGAAGCCAAGACCGGTCCCATGCCCCTCTGCTGGCGTCCCGCGGCTGAAGCCCAATCCTATCGTGTCTATCTGGCCACCGATGCCGACAGTCTCGACCAGGCAAAACCTATCAGCACCAATACTATATCCTGCCAGCCGGGCTCGCTGCGCTACGGACAGACTTATTTCTGGCGCGTGGATGTGGTCAAGGCTTCCGGGGATGTCATCACCGGGGATGTCTGGCGCTTCTCTGCCCCGGCCCGGCCCGTACGGGTCGGCCGAACCGAACTGGAACATCTGACACGTGGTGCCTATGCCTATTTGGAACGTGAAGACGGTAGCTGGTTCAAAGCCTCCAACGATTCGGTCATCGTGGGTGAAGCCGGTCCGGGAGCTGTCACCGGAGTCTGGGAGGGTGAAAATGGCAGTTATGAAATCAGTGTGGATTTCTATGACGAGACATCGGGACAAGCAGGCATGTTCCTCTCGGTCAACGACAAACAGATCGATTCATGGAAGGGCGTCAAACAATATGGCATGACAACCCACAAAGTGGGCAAAGACGTCACACTGCATCGCGGAGACCAAATCCGCATCGACTTCTACACCCAGGGCAAAATGCGTTGTCGCATTGACTGCCTCGACATCAAACTTAAAGCTTTGGCAATCGGACAAGCAGTCGAGGAAGGAGCCATCACCCCAGCCACAGCCATCTACGACCTTACCGGCCGTCGCGTTTCACATGAGAACCTTCAGCCGGGTTTCTACATTATCAACAACCAAAAGGTATTACTGCGGTAAGGTCTGCACCAGTCCCGGCCAAGATTGTCTTCCGAGATCTGACACCCGAATATGGGAATCGGATACTTTAACCGATATAAGACAGGATGATGTCGGCAATCTGTGCTTCGGTGTGGCCGTCGGAGCTGATGACCAGGTCGTAGTTGCGGGCATCGTAGCGGTTGTTGCCGGTGTACTGCCGGATGTATAGCTCGCGGGCCCGGTCTATCCGCTCGACAAGTTTCACGGCCGCGGCCTCGTCCAATCCCTGTTTTCTAATGACACGGCGAACACGGCCGGCTTTGGATGCGGTGATGAAAACGCGAAGATGGTTCGGGTGGTCTTTGAGTATGTGGAAGCCTGAGCGGCCTGCAATGACGCAGGAGCCTTCGTTGGCCAGCTCCCTGATGATTTCGGCCTCGGCACGGTAGATCTCGCCGGTGGTAACTTCGACATCGGTGCCATCGTCAGCCCCGGAACCTGCTCCCAAATAGGAGGCCGAAGGCATAGGCGTGACAAATTGGACGAAATCGGCCAGCCAGTTTTTCTTCTGGCTCTTGAGTTTCTCTATGGCATCGGCCGTGAGACCAAACTTTTTCTCCAGGTTCTTGATGATGTCCCTGTCGCTATAACGCACATTCAGCTTTTCGGCCAGAATGCGCCCTATGGTATGGCCGCCGGATCCTATCTCACGGCTCAATGTGATGACAAAGGGTTCGTTCAGGTTCATATGATTGGTGACTTGAGTAATGGCACAAAGATAGGCATAAAATTTGCACTTTGAATCAATGCGACAAAAATCCTACCTTTGTGGGCTCAAATCAACACACCGGTCATGATACATTTCGACTGCGATTATATGGAAGGCGCCCATCCTCAGGTGATGCAGCGTCTTGTGGAAACCAATCTGGAACAAAGCGTCGGCTACGGCGAAGATGAATATACCAAACAAGCCCAGGAGATGATCCGTCAGGCCTGCGGCTGCCCCGACGCGCTGGTGCGCTTCCTGGTGGGTGGCACCCAGACCAACGCCACGGTCATCGACGGTCTCTTGCACCAGTACGAAGGTATCCTGGCCGCCGAAACGGGGCACATCAACAACCTGGAGGCCGGTGCCGTGGAATCGTCGGGCCACAAGATCCTGATTGTGCCCAGCCATCAGGGCAAGGTACTGGCCAACGACGTGCAGCGCTTCCTGACCGAGTTCTACCAGAACGAAAACCACCAGCACATGGTGGCTCCCGGCGCCCTGTACATCTCCTTCCCTACCGAATACGGCACGCTCTACACTCTTAAGGAACTGGAAGCCTTGAGCCGGGTCTGTCGCAAGAACAAGATTCCGCTCTATCTGGACGGTGCCCGCCTGGGCTATGGCCTGGCCGCCTCTCCCGACGTCACGCTGCGTGATATCGCCCGTCTGTGCGACGTGTTCTACATCGGCGGCACCAAGGTCGGCGCTCTGTTCGGCGAGGCCATCGTCACGGCCAAGCCCGAGTTGCTGCCCCACTTCTTCACCTTTGTCAAGCAGCACGGTGCCATGCTGGCCAAGGGACGGCTGCTCGGCGTGCAGTTTGCCACCCTGTTCACCGACGACCTGTATCTCAAGATATCGCGCCATGCCGTGGAGATGGCCATGAAACTCAAGCAGGCCATGATAGACAAAGGCTATACGCCCTTCATCGATTCCCCGACCAACCAGCAGTTCTTCTGCATCCCCCACAGCGAGATCAAGCGGCTGGGCACCTTCTCGTCTTTCGAGATCTGGGCGCCCTTCGGCACGCAGCAGAGCGTGGTGCGCTTTGTCACCAGCTGGAGCACCCGCGAAGAGGACATCGACGCATTCATCCGCCAACTCTAAACCAAGCAAAAGGCCGTGAACATCAACCTGCCCAGACTGGGGGGCCACCTGGCCTGCCTGGGAGCTTACCTGATATTCGGATTCAACATCGTCTTTAGCAAGGACATCGCCCTGTCTGGGGTGCTCAGCCCCATGCAGGTCTATACCCTGCGGGCAGTGGGCGCCTGCCTCATCTTTTGGGCCGTCTCGCTGTTCCGTCCCAGGGAGAAGGTCAGCGGCAAGGACATGCTGCTGATTTTCCTGGCCGCCATGGTGGGATTGTTCCTGCCGCAGCTCTCCTTTTTGAAAGCCATCACGGTGACCACCTCAATTGACGTATCCATCCTGGGTTCCACCACGCCCATCATGACCATGTTTGTGGCGGCCATATTTCTCAAAGAACCGATTACGCTGAAGAAAGCCGGGGGTGTGCTGATGAGTTTCCTGGGAGTGATGCTGTTGATATTCAATTCGGTGCATGTCGACAGCGGGGCCGACACCACCTCTCCGGCGGGCGTGCTGCTGATGATAGTCAACGGGCTGACCTTCGCGCTCTACCTGGGCATTTTCCGCCCGCTCATCGCCCGCTACAGCGTGATCACCTTCATGAAATGGGCCTTCCTGTTTTCGGTGCTGGTGTCCCTGCCCTTCGAGCTTGGGTCTTTGTGCCGGTTGGACTACGCCAACATAGAGCCTTCGCTCTACTGGCAGGTGGGCTACGTGATACTTTTTGCCACGTTCTTTGCCTACCTGTTCATCCCCATCGGACAGAAACATCTCAGACCCACCATCGTGAGCATGTACAGCTATGTGCAGCCCATCGTGGCAGTCATTGTGAGCATCTACACGGGCATAGACAATCTCAGCTGGCAGAAAGTCGTGGCAGCTGTGCTGGTGTTTGCCGGGGTGGCCGTTGTCAACCGCAGCCGTGCGGCCGGCCAGCCCAAACCTGAGAAAGCAGCGGTCTAATCGTAGAGATAGAACATACGGTCCATCAGGTGCCATTTCTCGGCCGAAGTGCTGCCGGGCTTGGCATCCTGGAAAATGGCCATGTAGTCTTCCCACTCGGCCTGGCGGGGCAAAGTGGCCAGACGGGCCATTGCCGGTTCCCACTCAAAATCGAGGGGCGTTTCCACAATCATGAACAGGCGGGTGCCCAGGATATAGATTTCCATTTCGAGGATGCCGACCTCGCGGATGCCGGCACGGATCTCGGGCCAGGCATAGGCCTCGCTGTGACGTTTGATGTATTCCTTGATCAGGGCGGGATCGTCTTTGAGATCCATCGTTTGGCAGTACCTTTTGACCGGGCCGTCGTATTGGCGCACGCGGTAGCCTGTGAGAGGAGTCATCTGTTCCATTGTCTTAGTATGTTTGTCAATCGTTGATAATCAGTTGGGGCCCGGCCGTCAGAAGAAGAAGAAGAATACCAGCTGGACGATGATATAGACCGGCAGCAGGACGCACAGGGAAAACTTGTACATATAGCCGAAGAACGAGGGCATCTTGTAGCCATATTCCTCGGAGATGGCCTTGACCATGAAATTTGGGCCGTTACCGATATAGGTCATGGCGCCGAAGAAGACGGCTCCCATCGAGATGGCTTCGAGCAGCACCTCGGGAACGCCTGCCACTTCGGCCAGGGCGGCACCGCTATCGACCAATCCGGTGGCCACCCCGTGGAAGGCCAGGGCCGTGGGGGCATTGTCCAGGAAAGAGCTGAGCATACCCGTCGAATAGAAGAACTGCCAGGGTTGGGAAAGACCGAACGAGGCGGCATGGCTCTTCAAAAACAACATGGCCGGGATCATCGTGGTGAAGATGCCCAGGAACACGGCGGCCACTTCCAGGATGGGATTCCACGAGAAACGGTTCGAGCTGCGCACCTCCGGCTTGGTGGAATAGAGCGACAGGCCGATGATGCTCAGCAGCACGATCTCGCGCAGGAATCGCACCCAGACGGGCGATTCGGGATCGCCCATGGCCGGGATGAAGCCCACGTTGATGAAGGCGACCGCAGCCACGATGAGCAGCAGATAGACAATGTTGATGTGTCCGTAGATCTTGAGCGGACGGCGTTCCTCCTCGTCGGCGAAAAGCCGGTGCTCCGACTCCTTTTTATACCAATAGCTGTCCAGGAAATAATAAATGGTCAGCAGGATGGCGCCCACCAGCAACCAGGCCGGGAACATGTGCAGTAACCAGGTGAAGCTGGCCCCTCTCAGGTAGAGCAGGAACAGTGGCGGATCGCCCAGGGGGGTGAGCAGACCGCCGCAGTTGGCCACCATGGCGATGAAGAAAAGGACGGTATGCGTGTTGTATTTGCGCTGCGAGTTGGTTTCCAGCAGGGGTCGGATGAGCAGCATGGCCGCCCCGGTGGTGCCCATCAGGGAGGCGAATACATAGCCAGTGGCCAGGAAGACGGTGTTGGTCAATGGTTTGGCCAGCAGGTCGCCCGACAGGTGGATGCCGCCCGTCACGACAAAGAGCGAGGCCAGCAGCACGATAAAGGGCACATAATCGTAGAGGAGCTGGTGCTCCAGCGCCTCGGACATATCCTGGTTGATGAGGAAAACAGCCACCGGCACGCCCAGCACCAGCGAGACGATCAGCTTGGTGGAGTTCTTCTCCCAGGTCTTTTCCATCATCAGCGGCGCAACGGCCACCATCATCAGCATGACGACGAACGGCACAAGCGACCAGAGCGGCAAATCAACGGCGTGTTCCATCATCAGTTCTCCTTATCTTCTTTATTGTCATTCCACTGTTCCTCGCGGCGCGCCTGGGAATCGGCTTCGGCAGGGGCTGCGGCAGGGCTTTCGGTGGGCTCTGCCGGTTTAGCGGGCTTTTCAGCCGGTTCCGTCGGTTTCTCGGCGGGCTTTTCGGCAGGTGCTTCACTAGCCGCCTCAGCCGCGGCGTTTGCAGGCAGAGGCTCTCCTTGCGGTCCAGCGCCGGCCATGACCGATTTCTTGTATTTCGACTCGATAACGGCCACCATCACCGAACACAGGATGATGCTGAAAAGGACGATGGCATAGGCCACGTTCTGCACCGTCTGGCCGTTGTAGGCCAGGACCACCGCCTGCTGGAAGGGATCCTCCTCTTCCCCGGCGGGCGGCGTCACAGCATCAGCCGCAGCATTGCCTGCCTGGTTGGCCGTGGCATTGCCTGTCTGGCCACCGTTACCCCAAGCATCGGCAGCGACCGCTCCGGCCGGGACAGTCCCGACACCATCAGCCTCCACCGAAATAGCTTCCGTAGAAACAGCTTCCGCAGCCGACCGGGCGAAATCTCCAGCCCGGAGCTGCAGGGTATCCGTGTCAATGATCCTAGCCGAAGGCAAGAGGTCTTCGTCGGCAATCACCTGAGGTGCACGGCGATGGAAAGGTCTGTGGTCGGTCATGCTCTGGGCGATGGCCACCTGCAAGGGCTCGCCGGCCACCTCATGGGTGGTGGCATACTGCTGGGCATACTGCAGCGGCAGGGAAGCCAGCACGGCACCCACCAGTCCCTTGGGACCCAGGGCAGCCATCAGCTTGTGGTCGCGACCGTCCATGTCCTTGCGTCCCATGGTCTTGGCCGTGAGGGGACGAAGCGCGAAAATCAGCGCCACGATCACAGCGCCGATCACCAGGTGCCAGACATTGCCCAGCTGGATGCTCACGCCGATATAGACAAAGAAATAGGTTTGCAGCACGAAGACGATTTCCGAATAGAAATGGCGTTCCTCCTGGTTCAGCCCGCTTTCCTCGCCGATGGCGAAGAGCCGGCGCATAAACTTGGCACTGCCTATATTGCTCAGCGTCAGGCCGAAGGCCAGGACTGCCAGACCGCCGTTCCAATCGATGGTCTCACAGACGCCGTAGATGATGAAGGCCAGGGCGAAGGAGGTGAACATCGAATTCTTGATGTGACTCAGCCATTTTTTCAGCACCACCAGCCAGATGGTACCCACCACGAAGCCGGCCAGCAGGGAGGCCAGCATGGCGATGCCCATGGCCTTGAACATGCCGCCCACACTGATGGCGCCCGTCTGGATGCCGCTCAGCACGGCCAGTGCTACGATCAGGCAGACAATGTCGCTCAGGGCCGATTCCAGGAAGAGGATCATCTCGGCCTTGGGACCGGGCTTGACCTGCGAGAGCATTGACACGACCACCGCCGAAGAGGTGCCGCCCACAGCCGCGCCGAGGAACAAGCTGTGCAGCACCGTCAGATCCAAAAGGAAATGCCCCACCAGGAAGGTGATGAGCATGACACAGACAAAGTTCAGTATGGTGAGCAGAGTGGCCTTGCCGATAGACTGTTTCAGGGTCTGGGGATTGAGGTTGGTACCGCTCTCAAAGAGGATGACAATCAGGGTGATGGTGGTGAACACACTGCCGAACTGCCCCAGATCGGCGGGCGAGATAAGGTGCAGCACGGGGCCGATGACCAGGCCGATGAGCATCAGCAGCAGGACATTGGGGATCCTGGTTTTGACAAACAAGGCGTTGAAAGTGTGCGAGAAAAATATCAGCAAGCCTAAGGCTATGATAACGACAGAAATATCCATGATAAGGGTTTTAGTTCAATGTAGTCGCAAATATCGGTATTTTCCTGCTTGGTTGGACGCATTCCCGCCAATTTGTTTCAAAAAAATCGTGACCGGCGATGCTTCGATGCGGAGTTTTCATTAGCTTTGCCTTGCCAAAGGCTTTACATGATAGACAATATGAGGACAAAATACTTTTTGCTGGCCTCCCTGTGGCTGCTCGGGCTCTTTGCGCTGCGGGCCGCCGAAGAGGGTGTGCCGCCGCTCGATGAGGATGCCACCGTGTCGCTGCTCACCTGCTCGCCGGGCGAGGCCGTCTGGGCCCACTACGGGCACAGTGCCGTGCGCGTGCGCGACAGCCGGCGCGACATTTGCTTCAACTACGGGATCTTCGATTTCGACTCACCGCATTTCCTGTGGCGTTTCCTCTCCGGGCGGACCGACTACATCCTGGGGGCGAGCCGTACGGCCACCTTCTTGCGTGAATACCAGGCCGAGAACCGGACCGTAACCGAACAGGAGCTCCGTCTGAAGCCTTCGGAAAAAGAGGCCCTGTGGCAGGCGCTTTGGGAGAACAGCCTGCCCGAAAACCGCACCTACCGCTACAATTTCATCTACGACAACTGTGCCACCCGGGCCCGCCTCATCGTCGAAAACCACATAGACGGGCAGGTGTCCTACGATTCGATCCTGGTCTTCCCCACCCTTCGGGCGGCCATCCAGCACTATACCCGGCCCCATCCCTGGACCTGGCTGGGCATCTGTCTGCTGCTGGGCAGCCCCGCCGACCGGCCGGCTACCTTCAGCGAGCTGCTCTTCGCTCCCGATGTGATGGAACAGGCCGTTGCCTACGCGGTGGTGTTGCCGGATGCCTGGGCCGATGATTCCTGCGACTGCGTGCCCACGAGACAGACCGCCGAGCCGCTGGTGGCCCGAACCCGGACGCTCCTCCAGGCCTCGGCCCCCGACCCGGACGCCAAGGGAGGAAAAGAGGGGAAAAACAGGCGCCAACCCATGCCGGTGGCCATCTGCTGGGTGGTGCTGGGCGTCGTGCTGCTGCTCTGCTACAGCGAATACCGTCAGCGGCGGCCGCTCCTGTGGGCCGACGCGCTGCTCTTCGGGGTGGCCGGACTGGCCGGGCTCATCATCGCCTTTCTGGCCTTCTGCTCGGTCCATCCGCTCGTACAGGGCAACTGGCTGCTGCTGTGGCTGCATCCCCTGCAACTGGCCCTGGCCGTCGTGCTTTGCCTGGGCCGCCTGCGCCGCAGCCTCACGGTGCGCTGCTGGCTGTGGCTACAGTTGTGTCTCTGCCTCTTTGCCCTGGCAGGCGGAGGCTTCCTGCCCCAATACTACCATCCGGCCTTCTATCCCATGTTGCTCTGCCTGATAGCCCGGCTCGTCATGAGACTGTGGCTTTCCCCCGTCAGGCGCGCGTGATTTTGTTGCATTTGCCGGCGGGAAATATTAATTTTGCCACCCAAACAACCTGTCATTCTCCATGTATCAGAAACTCCTGCTTGCCTTGCTTGCCCTGGGACTGCCCGTCCAGCAACTGACCGCTGCCGACAACGCAGCGAAAGGTCCGTCGGCGCCCCGGCTGGTGATCGGCATCCACATCGACCAGCTGCAGGAGGAGTATCTGCGCTGGTTCATGGAGGGTTTCGGACAGGAAGGATTCAAAACCCTGCTCGAACAAGGCAGGGCCTATTCCCAAGTAGCCTACCAGCTGGCCGAAAAAGACAATGCCAGCACCACGGCCAGCCTGCAGACCGGCTGTCCGCCTTCGCAGCACGGCATCGTCGCGGGCGAACGTTTCGACCGCAAGGCCGAGCGCATGGTCCCCATCCTCGAGGATCCCGCCTGGCTGGGCAACTACACCCGTGAGAAATTCTCGCCCAAGGCCCTGAAGGTCTCCACCGTGAGCGACGAACTGAAGAACGCCTGCCGCGAATCGAAGGTCTTTTCCATCGGCGCCAGCCCCGAACCCTGCCTCCTGTCGGCCGGCAAAAAGGCCGACGGCGTGTTCTGGATCGACACACGCGACGGTGCCTGGTGCACCAGCACCTACTATCGCGACATGCCCCGCTGGCTGGAGTTTCTCAATATGCAGAACAGCCGTGCCAGCCGGCTTGACCGGTCATGGACTCCCAAATACGACGCTTCGCACTACCGATACATGCCCTGGCAGGAGCCCTCGCCCGTGTTCTTCCTGAACCGGGCCAGCGCCAGCTTCCGCGAAAAGCCCGCCGACTACCGCCACAGCCCCATGGCCAACGCCGATGTCTGCGAGTTTGCCGCCCAGCTGCTGGTCAACGAGCGCCTGGGGCAGGACGAATATCCCGACCTGCTCAACCTGCACCTGGAGGCCGGCTGTGCCGAGGCCCCTGCCTCGCAGAAAGGCGCCGTCCAGCTGCAAGACCTCTATTTCCGCATGGACGAGGACCTGGGACGCCTGCTCCGGGAAGTTGACAAGCACGTCGGACTGGACAAGACCCTCATCTACATGGCCGGCACGGGCGAGTATGTCTGGCCCCTGGACCAGGACGACAAGACCGAGACCTTCTGGCCCGAACGCTGCGCCACCCTGCTCAACCTATACCTGACGGCCGTCTATGGCGAGTCGCACTGGGTGCTGGGACAGAGCGGCAGCCAGATCTGGCTCAACCGCGAGCTGATCCGCTCCCGCGGGCTCGACTACGGCGAAGTCTGCCGCAAGGCGGCCGATTTCCTCTCCGAGATGGAAGGCATCCGAAGCGTCTACACCGCCCCCGACCTGGGCAGCGGCCGCACCCGCTCCGAGCAGATGGAAAACAGCTTCCACAAGGACCTGAGCGGCGACCTGATGTATCAGGTGGAGACCGGTCGCAACCTCCAGTGGGAAAGCTATCCGCAATACAACCGCCAGCTGCGCTATGCCCAGGCGCATACCCTCCTGGTCTTCTACGGGGCCGGCATCACCAGTGCCACCATCAACGACCAGGTGTCCATCTTCGACCTGGCCCCCACGCTCTGCCGCCTGCTCTACATCCGCCCGCCCACGGCCTGCCAGGGCAAGGTGCTGGATTTCCAGCGCAAATAGCCCTGTCGCGGCATAGTTTTTATCAGCGGAAATGCCTACTTTTGCATCTCCGTACCATTATTCACCTGTAATCAACTAATTATATGGGATTCAATGAATTTCTGACCAAAATATTCGGCAACAAGTCGCAGCGCGACCTGCGTGAGATCAACCCCTATGTCGAGAAGATCAAGGCCGCCTATCCGGCTGTCGCCGCCCTGGGCAACGATGAGCTGCGTGCCCTCAGTGCCCGGCTGCGGGAGCAGGTGCAGGCCTCCGTCAGCGAGGAACGTGCCGAGATCGAGCGCCTGAAAGCCGGTATCGAAGCACTGGAAATCGACCAGCGCGAGAAGGTCTATAGCGAGATCGACAAGATCGACAAGCATATCCTTGAAAAGCTCGAAAAGGCCCTCGACGAGGTGCTGCCCCAGGTCTTTGCCATCGTCAAGGACACGGCCCGGCGCTTTGCCGAGAACGAGTTTATAGAGGTCACCGCCAACCAGTTCGACCGCGACCTGGCCGCCAGTCACGATTTCGTGCACATCGAGGGCGACGAGGCCATCTATCAGAACCACTGGGTGGCCGGCGGCAACGAGATCACCTGGGACATGGTCCACTACGATGTCCAGCTGTTCGGCGGCGTGGTGCTGCACCAGGGCAAGATTGCCGAGATGGCCACCGGTGAGGGCAAGACCCTGGTGGCTACCCTGCCCGTCTTTCTGAACGCCCTGACGGGCAACGG
>JAFSRR010000097.1 GCA_017446025.1 Bacteroidales bacterium | reverse complement strand
TTGTCGGTGATGAAAACAGCCGAACCGGCGAAATGACGGAATTCGACGCGACGCACCCAGGCATCTTCCACATTGTCTATCTCAATGGCGTTCCAACAATGGTTCTCGTCCTTGGGATTGCTTTCATCGTAGATGGAAATCAGCCGCAGATTCTCAATACCGCTTTGGGTGATGCGGCCGGGAGCCTCGAAACTCTGCACGAAGCCTTCACCCAGACGGGTTTCGCAGGTGATGGGGGCATCCAGGGTGATCTTGTCACCGGAAACAGACACCACGGTGCGTTCCCAGCGGATGTTGATGTCGCCCAGACGGGTGGCATCCTTGACCTTCCAGCCGATATAGTCGGTTTCACCGCCGAAATCCTTCATATCCATTTCGAGGATCCAGTCGGCAGTACCCTCACGAATCACGCGGATGTGGTCGCCGGCCTTGAACTGGTGTCCGGCAGCACTGACCTCCATGGCGCCAGTCGGAGCCTCGGCACTCAGGGGTAACATGGTTCCGGCCTGGTCTTCCAGCCGGCCGGCCATTCTGATGAGGTTGGTACGGTCGGCGTAGGCAGCCACGATCTCGGTGCCGTCTTCCTGGCAGCCGCTACCCCGCAGGACAAGGCCGCTGTGACGGATCACAAGGCGTCCGGACACTTCGTAGCGTCCCTTCTCCAACAGAACGGCGCCACGGATACCCTGCTCATCGGCAGGCAGCGAACCTACATAGTCCAAAGCAGCCTGGATAGCAGCGGTGGCATCACCCTTGACGGGGGCTACCACTGCCTTGACAGGAGCCTCGGGAATAGCCTTCTCCGAAGCCATATAGCCACAATAGGAAAAATCGGGGATCTGGTTCCCCCGACTGTCGCGGGTGTAGTTGAGCGAATTCCCGCTACCGGCGCTGACGGAGGGCGATTCCGCCATCCGCATCCGATTCTGTGCCTCCAAGCCTGTCAGGCATAGCGACATCAGCAACGGCAACATCCATACATGTTTCATTTCTCTTTTCTTTTATGATAAACGCCGCCTGCCGTTTTCACCGGAAAACAGGGCAGACGGCATTGTGGAAGTTAGGTTGGTGTTCGAACAATCTTATTGAGCAGCCTGGGCAGCCTTGATACGGGCGTTCCAGCCGTCACGTTCCTTCTGCAGGTCGTAGCCGCGCTTGGAAAGATAATTGTTGATGCGGCCTTTGTACTTGCCGAACCAGGAATGCTTCACCTTGGAGTCTGAACAGTCCATGGCATACTCTCGGGCTTCCTTCAGGGCAGCACGGATATAGGCCTTTTCCTCTTCCCTGAGGGTAGGAATCATATCCAGATGAGCTTTGTATGTAATGGGATAGACACCCATTGTCATACCATCCTTAACTTTCTCGATTTGATCGTAAGTGAGGTTTGCATCCAACTGACTGACAAAGTAGTAATGCTTGGCAGACAATTGGGCACGCTGGTTATCAGTGGCGGCGGCCAGGAGGGCTTCCTTCTCTTCCTTGGAAACATTCATTGACTTGATTTCTTTTTCTTTGGCAGCAAAAGCATCATTGATGACACCCAAGTCAATATACTGGGTAGCAATCAGTTCGGTCATGAATTCCTGCATGGCCTTGTCGGTGATTTCGAGAGTAGCGACAATCTTTTCGGCACGGCCGCGAATCACTTTCCGATACTCCTCGTCGCTCTGCTGAGCGAAGCCTGTCATCACAATGGCCGACAACAGGACGGTCAATACTGTTTTCTTCATAAATATTTGTTTTATAGTTTATTGATACATTTCTTACAAAAGAGACTTCCTGTCTGCCAGGGTGTCGTGATTGTTTTTGGGATTGGTCCAATCGACCTTCTTCTTGGGATTGATGCCGTTGATGTACTTTTCGATGTTGGTGTAACCGTCACCGTTGCAGTCCTTTATGGCATCACTCGGATCGTTGGGGTTCAGACCGTATTTCTTCTCCCAGGTGTCGGGCATGCCGTCCTTGTCGGTATCGACATAGGGAGTGCCCTTATATTCGGGATAGCCGCCCACCTGCGAAATATCGGTGATAATACCGATCTTGTAGGAATCAGCAGGCAGCCGGCGGTAACGGAACTGGGGCACCTGCGACAGATCGACATTTTCCAAAGCTTCCACCTTGCCCGTGCGGACCATCTTGATGACACGTTCATCTACCGCGTCACGGCGGGGCCAGGTGGCACCGGCGTTGGCCAGTACGAATTCGTATGCTTCGGCAGCCGACATAATCGGGAACTCAGGCATGGCCATCGGCTCCAAACTGCGGATCGAATCGGTATGGACACCGCAGTCCCAGCCGTCTTCGACCTGGATACCGCCATCCCAGTTGTTGCGGCTCACCCGTTCGTTGCCCTCGACAATGTTGCCGTCGGCATAAACACGTCCGTAAGTACGATATGACAGCTTGCTGCGACCCGATTCGGGTTTGAGGATGCGCTGACTGATGGGCTGGCCTTTCGGCGTGGCAGGACCGGGCTTGTAATAGTTGTTGATCATATTGAACATGCCCCGGTAATCACTGCCGTCCACCGTACGGCCGACCCAGTTGAACAGGACATTGTTCACAAAATTGAATACACCGTGCCAGCCTACCGAGGGATTGCGGCCCGTGTTACAGGCCCAGAGATTGCGCATGAACGTGCAGTTCTCACCGCCCAGCGTGCTGCCAAAAGCATGGTTCCATGTATCCAAAGCCTCCGAGGAGATGGAATTCTGTATCGTCACATTAGCTGTACCCAGTTTCTGGTCGGCGCTCCCGGTCCCGTCACTGTACATGTGCCGGTAGAAGGAGATATTCTCGTCCAAACCCCAGGAAGCTGAGATATGGTCCAGCATGATATTGCCCACCGGATTGCCGCCGAAACTGTCGTCGCGACGGGCCACACCGGTCTCGCCACGACGGAAGCGCATATGTCTGACCACCACATCGTGGGTATCTACCCAAAAACTCTCCCCGGCAACGCAGACACCGTCCCCGGGAGCTGTCTGTCCAGCAATAGTGATATAGGGGGCACGCACCACGATAGGCGTTTCCAGGCGGATGATGCCTGCCACGTTGAAGACCACGATACGGGCACCGCCCTGCTCGCAAGCCCAACGCAGCGAACCTTCGCCGCTATCGTTGAGGTTGGTCACGGTCAGCACCCTGCCGCCACGACCGCCGAAGCTGTACATGCCACCGCCTTCCGCACCGGGGAAAGCCGGAATCTTGGCTTGAGGCAGGTCGTAAGGACGGCTGGCCCAGGGCACATAGGGTTTACCCTTCTCAGCCTTCTCCTGCTGGATAATAGGCATCGCCTCCTTCCAGGCAGCATCGCTGCGCTCATACATAACATTCATTTTTGCCTGTGCGGCTGCAGCATCTTCCTTGGGAACACTCGGATACTGAGCCATCAGACCCAGGCTGCCCAAAGCCGCTGTCATCATCAAAACAACTGTGCGTTTCATCTCAATTATCTTTTAATCAACTTATTCCTATTCTTTTTTCCGGCAGCGGCATTTGCCCCCGAGCAGCGTCACCAGGAAGCCGGTCAGGAAGATGGCCGTGGTGCCGAATACAATGGTCAGGTTGCCGTTGAGCGTGCAGCGATACTGCTCCCAGCTGCCGTTGAAGACATAGGGACTCAGGCTCATCCAGGCGATGACCAGCAGACCGATGATGACACCCGTCACAGCGGCCGGATTCTTGGCTTTGCGCACAATGAAGCCCAGCAGGAACAGGCCCAGCATGCCACCGCTGAAAATGGAAGCCAGTTTCCACCAGGTATCAAGCACACCGTCCACACCCATCATGAGCAGGGCCACAATCACTCCGAGCACGCCCAGCACCACGCTGGAGATATACAGCACGGCCATTCCCTCCTTCTCACCGGCATCCTTGCGGAAATGACGGTAGAAGTCGGTCAGGATGATGGTCGAGGCACTGTTCAGGCTGGTCGAGACCGTACTCATGCCGGCCGCCAGCACGCTGGCGATCATCAGGCCCGTCAGGCCGGTAGGCAGCCCGTGCACGATGAAATACGGGAACACCTGGTCGCCGGCCACATCGGCAGGCAGGGTGCCGGCCGTCTTGTAATAGACAAACAGGGCGGTACCGATATAGACGAATATCAACGAGACAGGCACATAGAGCAGACCGCCGAACAAAGTGGAGTTCTTGGCGCTGTGCTCGTCCTTGGCCGTCAGATAGCGCTGGATATAGTTCTGGTCGATGCCGTAGTTCTGCAGGTTGGTAAACAGGCCATAGACGAGCAGCACCCAGAAGGTCTTCTCCGTCAAGCTGCCGCCCAGGGAGCCCATGCTGAACTTGTGGTATTCATTGCCCACAGAGATCAACTCGGAAAGCCCGCCAGGTATCTTCACGGTGAGCAGCACAGCACAGAACAGGGCGCCCAGGATCAGGATGATGCCCTGGATGGCGTCTGTCCAGACCACGGCCTTGATTCCGCCCATCGAGGCAAACAACAGCACGGCCACCCCGGTGATGATGATGATGGTCGGAATGGACCAGCCCAACATGAAGTTGAGCGGCAGGGCCAGCAGGAACAGGATCGATCCCATGCGGGCCAGCTGTGTGAGCAGGTAGCACACCGAGACATAGGCCCGGGCCCAATAGCCGAAGCGCACTTCCAGGTATTGATAGGCCGACACACTGTTCATGCTGCGGTAGAGCGGCACAAACAGCTTGGCGGCCAGCCAGGCGGCCACCGGGATCGATATGCTGAAGACAAAGGGGTTCCAGTTGTTGGCGTAGGCTTCGCCGGGATAGCCCAGGAAACTGATGCTGCTCACGAAAGTGGCAAAGATCGACATACCCACCACCCAGGAGGGCAAACTGCCGTTGGCCACCGTGAAACCGCCCGTCGACTGGCGCTTGCGTTCACGGAAATAGAACGAGCAGCCGAAAATGACGATGCCGGCCAGGAAGGTCAGAAAGACGATATAGTCAAGGGTTGTGATTTCCGTCACCATGATGCTCAAGGATTGACAACCTCCACGCCGAGAGACTCCAGGATGCGGCGCAGTTTCTCGCGCTCCGGAGCATTGAACTTGCGGTAAGGCAGGGCCATCTCGTCGCTGCAGAGGCCCAGCAGCGAACAGGTGCACTTGACCCCCTTCAGATAGCTCGAACCGTAGCGGCCCACCTTATAGACAGTGGTGCTGATGGCCATGATCCTTTCCTGGATTTTCCTCAGGCGGGGAATATCGGCCGAGGCGGCTACCTCGTACATATCGACATACAGACGGGGAAACATGTTGGCACCGCCGTTCACTCCGCCATGGCCACCCAGCAGGACAGCCTCGCCGGTGAGCTCTTCCGGCCCCATCAGCAGCGAGAAGTCGGGACGGCTCTTCATGCGCTGGATCAGCGTATGGAAATAGACCAGGTTGGCCGAGCTGTCTTTCAGGCCGATGACGTTGGGATGCCGGGCGATGGCCTCCACCGTGTCGGGCTCCATCATCACCTTCACATGAGAAGGCATGTTATACAGGAACATGGGCAACGGCAGCCGGTCGGCCAGGGCAGAATAGAAATCGACCAGCTCGGCCTGGGCCGGGGCATAATAGTAGGGAGCGGCCGAGACCACGGCGGCGGCACCGCACTGGCAAGCCTTCTCCGACAGGGCCAGGCTCTCGGTCAGGGAGGTGTCGGTGATGCCTACCAGCACCGGCACACGGCCGGCCACCTGGCGGCAGACACGCTCGATAAGTTCCTGACGCAGCGCGTAGCTCAGGCTCTGGGCCTCGCCCGTGGTACCCAGGATGAACAAACCGTGTACTCCGCCGGCCAGGATATGCTCAATGAGCCTTTCCAGCCCAGCTACATCCAGCTTGTCGATATCCGACAGCGGCGTGATCATCGGCGGTATGATTCCTTTGAATACTTGCTTTCCCATATAGTGTCTCTTTTTGGATGTCAAAATCCGGCCCGGAGGGCACAACCGGTTGCAAATATAACCAACAATCCAATGCCTTACACTCAAATATGTTGAACGAGCCATTAATAATTCTCAAAATACCTCCCCTACAGCCACCTCAGGCCAAATGTGCAGTAAAAAAAGAGGGAGACTCATTGAGCCTCCCTCCCCTATGATGGTATGACGGGTGATTATCCCAGCATGGTCAACAAGATACCGGCAGCGACAGCCGAACCGATCACACCGGCCACATTCGGACCCATGGCGTGCATCAGCAGGAAGTTGCCCGGATTTTCCTCCTGGCCCACCGCCTGCGAGACACGGGCTGCCATCGGCACAGCCGAAACACCGGCCGAACCGATCAGCGGATTGATCTTCTCGCGGCTGAACACGTTCATCAGCTTGGCCAGCAAGATACCGCCGGCTGTACCGCAGCTGAAGGCGATGATACCCATGACCAGGATCATAATGGTCTGGATATTGAGGAAAGAGCTGGCCGTGGCCGTAGCGCCCACCGACAGACCCAGGAAGATGACCACGATGTTCATCAGGTCGTTCTGGGCGGTCAGGCTGAGACGTTCCACCACACCGCATTCCTTCATCAGGTTGCCCAGCATCAGGCAGCCGATCAGCGGAGCTGCATCGGGCAGGATGAGGGCCACCACGGTGGTGATGACAACGGGGAAGATGATCTTTTCGGTCTTACTCACAGCGCGCAGCTGTTTCATCTTGATGCAGCGTTCCGACTTGGTGGTCAGGGCCTTCATGATGGGCGGCTGGATGACCGGTACCAGGGCCATGTAGGAATAGGCCGCAATGGCAATCGGTCCGAGCAGCTCGGGAGCCAGCTTGGAGGTGAGGAAGATGGACGTCGGGCCGTCGGCACCGCCGATGATACCGATCGAACCGGCCTGGGCTTCAGTGAAGCCCAGGGCGTTGGCCCCCAGGAAGGTCAGGAAGATGCCCACCTGTGCGGCAGCACCCAGCAGCAAGCTCTTGGGATTGGCGATGAGCGGGCCGAAATCGGTCATGGCCCCTACCCCGACAAAGATCAGGCAGGGATAGACACCGGCCTTGACACCGATATACAGGATGTCGAGCAGGCCGCCTTCTTTCATGATGGCGCCGTAGCTGTGATAGTTGGCATTGTTTTCGTCCAGGAAAGCCGACCACAGATCCGAATGGAACATGCCGGCACCGGGCAGGTTGGTCAACAGCATGCCGAAAGCGATCGGCAGCAGCAACAGCGGTTCGTATTTCTTATGGATTGCCAGGTAAAGCAGGAAGAAAGAAATAAGCAGCATGGCAGCCTGTTGCCAGGCAATGTTCATGAAACCCATGCTCTGGAAGAATTCGAGAATATCACCCATAGTTTCGTGGTATTAACCGATTATAACCAGCAAATCATCCTGCATGACGTTCTGACCGGCCACGACGGCGATCTTCTTGACCACACCGTCGGCATCGGCCATGATGGCATTCTCCATCTTCATGCTTTCGAGGGTCAGCAATGTGTCGCCTTTCTTGACGGCCTGACCTTCGCTGACCATCACCTTGATGACAGAACCGGGCAGCGGACTGGTCACCTTGATGCCGGCCACCGGAGCTTCGTTCTTGGGCGCCGGAGCGGCGGCAGGCTTGGGGGCCTCAGCCTTGGGAGCCGGAGCAGCAGCGGGCTTGGGAGCCTCGGCAGCAGGAGCCGGAGCAGCGGCGGCAGCGGTCTCGATTTCGACCAGCTTGTCGTCCTGCATGACGTTCTTGCCAGCCTCTACCAGGACAGCCTTGACGGTGCCGTCGACTTCGCTGACGACATTGTTTTCCATCTTCATCGACTCCATGGTGAGCAGCAGGTCGCCTTTCTTTACAGCCTGACCGGCGGCAACGACCACTTTGACGATCGAACCGGGCAGCGGCGACTTGACCGTGAAGACACCACCGGCCGTCTTGGGGGCCGGAGCAGCGCTCTGGGCCTGCGGGCGGACCGTACGGGCTGCGGGAGCTTCCTCCTGCGGCATCCTCACCTGGAAAGCCTTGCCATTGACCACCACCTGGGCCATATTGTCTTCCAATTCCTCGACGGAAGCCTGATAGGCACGTCCGTCTATTTCAAATTTAAATTCCTTCATAGTTGGGTTTGTTGATTAGCGAATGAGGTTGTTCATGCCATACAGCTTGGAATTCCAAGGCGAATAGCGACGGTCGGTCCGCTTGAGCGTGATCTTGGTCGGTTCTTCGTCATGCACGCCATGATAGTAGAGATGCAGGGCCATGGCGACTGCAGCCATCGTGCCTTCGTCGTCCTGTCCGGCGGCCGGAGCGGCCACGGGTTCTGACTCGGGCAGACGAGGGATGTCCACCGCCTTGGCCGACTTGGCACCCGGCTTCATGATGACGCCGAATAATCTCAGGAAATAGATGAGTACCACCAAAAGGACGAGCACCATGCAGAAACCCAGCAGGGTGACCATCCAGATGTGGCTCCAGTTTGCAGCTAAAATCATAGTCGTCATGTTTTAAAGCGGAATATTACTGTGCTTCTTGAGAGGATTGGTCAGGCGCTTGGTCTGCAGGTTCTCAAAGGCACGGACCACCCGGGCACGCGTATAGCGCGGCTCGATGACGTCGTCGATATAGCCGCGGTTGGCAGCCTGGTAGGGAGAAGCGAACTTCTCGGTATATTCGGCTTCCTTCTCGGCGATGAATTTCTTCTTTTCCTCGGGATCCTCGATGGCTTTCAGGGCCTTGGCCTGCAGCACACCGACGGCACCGCTGGCACCCATGACGGCGATTTCGGCATTGGGCCAGGCATAGCACATGTCACCGCGCAACTGCTTGCACGACATGACGATGTGCGAACCGCCGTAGGACTTGCGCACGGTCACCGTCACCTTGGGCACGGTGGCTTCGCCGTAGGCAAACATCAACTTGGCACCGTGATCGATGATGCCGGCATATTCCTGGCCTGTTCCGCAGAGGAAACCGGGCACGTCGACCAGCGTCAGGATCTGGATGTTGAAGGCATCGCAGAAGCGGACAAAGCGGGCAGCCTTGCGCGAAGCGTCGCAGTCGAGCACACCGGCCAGCCAGTTGGGCTGGTTGGCGATGATGCCGGTCGAGCGGCCGTTGAAGCGGGCAAAACCGCAGATGATATTCTTGGCGTAGTCCTTCTGTACTTCCATGAAGTCGCCGTCGTCAACGATGGCGTAGATGATGTCCTTCATGTTGTAGGGCTTGTTGGGATCGGCAGGAACCAGTTCGTTCAGGGCATCCTCGATACGGGCGGGATCGTCCTTGCACTCGACGAGCGGAGCTTCTTCCATGTTGTTCTGCGGAATGAAGCTGACCAGGCGGCGTACCTGCTGTACGGCCTCCTCTTCGGTGGCGGCCACGAAATGGGTCACACCCGACTTGGTGGCATGCACACGGGCACCACCCAGATCCTCGACCGTGACATCTTCGCCCGTCACGCTCTTGACCACCTTCGGACCGGTGATGAACATATAGGAGTTCTGTTCGGTCATCATGATGAAGTCGGTCAGGGCCGGCGAATAGACGGCACCGCCGGCGCAGGGGCCGAAAATCACTGAAATCTGGGGCACAACACCGGAGGCCAGGATGTTACGCTCGAAAATTTCGGCATAACCGGCCAGGGCGCAGGCACCTTCCTGGATACGGGCACCGCCCGAATCGTTCAGGCCGATGATGGGAGCCCCCATCTTCATGGCCATGTCCATCACCTTGCAGATCTTCTGGGCCATGGTCTCCGACAGCGAACCGCCGATGACGGTGGCATCCTGGGCGAAGACATAGACCAGACGTCCGTCGATGGTACCCGAGCCGACGGCCACACCGTCGCCCAGGAACACCTTCTTCTCCATACCGAAGTCGGCGCAGCGATGGGTCAGGAACATGTCAACCTCTTCGAAGGAACCTTCGTCGAGCAGCATATTGATACGTTCACGCGCCGTGAACTTGCCTTTTTCGTGATGGGCATCGACAGCCTTCTGTCCGCCGCCCAGCAACGCTTCCTGGCGTTTGTCCACCAGTTTCTGGATCTTATTCTGATTGCTGTTCATTGCCAATGCTTATTTGGGTTGTTCACAAAGTTCGGTCAGCACACCGCAGGTGCTCTTCGGATGCAGAAAGGCGATCATCAGGTTCTCGGCGCCCTTGCGCGGAGCCTTGTCGATGAGCTGCAGGCCGGCGGCTTCTGCTTCGGCCAGTGCTTCGGCTACATTTTCCACGTTGAAGGCGACATGATGCACACCGCCGCGACCGCCGTTCTTTTCGATGAACTTGGCGATGGTCGATTCGGGGCAGGTCGGCTCGAGCAGTTCGATCTTGGTCTGTCCTACCTTGAAGAAGGCGGTTCTGACTTTCTGGTCGGCTACTTCCTCGATGGAATAGCACTTACTGCCGGTTAAAAACTCGAAGAAAGGCATCGTGGCCTCCAGGGAGGTCACAGCAATACCCAAATGTTCAATGTGAGTAGGTTTCATAATGATATGGTGTGATTAGTTTTGTTGATTAGTCTCTCTTTGTGGGTTGTCCTCAGCGGGCGGCCTGGATACGGCGGCGCAGTTCGGCCTCCTTGTCCGGGGCCCAGTAGCCACATTCCAGCTCGATGAAGACGGAAGTATAGGGAATCAGGGATTCGGTCTTGAGGACCACGACATTGAAAAGCTTCGAGGCGGCATCCAGCTTGGCAAACACCTCGTCGTGCAGGATCTGGCGCACTTCCCAGCCCTGGGTCAGTTTTTTCAGTTCGGCTTTCAAGGCATCGGCACCCTCCGAGAGGCTGTCGTCCATAAACTCCAGTTCCTTGTCCAGATAGACCACCGGGCTCAGGTGCGAAGCAGAGCGAAGCATCGTCAGCACTTTGTCCAGCACGGGCAGCAACTCTTCCTGGGTGTCAAGATATTCGATACCGGCCGACGACTGCAAGGGGTAGGCCTTGTCCACCACCAGGATCCAGTTGCGGTGTCCCAGCAGGGGCAGACATCTTTTCAAATCCTCTAAATTCTTCATTTCCCAATAACTTTTTTGAGTCATTTTCCAGGCAACAAAGTTACTCAAAGAAGAAGTAATAAACAAGCACTCTTTTTGCCTCAGTTTTTCCCGCCGAAAACATATCGGATGGTAGATTGGGATAAAATCACTACTTTTGCCGAATGGAAACATCGGGGCAGACAAGTCCAGTGCTGATGACTGTCCTATCATTCAGTCTATTATGAAGAAAAATACCACCCTCTACGTATTGATGGCCGCCGTGCTCCTGCTCTTGGTGCTCGGTGTGTGGCTCTACATCGACAATTACCGCCAAAGCGAAGTGATCCAGGCCATGACCGACCAGTTCGAGATCGAGAAGGAAGAATTGGAAGAAGACTATTCCAAGCTGGCCCTGCAATACGAAGACTACGGCATCCGCATCAGCAACGACTCCCTGGCCACCCTGCTGGACCAGGAGCGCACCAAGAACCTGCGCCTGGCCGAAGAAATCAAGACACTCAAGATCAACAACGCCCGCCGGCTCACCGAGCTGCGCCGCGAACTGGAGACCGCCCGCTCCGTGATGCGCTCCTATGTCATACAGATCGACTCGCTGAACACGGTCAACACCCGCCTCAAGGAAGAGAACCGCGCCATGACCCGCCAGTACCGGGCCGCCCGTGAAGAAGCCACGGCCCTGGCCAGGGAAAAAGCCGTCCTCACCGAAAAGGTGCTGCTGGCCTCCATGCTCGAAGCGCGCGACATCACCGTGCGCCAGCTCACCAACAAGGGCCGTGCCACCACCAAGCTCAACCGCACGAGCCAGCTGGAGTTCCAGGCTGTCATTTCCAAGAACATCTCCGCCCCGGTGGGCCAGAAGGCCATCTACCTGCGCATCACCCGGCCCGACGGCCTGCCCCTGCTCAAGGACAATGCCCAGACCTTCGAATTCGAAGGCAGCGCCCTGCCCTGCTCGGCCTCGAGGGTCATCGAATATGACGGCGAGGAAGCCCATGTCACCATCTACTGGGACGTGCAGGAATACCTCGATGCCGGCACCTACCGTGCCGACTACTTTGCCGACGGCTTTCTGATCGGCAGCCGCGAATTCGTCCTGGGCAAATAACCGTTTCACATTCCAAAAAACGCTACCATGAAGCATCGACTGGCATCGGCCCTCCTTGTCGCAACCCTATTATCCTCAGCCGCGACCTTGTCGGCCCAGACCGCCCGGTTGGCGGCCCTGGCCAAAAACTATACGCTGTTTTCCCAGTCCTACGCCCAGGAAAAAGTCTATCTGCACTTCGACAACGACACCTATTTCACTGGAGAGAACATCTGGTTCAAGGCCTATGTCGTGCTGGCCGAAAACCATCATTTCACCCCCATGAGCAAGACGCTCTACGTGGAGCTGCTCTCCAGCAGCGGCAACATTGTCGAGAGCCTCAAGCTGCGCATCAAGGACGGACAGGCCCACGGGGTGTTCTACCTCAAGCCCGAGCTGAGCGCCGGCTTCTACGAAGTGAGGGCCTACACGCGCTGCATGCTCAACTTCGGCCAGGAAGTCGTCTTCTCCCGGGTGTTCCCCGTGTTTGACCAGGCCGTCTATGAACGGCGTTCCGGCCGGCGGCAGACCCCCACGATGAAGATTGCCCCCGATCCCCTGCCCGACAAGCGCGAAAAAGCCGCGGTCAGCGCAGACAAGAACGAAGCACAACAGCTCATCGCCTTCTTCCCCGAAGGCGGCCACCTCATCGCCGGCCTGCCCAACCAGGTCGCCTTCAAAGCCTGGAACGACGCGGGCTTCGAAGCCGATGTGAGCGGCCAGGTGCTCGACAGCCAGGGCCAGACCGTGGCCTTCTTCGCCACCGCCTGGCAAGGCATGGGCTTTTTTGAATTCACTCCCCTGCCGGGAGAAAAATACACCTGTCAGTTGACGCGCAACGGCAAGAAGCAACAGGTGGATCTGCCCGAGATCGAGAGCGAAGGCTATACGCTGAGAGTCAACAACCTCTCGCCCGACCAGCTGGGCATCACCGTGCTCAACAATTATGCCCAGGTGCACGATACCATCGCCCTGGCCATCGCCTGCCGGGGCCGCCTGTACCTGTACCAGCCGCTGGCCGTCACGGCCAACACCCTGGCCGGCACCTTTTCCAAGGCCGGTCTGCCCTCCGGCGTCAATGAAGTTTTCCTCTATAACAGCGAAGGGCGCATCCTGGCCTCGCGCATGATCTTTGTGCGCAACACGGCCCACGACCCGGCCGCCATAGAAATCGACTGCGAGCAGAACAAGGAAACCTACAAGGCCTTCGAGCCGGTCACGATGAAGTTCCGCCTGAAAGACCGCCGACAGCAGCCCCTGCCCGACCAGGCTTTCTCGCTCTCCGTCAGGGACGGCAGCGAAGTGCTGGCCAACGCCCCGCAGACCGACATCTACAGCCAGTTGCTGCTGGCCTCCGACCTGAAAGGCTACATCAAGAACCCGGCCGCCTACTTCGAAAAAGACGATGCCCGCCACCGCCAGCAACTCGACCTGCTGATGATGGTGCAGGGCTGGCGCCGCTACCGCTGGGAAGTGATGTCGGGCCAGCAAGCCTTCGAAATGAAGCACCCCATCGAGGAAGGCATCCTGCTCGACGGCAAGATCCTATCGATTGTGCGCCGCACCCCCGTGCCCGACGTCAAGGTAACCCTGCTCATGCTGTCCGATTCGGCTGCCTTCACGGGAGCCTGCACCACCGATATCGACGGCAACTACAATTTCCTCTACGATTTTGACGGGCAATGGAGACTCACCCTGCAGGTCACCGACGAGCGGCAGCGCCTGCGCAATGTCTTCATCTCGCTCAACCGCCATTTCCAGCCCACTGCCCGGGCCTTTGCGCCCGCCGAGCAGGAAGCGCCCATCCTGCGGGCTAACCTTTCCCAGGTCAAGAGCCGCACTTACGAAGAGAACTATGCCCGCCAGGGCGAGATCCATATCATGCCCGGCGACGTGCTGCTGCAGGAGGCCTCCATCACCGCCAAGCGCAAGGAGCGCAACGAAGACTACGGCCAGAAAGTGAGCATCACCTACGAAGTCAAGAAGGAGACCGACAAGATGGAAGACCAGGCCCAATACACCACCGACGACCTGTTTTCCTTCCTCACAGCCGTCAACGACAAGTTCTGGATCAAGGATGTCTTCAACGAAGGCAACGGCGAGCTAGGCAGCAGCAGGGCCTCCCAGGTGCTCTACTACCTGGATGCTCCGGTCAAGATACTCAACACCCGCACCCTCAGGCTCTACGAAGAGCTCAGCGATGAGCTGCCCTTTGTCGATCAGGTAGAAAAGATAGAGATCCTGGAACCCGGCGTCAAGAACATCGCCATCGAGAACGGCTTCAATCTGGAGACCCTCGACGAGACGGCCGACATGGGCAAGCGGATCGCCTATGTGCTGGTCTATCCCTATCCCGACGGGCACAGCGAGCTCTCACAGGTCGGCATACGCCGCACCACCCTGCAAGGGTACAATGAAGTGAAGGATTTCTACCATCCGCGCTACGACCGGGCTTTCGACACCGATCCCTTCGACCACCGGCGCACCCTCTACTGGAATCCCGACCTGAAGACCGACGCCCAGGGCCAGGCCGCCATCCGCTTCTACAACAATGCCGATCCGAGCGGCATCAGCGTCCACGCCGAGGTGCTCACCGCCCAGGGGCAGACCGGCTCGCTCAACCGCTGATCATTCGAGCGGATACGAACGGTATTTTCTGATTTGTGTCAGGATCACGGCCAGCGTCAGCAGCGAGGCCAGCACATCGCCGGTAGGCAGGGCCGCCATCACCCCCTGCAGGCCGAAAAAGCGCGGCAACAGCCACAAGGCCGGGATGAGGAAAATCAATTGGCGGGTGAGGCTCAGGAAGATAGACCAACCCGCCTTGCCGATGGCCTGGAAAAACGAAGTGGTCACCATCTGGAAGCCCACCACCGGGAAGCTGATCAAGATGATGCGCAGCATGCGGGCCGCCAGCGAGCGCATCACCTCGTCGCCGGTAAAGGCCGAGGCAATCTGGGCGGGGAACAGCTCGCCCAAGGCAAAACCCAGGGTGGTGATACAGGTGGCCACCACAATGGTCAGACGATAGGCCCGCAGCATGCGGCCGTTCTGCCGCGCCCCGAAATTGTAGCCCACGATGGGCTGCATGCCCTGGTTCAGCCCCAGCACGGTCATGATAAAGAGCATCACGATGGCGTTGCACACCCCGTAGGCCCCGATGGCCAGGTCGCCCTGCTCACCGCCGTAATAGGCCAGGCTCTTGTTCAAAATAATCACCACCAGGCAAGTGCAGAGATTCATCAAGAAATTGGACGAACCAATCGAAACAATGTCCGAAATCACCCCGAGCCGCAAGTGGAAGAAGCCCCGGCGGAAATGCAGGTTGTGTCTGGGGCTGCAAAAATGCCACATCACCCACACGAAGCCGCAAAACTGGGCCGAAGCCGTGGCCAGCGCGGCGCCCCGCAGCCCCCAGTGGAAGCCGAAGATAAACAGCGGTGCCAGCACAAGGTTGACCCCCACGGTAAGGAAGGTCGACAGCATGGCCTTGCGCGGATAGCCCGTGGCACGCATGATATTGTTGAACCCCAAGAAATTGTGGTTAAACAGATTGGCCAGCAGGATCACCTGCATGAATCCCCGGGCATGAGGCAGCACTCGCTCGCTGGCCCCGAAAGCACGGAGCAGCGGATCCAGCCAGATGAGCCCGCCGACGGCCACCAGCGTGCCGATGATAAAATTGAGCAACAGGGCGTTGCCCAGCACATGGGTAGCATCGTCCAGTCGTTTCTGGCCAAGCCGGATGGAGATAATGGAAGCCGAGCCCACTCCGACCATGGCCCCGAAAGCCGCCGTGATGTTCATCAAGGGCATGGCCACCGCCAGGCCGGCAATCGCCTCGGGCCCCACCCCGTTGCCGATAAACACCCTGTCAACGATGTTGTACAGCGATGAGGCCACCATGGCAATGATGGCCGGCAATGCATATTCCAGCAACAAACGCCCCACCGGCTCTGCTCCCAGCCGCCCGTTGGGCGCTCCCGTATTATGTTGTGATGACGATGGCATTTCCAAAAGCGGCATAAAGGTAAGACTTTTTCCGCTTCATCCGACCTGCCACTCTCGAAGAATTGTAGTTACTGAATGGAATGTATGTGCTCGCTGATCCAATCCATGCGTTCCCGTAGATTCCTCTTCAGTAGCTCAACAGCCTCCTCGTACGACAAGGTCTCATCGCCATTAATATCCCTGTCATTGGGCCACATAGACTCATTGATCGCCGCCGAATATGACAAGCGATCCCTTTGCCTGTCGATTTCATCAAACACAGTCGCCAATCCCGGTAACAACTTGTTCCATCTTTCAGCCGCCAGATTTCTGAAATCACCATTTAGCAGAAGTTGTCGTGTCCAAAGGCAATCCAAGCAACAAAACTTGTTCTCATAACGCTTTCCGAAAGTCCCCCAGTCATAATCCCATACTGGGCCGACAATCAACTTCCCCCCTTTGTCACGATACATGAAAACACTTTTGGGCCACCAGCTCTCCGTATTACCAGTTAGTTCATTGATCAGCCAATAATCTACATAACTGTCCAAGTCAAGCAAACACCCGTAACTCTCCTCACTCAAAGAATTGCTGTTATATATCAACTGCTCGAGACGAGAAAAGTAATTTTCGATATATGAAGCCTGTTCCGCTGTCAAGTCGTTTTCATCCGGTTCATGAATCATCACCGGGAGTTGCCGGACAGGAGTACGAAACTTGTTGACTTCATCAAAATTGGTATCCATTTCAACCATGAAACTGATGTCAGCATCCGATGGGCTATTAGTCTTCAGATCGATTCTATTATCACCCACACTGATTTTCTCACATAAGTAATAATTACCCAGATGTTCACCATTCAGAATCAGTTCGACAAACTGCCCACGAGGCGTCCAAGCAGAGGTGTTACCTTCCGCTCCCTCCAAAAAGAAAGCCAGATGGTTGCGCAGCAACGTCCGGTCCAGATAATTGGCCAACAACACCCATCGCCGATTTGGTGGCATGTCAAACAAACCGGCTTTAATATCCAGTCTTAAAGAATATGGTTTTTTAGGTGCATTCCAAGTACTGTTGCCACGGCCTTTTATTTCCAAGCCTCCTTGATAAAGCTGATGGCCGTTTTCATCAAACAAAACCATCTCTGCACCTGTTATCCACTGTGTTTTGGAAACTATCGGTACAGCATCCGGGGTGTTTAGCACCAAAGCAGGCAGCCCGGTAAAAAAAGGCTTGCATACCGTGAACGGAGCACTGACCACCAAACAAGTATCCCCAGTATCATTCAGGCGCCCCGACCAACTGAAACAAAAAGAATTTTCATAGACATAACTATCACCTGTGTCAGAGAGAACTATTCGCCACAGGTTTTCTCCCTTGCTCTTTATTTCTGTAATCAAAAAAGAATCAGGAGCATCATTGGCTCCACTTCTTTTAGGAGGAAAAGAACGATGACAAACAAGCCTGCCGTCAGAAATAGGCAAGTCGCTGTTTAAATACAATGTGTCACTCGAATATTTAAACAAAACAACCGAGTCTTGCACTTCAATGTAACAAGGATTTGCCGGAGTCGGCTGTTCACGTGTATCATGGCAACCTGCTGCCAACAACACACAAAAGAGGATTGCCAAATACAATTTGATGCCGTCTCGCATATTCAGTCACGTTTTTTCACCGTAAACTCGCCTCCCTTTTCGACACTGAAACCGGGTTCTAAAACTCGCCTTCCCGTATATTCCACCTCCCTACTAAAATATCCTGCTTCCCTGAAAGATTTCTATCATCCGTCCGAAGGGGCAGAACGGCATCAAGTTCTTGCGTTTCAAAAAACTTCTTGTTCACAAATGTCCCCTCTATCAAATCGGGAGTGACCATTTTATCCGTATAATTGACTATCCCGTTGTTATTTGCATGAAGATAAACCAGAGAGTGTGTGTGACTGAGTTTCTCCAATGCAGAAAGAATGGCCTCTCTCTTTTGACTATATACAAGACTGTGCAATTCCAACAAAACCTGGTCAAAACAATCCAATTGTGATTCTTCCATTTCATTAAGCATGCCCCATTCAGACCCTTCGATATCACATTTCAAAATCATGCCACGAAGATCCGAATGACCATTTTGCTTCAAAAGAGTAGTCAGACGCTTTTGTGTTTTGGATTCTACATCCCCTGTAATATTAATTCTTTCCCAATGAAAAGAAGGATGATTGACAGGTATTTGCTTGATGCAGCCATCGTATTGGAATACATTATACCCTTTCTCTGCCATAAAAAGATCCCATGACACATCGTCGGCTATCCCCAGGGAATATGCAATAAGACAATCTGAATCTGAATAAGCCCCCTTTTCGTTCTCCGCCATATAATATCCACCATCACCCTTTTTCCCTATTCGTGCCAGATGATAATTCCCAGCCAGTTTCTTAATATCAAGGATTCTATGCAGTTGAGAATAATACTTGTAATCAGGAGTATCTTTAATAACCCCTTGTCTCAGCATAGTCTCATTCTGACACCACGACCAAATGTTCCAAAGATAATTATCTGTCTTGCTTTCGAGGTGGTGCACCACGCGCTCGTGCCACCTTATATAAAAGTCCTTGATTATTTTTCTAATAGGATTCATCTTTTCCTTATAATATCTTCCATTATAAATGATTATTGGGCGTAAAGGTCGCACTTTAAACACAATTATCAAAAAAAAATTCTTTATATAGTTGTATTCTGTAGTGGTTACTGAATAGAATCAGACTGAAGCTAAAAACAGAGCCCGGTGCAATACCGGCTCCGTTCCCAGCCGCCCGTTGGGCGCTCCCGTATTATGTTGTGATGACGATGGCATTTCCAAAAGCGGCATAAAGGTAAGACATTTTTTCCACTCCGACCAAGCTGCCGGCAACGGGTACAAAAAAAGAGGGTAACCCGATGGTTGCCCTCTTCGTGATATCTGAATTTGAAATTATTCAGCGGTAGGAGCTTCGGCAGCAGGGGCCTCTTCGGCAGGAACTTCAGCGGCAGGAGCCTCGGCAACGGGAGCTTCCTCGACGGCGGGAGCTTCAGCGGCAGGAGCCTCGACGACTTCGGCAGCTTCGGCTTTCTTCTTGGCCGACGAACGACGCGTGCGGGTCTTCTTCTCGACCTTGGTCTTGAGCATGTTCTCGTTGAAGTCGACCAGCTCGATGAAACACATCTGAGCATTGTCACCCAGACGGTTTCCAGTCTTCAGAATACGGGTGTAGCCACCGGGACGGTCGGCCACTTTCTGGGCAACAGTCTGGAACAGTTCGGTGACGGCTTCTTTATTCTGCAGGGTCTTGAAAACCAGACGACGGGAAGCGGTGGTATCGTTCTTGGCAGCCGTGATCATGGGCTCAACGACGATCTTCAGGGCTTTGGCCTTGGCGAGGGTCGTGAAAATGCGCTTGTGCATGATCAGCGAAGCAGCCATGTTCGACAGCATCGCATGTCTGTGAGCGGCCTGACGGCCCAGGTGATTGAATTTCTTATTATGTCTCATCTTTCTTATTCTTTATCTAATTTGTACTTGGAAATATCCATTCCGAAGGAAAGATTCATTCTGGAGAGCAAATCATCCAGTTCGGTAAGGGACTTTTTGCCGAAGTTGCGGAACTTGAGCAGATCGGTCTTGTTGTAGGTAGCCAACTGACCCAGGGTCTCGACGTTGGCAGCCTTCAGACAGTTGAGTGCACGGACGGAAAGATCCATGTCGGTCAGCTTGGTCTTGAGCAGCTGACGCATGTGGAGGATTTCCTCGTCAAACTCTTCACCGGTCTCGACCTCAGTCGTATCGAGCGTGATCTTGTCGTCGGAGAACAACATGAAATGATAGATCAGGATACGGGCAGCCTCTTTCAAAGCCTCCTTGGGATGGACAGAACCGTCGGTCGTAATCTCGATGACCAGTTTCTCGTAGTCGGTCTTCTGCTCTACACGATAGTTCTCGACAGTGTATTTCACATTGCGGATCGGGGTATAGATAGAGTCGATGGCGATGGTGTAGATGTCGGTGTCCTGCAGCTCCTGCTCATCGGCGGGCACATAGCCGCGGCCCTTGTTGACAGTGAGTTCCAGGTTGAACGAAGTACCCTTCTCCATGCTGCAGATCTTCAGCTCGGGATTCAGCACCTCGAAGTGACTGAAAGCCTTGCCGATTTCCTTGGCGGTGAGTTCTTCGCCGCTCACCTTGACGATGACCTTCTCGGCATCCACATCCTCGGCGATACGTTTGAAACGGATCTGCTTGAGATTCAAAATGATATTGGTCACATCTTCGCGCACCCCCTTGATCGTGGCAAATTCATGGGTGACGCCTTCGACGCGCATCGAATTGATAGCGTAGCCTTCCAAGGAGGAAAGCAGGATGCGGCGCAGGGCATTACCGATCGTTATACCAAAACCGGGTTCCAACGGACGAAATTCGAACTTGCCGAATTTGTCGTTAGCTTCCAGCATGATGACCTTTTCTGGTTTTTGAAATGCTAAAATTGCCATGATCTCAATTATTGTTTGGAATAGAGTTCAACAATCAGCTGTTCCTTGATGTTCTCAGGAATATCAGCACGTTCAGGGATGTGCAGGTACTTGCCTGACTTGTCGCTGGCGTTGTACTCCAGCCAGGGGTATTTGCTGTGGTTGAATCCAGACAGGGAGTTCTCGATGACCTCGAGGGCCTTGGAACGTTCGCGGACACCCACCGTCTGACCGGGCTTGACAATGATGGAAGGGATGTTGGCAACCTTGCCATCGAGCACGATATGACGATGAGAAACCAGCTGACGGGCCGCGTCGCGGGTGGGAGCAAAGCCCAGACGATAGACGAGGTTGTCCAGACGGGATTCGAGCAGCTGCAGCAGCACTTCACCGGTGATGCCTTTGGCACGCTGTGCCTTTTCGAAAGTCAGACGGAACTGTCTTTCCAAAACACCGTAGGTGTATTTTGCTTTCTGCTTCTCTCTCAACTGAATGCCATATTCAGAAGATTTTCTTTTGCGGTTGTTGCCCTGAAAGCCCGGAGCATAGTTCTTCTTGCTCAGCACTTTGTCAGGACCATAGATAGGTTCGCCGAATTTACGGGCTATTCTGCTTTTCGGGCCAGTATATCTTGCCATTGTGTTCTAATTTAAAGATTCAACAAATACAACAACTTAAACGCGTCTTCTCTTCGGAGGACGGCATCCGTTATGAGGCAGCGGAGTCACGTCGATGATCTCCGTCACTTCAATACCAGCACCATGAATAGTACGAACAGCCGATTCGCGACCGTTACCGGGACCTTTAACATACGCCTTGACTTTTCTCAAGCCAAGGTCATAGGCGACCTTCGCACAGTCCTGAGCTGCCATTTGGGCGGCATAAGGAGTATTCTTTTTCGAACCTCTGAATCCCATCTTGCCGGCCGAAGACCACGAAATGATCTGACCGTTGGCATTGGCAAGGGAGACAATGATGTTGTTGAAAGACGAATGGATGTGCGCTTGTCCGATGGCGTCAACTTTGACGTTTCTTTTCTTAGCTGCAACTTGCTTTTTTGCCATTTTTCTGTACTTTATTTAATCAATAATCTTGGCTAACTTACTTCGTTGCTTTCTTCTTGTTAGCAACGGTTTTCTTCTTGCCCTTGCGAGTACGGGCGTTGTTCTTGGTACTCTGACCGCGGACAGGCAGACCGACACGATGACGGACACCGCGATAGCAGCCGATATCCATCAGTCGCTTGATGTTGAGCTGGATTTCCGAGCGCAAATCACCTTCCACTTTGTAATCTCTACCGATGATTTCACGAACGGCACCGGCCTGTTCATCGTTCCAATCCTTGACCTTGATGTCCTTGTCGACACCGGCAGCGGCCAGGATCTTCTGGGCACTGCTGCGACCGATACCGAAGATATAGGTCAACGCAATCTCGCCTCTTTTGTTCTGGGGCAAATCTACACCAACAATTCTTATTGCCATAATTCTGTTTTATAATTTGTTACTATTTATCCCTGACGTTGTTTGAACTTGGGGTTCTTTTTGCTGATCACATACAGCCGGCCTTTTCTGCGGACAATCTTGCAGTCGGCGCTGCGCTTTTTGATAGATGCTCTGACTTTCATTTTTCTATGTGTTTAATTACTTGTATCTAAACGAGATTCTTCCTTTTGACAAATCATAGGGCGACATCTCCACCCTAACCTTATCGCCGGGCAGGATACGGATGTAGTGCATACGCATCTTGCCGGAGATATGAGCCGTAATTTCGTGGCCGTTCTCCAATTCTACGCGGAACATTGCATTGGACAATGCCTCGACGATTGTTCCGTCCTGTTCGATTGCAGCTTGCTTTGCCATAATTCTATCCTATATTTAAATAAAACGATCTCCCAAGACCTCCTGGACATAGTCGAAGGAAGACAGGATCTCTGCCTTGCCTTTGCGGACCACCACCGTGTGCTCGAAATGAGCCGAAGGCTTTCTGTCCATCGTGCGGGTCGTCCAGCCGTCGTTCTCAATGACGATGTGCCGGCTGCCCATGTTGATCATCGGCTCGATGGCAATCACCATGCCGGCCTTCAAGAGCACGCCCGAGCCTCGCTTGCCGTAGTTGCAAACCTCGGGCTCTTCGTGCAGATGACGACCGACGCCGTGTCCTACCATTTCGCGAACCACCGAGTAGCCTCTTTTCTGGCAATGGGTCTGTACGGCATTGCCGATATCGCCCAGACGATTGCCGTCGATGGCCTGCTCAATGCCCAGATACAAAGACTCCTTCGTAGTCCGCAGCAAATTTACGACTTTTTCGTCAACCTCGCCAACTCTGAAAGTATAAGTTGAGTCGCCGTGAAAGCCGTTCTTGTAGGCACCGCAATCGACCGACAGGATGTCGCCTTCGCGCAGCACCGTCTTGACCGACGGGATGCCATGCACCACGACATCGTTGATCGAAAGACATAGCGACGCGGGATAGCCGTTGTAGTTCAGAAAGGAGGGGACGGCCCCGCACGAGCGGATGAAGTCCTCGCCTATCTGATCAAGATACTTGGTCGTGACACCGGGCTGGATATACTTCCCGACCTCGGCCAAGGTCTTGGCTACAATCTGGTTGCTTTCGCGAAGCAGCGCTATTTCGTCCTCAGTCTTGAGATAGATCATTATTTCACTGTCAATTAATACGCAGCGATACTACCCGTTCTGCCTTTGATGCGGCCACTCTTGAGCAGACCGTCGTAGTGACGCATCAGCAAGTGGCTCTCAATCTGCTGCAGCGTATCCAGGACGACACCGACCAGAATCAGCAGAGACGTACCTCCGAAGAACTGGGAGAAGCCGACCGTGATGCCGAGCATCTTGGCAAAGACAGGCATGATGGCGACGAAAGCCAGGAAAAAGGAGCCGGGCAGCGTGATTCTCGACATGATGTCGTCGATGTAGTCTGCCGTCTTCCGACCGGGCTTGACACCGGGGATGAAGCCGCCGTTGCGCTTCATATCCTCCGCCATCTGCGTGGGATTGATCGTAATAGCCGTGTAGAAATAGGTGAACAGGATAATCAGGACGGCATAAATGCAATTATACCAGAAACCGTTGATATCCGTCATGATACGCCAGAAGTTGCTTCCACCGCCCGACGCAGAGTAACGGATGAAGGACAGCGGAATGAACATAATGGCCTGGGCGAAGATGATGGGCATTACACCGGCAGCATTCACCTTCAAGGGGATATACTGACGGGCACCGCCATACTGACGGTTGCCTACCACACGCTTGGCATACTGTACGGGCACCTTGCGCGTTCCCTGTACCAGCATGATGGCCAGCACGGTCACGGCCAGCAACAGCAGGATCTCGGCGATGAACATCACCAGACCGCCGGCGGCTGTTTCCCAACGCGACAGGAACTCCTGTACCAGCGACTGGGGCAGACGGGCGATGATACCGATGAGGATGATCATCGAGATACCGTTGCCGATACCCTTGTCCGTGATACGCTCACCCAACCACAGGATGAACATACTGCCGGCAGCCAGCAGGAGCACCGAAGAAAGCCTGAACCAGAATCCACCGGGCATGGGCACCTGCTGGGCGCTCAGGTTGGCCAGGAAGGCCGGACCTTGGATGAGCAGCACCAGCACCGTCAGATAACGGGTGTACTGGTTGAGCTTGCGGTGACCGCTCTCGCCTTCCCGCTGCAGCTTCTGGAAGTAAGGTACGGCGATGCCCAGCAACTGGATCACGATGGAAGCAGAGATATAGGGCATGATACCGAGACCAAAGACAGAAGCATTCGAGAAGGCACCGCCGGTGAACATATCCAACAGCGACATGATACCTTCGCTAGTCTGTTGCTGAAGGCCTGTCAGGGCGCTGGGATCGATGCCCGGCAGAACGACGAACGAACCGAAACGGAATACGGCGACAAACAGAAGAGTCGTCAGCAACCGGTCTCTCAGTTCCTCGATCTTCCAGATATTCTTTAATGTTTCAACGAATTTCATTCGATTGTTCTTTAAAAATTATCAGTCGTTGTTTTCTTCTTCAGCCACACGTCCATAGACAGTTGCCGTACCGCCGGCGGCCTCGATGGCCTTGACGGCAGATGCCGAGAAAGCATTGGCGGTGACATCGACCTTGGCCGTCAGCGAGCCGTTGCCCAGGATCTTGACGAGCTGGGTGGCTGAGATGTAACCGGCCTCCTGGAGAACATCCAGGTCGATCTTGGTCACGCCCTTGTCGGCCAGTGCCTGCAGGGTGGAAATGTTGATGGCCTTGTAGTCGATACGGTTGATGTTCTTGAAGCCGAACTTCGGCAGACGACGCTGCAGAGGCATCTGACCGCCTTCAAAACCGATCTTGCGACTGTAGCCGGATCTCGACTTGGCGCCTTTGTGACCTCTGGTTGACGTCCCGCCTCTGCCGGAACCGGGACCACGACCGATACGTTTGCGGGGTTTGGTTGAACCAGCCGCAGGTTTGAGATTATTTAAATTCATAACGCTTATTCCTCCACAATTTTCACTAAGTGTTTTACTTTTTCGACCATACCAAGGATAGCAGGTGTGGCTTCATGCTCTACAATCTGATTCATTTTCTTGATGCCCAGTGCATCCAGGGTTCTTTTCTGAACAGCGGGAGCACCGATACGGCTCTTGACTTGCTTGATTTTGATAGTTGCCATAAAAAATCCTCCTTATCCTTTAAAAACACGTTCAACGGAAATACCACGGGCTTTGGCCACTGCATAGGCGTCGCGCATTTCGCTCAGGGCCTTGATGGTGGCTTTGACCAGGTTGTGAGGGTTGGACGAACCCTTGCTCTTGGCCAGCACGTCGGTGATACCGACGCTCTCCAGGACGGCACGCATGGCACCGCCGGCCTTCAGACCGGTACCGTGGGAAGCAGGGATCAGAATGACTTCTGCACCGCCGAACTTGGTGGTCTGTTCGTGGGGGATGGTACCCTTCAGCACAGGAACACGGATCAGGTTCTTCTTAGCAGCCTCGGCACCCTTGGCAATGGCTGCGGTAACTTCACCGGCTTTACCCAGGCCGTAGCCGACAACGCCGTCTTCATTTCCGACAACGACAATCGCTGCGAAACTGAAAGCACGTCCGCCCTTGGTCACCTTGGTCACACGATTGATAGCTACCAGTCTGTCTTTCAACTCCAGATCGTTGGTTGACTTTACTCTGTTTATTTGTCCTGCCATAGTGTTTAAAATTTAAGACCGCCTTTGCGTGCGGCATCAGCCAATTCTTTGATTCTACCATGATACAAGTAGCCGTTGCGGTCGAAGACCACGGCGGTGATACCAGCTTCCAAGGCATTCTTGGCGGCCATTTCACCGACTTTGACAGCCTGATCTTTCTTGCCGACCTTCTCTTCCAGTTTCAGCGAAGAGGCAGAAGCCAGGGTCTTACCGGCCTTGTCGTCGATAAACTGCACGTAGATCTGCTTGTTGCTTCTGAAAACGGTCATGCGGGGCATCTCAGCCGTGCCGGAGACTTTCGAGCGGACACGGGCTTTGATTTTTATTCTTCTTATTTCTTTCGTTGTCATAATCTATGAAATATTAAAGTGATTATTTCTTAGCAGCCGACTTGCCCGCTTTACGACGAACGTATTCACCTTCGAAGCGGATACCCTTGCCCTTGTAAGGTTCAGGCTTGCGGAAGGAACGGATCTTGGCACATACCTGGCCCAGCAGCTGCTTGTCACAGGACTCCAAATAAATCATCGGGTTTTTGTTTCTTTCGGTCACCGTCTGCACCTTGACCTCATCGGGGAGGCAAAGCCAGATTTCATGGGTGTAACCCAGGGCGAGCTTCAGGATCTGACCTTCGCTGGTGGCACGATAGCCCACGCCGACCAGTTCCTGTGATTTCTTGAAACCTTCGGAAACGCCAACAACCATATTATGAATCAACGCACGATACAAACCATGCAAAGAACGATGTTCTTTATCGTCAGTGGGACGGCTCAGTGCAATATGACCGTCTTCAACCTTGACAGTGATGTCGGGATTGACAGCCTGCGAAAGGGTACCCTTCGGGCCCTTGACCGTTACCACATTGTTACCGTCAACGGTAATGCTGACACCTTGAGGAAGAGCGATGGGCAATTTTCCTATTCTTGACATAATCTTCTCCTCCCTTAATTAATAGACGAAACACAAAACTTCACCGCCCAGTTTCTGCTCCTTGGCTTCCTTGTCGGTCATCACGCCCTTGGAAGTGGAAAGAATGGCGATGCCCAGTCCGTTCAGCACGCGCGGCATCTCACGATAGCCGACATAGTGGCGAAGACCGGGTTTGGAAACACGCGTCAACGACTTGATGGCGTTGACCTTGGTCACCGGGTCGTATTTCAAGGCAATCTTGATGTTGCCCTGGGGGCCGACCTCATCCTCGAACTTGTAGTTCAGGATATAACCCTTCTGAAAAAGGATCTTGGTGATCTCTTTTTTCAGGTTCGATGCAGGAACGTCCACGACTCTGTGGTTGGCCTGGATAGCGTTCCGCAATCTTGTCAGATAATCTGCAATAGGATCTGTCATAAACTTTGATTTAAATTGATCCGGCTGTTCCGGACAATATTTAACACTTATGTGATAGAAATCACTTGCCTCTTTTTACCAGCTAGCCTTCTTGACACCGGGGATAAGACCTTTGGATGCCATTTCACGGAACTGAATACGCGAAATACCGAACTGTCTGATGTATCCTTTGGGACGACCGGTCATTTTGCAACGGTTGTGGATACGTGTCGGACAAGAGTTCTTGGGCAGGTCTTGCAGTGCTTCGTAATTACCATCGGCCTTGAGTTGTTTTCTCTTCTCGGCATAACGGGCAATCAGGTAAGCACGTCTTACCTCGCGGGCTTTCATTGATTCTTTTGCCATAACGTCAATTGTTTTTGTTGTTCTTAAAAGGCAGACCGAATTCGCGAAGCAGGGCGTAGCCTTCTTCGTCGGTTTTTGCACTGGTAACCATCGTAATGTTCATACCCATCAGACGCTCGATGTTGTCGATGTTGATTTCAGGGAAGATGATCTGTTCCTGGATACCCAGCGTGTAGTTGCCGCGGCCGTCCAGACGACCTTCGATACCCTTGAAGTCGCGGATACGGGGCAGGGCCACGCGTACCAGACGCTCGAGGAACTCATACATCTGCTCACGACGCAGTGTAACCATCACACCCACGGGCATTTTCTTACGCAACTTGAAGTTGGCGATATCCTTGCGCGAGATGGTAGCCACAGCTTTCTGACCGGTAATGGCCGTCAGTTCTGCAATAGCAGTGTCGATGATCTTCTTGTCGGCCACTGCGATACCCAGACCCTGGTTGATGACGATCTTCTTGAGCTTGGGCACCTGCATCACCGTATGGTAACCAAATTCCTTGGTCAACAACGGAACGATACGTTCCTTATAATCTTGTTTCAGACTTGCTGTATTCATTATTTGATCTCCTCTCCTGAAATTTTGGATACACGAACTAATTTACCCTCCTCATTGCGAACACGGCCGATGCGGGTCGGCTTGCCGGTCTTCGGATCTACCGGGTTCAGATTCGAGATGTGGATCGGGGCTTCCTGTTTCAGGATGCCGCCCTGGGGACTCTTTGCATTAGGCTTGGTATGCTTCGATACCATGTTGATACCTTCTACGATAGCACGTTTCTTGTCAACGTCCACGCTCAGCACCCGACCGGTTTTGCCCTTGTCTTCGCCGGCATTAACGTAAACGGTATCGCCTTTCTTAATATGTAACTTACTCATGACTTGATTTGTTTCTGTTAATTAAAGTACTTCCGGAGCCAAAGAAACAATTTTCATGTTCGTTGCACGAAGCTCACGGGCTACCGGACCGAAGATACGGCTGCCGCGAAGTTCATCGGCATTGGTCAGCATAACACAGGCATTGTCGTCGAAACGGATGTAAGAGCCGTCGGCACGCTTGATTTCTTTCTTCGTACGAACCACGACAGCCTTCGAGACGACACCTTTCTTCATATCACTGGAGGGGATGACCTTCTTTACCGCTACTACGATAATGTCACCTACGGTTGCATAGCGTTTCTTCGTACCGCCCAGTACACGGATACAAAGCACTTCTTTTGCACCACTGTTGTCGGCTACATTCAGCCTAGTCTCTGTCTGTATCATGATTATTTAGCTCTTTCAACGATTTCAACTAATCTCCATCTTTTGGTCTTGCTCAACGGACGGGTCTCCATGATGCGCACGGTATCGCCGACGTTGCAATCATTGTTTTCGTCATGTGCATAGTACTTCTTGGTCTTGCTGACGAACTTGCCGTAGATCGGATGTTTCTCTTTGAACTTAGCAGCAACCACGACAGACTTGTCGCCCTTGTTGCTAACGACCACACCCAGTCTTTCTTTTCTTAAATTTCTTTCCATCAGACTTATTAATTAGCTTGTTCTTGATTACTTCTTTCTTCCAACACGGTCTTCAAACGTGCAATAAGCCGACGTGCATCCTTGATCTGCATGGGATTGTCCAGAGGAGAGATGCTGTGCTGCAGTTTCAAAGAGCTCAAGCGAGCAGTTTCTGCATCGATACGTTCCAAGATTTCCTTGGTCGTCAATTCTCTAACTTCTTTGATCTTCATAAGGCTTATACATTTTGAGATTCATCATAGTCTCGTCTCACAACGAACTTGGTCTTGACCGGAAGTTTCTGGGCGGCCAGGCGCAAAGCTTCCTGGGCGATTTCAAACGAAACACCTTCCACTTCGATGAGGATGCGGCCGGGAGTGACGGGAGCCACAAATCCTTCGGGCGAACCTTTACCTTTACCCATACGTACTTCAGCCGGTTTCTTGGTAAAGGGCTTATCCGGGAAAATACGGATCCAGATCTGTCCCTGGCGCTGCATATAACGGGTTACTGCGATACGGGCAGCCTCAATCTGCGGAGCGGTAATCCATTTGCTTTCCAACGTTTTTATTCCAAAAGAACCGAACGCCAATTGGTTACCACGCTGGGCCATACCTTTCATGCGGCCCTTTTGCGGTCTTCTGAATTTTGTTCTTTTCGGTTGTAACATCTTGCGTATCTGTTATCGGTTATTACTACTTTTTTTCTTGCGGAAACCACGGCGGTCGTCACGACGCTCGCCGGTGTTGCCACCGCGACCGGTTTCCTTGAATGCCGTAAACTGGGGAGCCAGATCGACCTTGCCATAGATTTCGCCACGGCAGATCCAGACCTTGATACCGATCAGACCGACCTTGGTCAGGGCTTCAGCCTGAGCGTAGTCGATGTCGGCACGGAAGGTATGCAGCGGGGTACGGCCTTCCTTGTACATCTCGGAACGGGCAATTTCAGCACCGTTCAGACGACCGGAAACCAGCACCTTGATACCCTCGGCACCCATACGCATGGTCGAGGCCACAGCCATCTTGACAGCACGACGGTAGGCAATCTTGCCTTCGATCTGACGGGCGATGTTGTTGGCGACGATCACGGCATCCAGTTCGGGACGCTTGATTTCAAAAATATTGATCTGTACGTCCTTGTCGGTGATCTTCTTGAGTTCTTCCTTGAGCTTGTCCACTTCCTGGCCGCCCTTGCCGATGATGATACCGGGACGGGCCGTGCAAACGGTGATGGTGACCAGTTTCAAGGTACGCTCAATGACAATACGAGAAACACTTGCCTTAGCCAAACGGGCGTTCAGATACTTACGTATCTTGCTGTCCTCCAACAAGGTATCTCCATAGTTATCACCACCGTACCAGTTGGAATCCCAACCTTTGATGATACCTAAACGGTTACTTACCGGATTTACTTTCTGTCCCATTTGGTTATGAATTTTGTTCGTTAGTATTCTCGTTAACTACTTCTTTCTTGATCGTATCAACGGCCAAAGTAACATGGTTCGAACGCTTGCGGATTCTGTAGCCGCGGCCCTGAGGAGCCGGACGCAGACGCTTCAGCATCATGGCTGAATCGACCTTGATCTCACTGACATAGAGTTCGCCGGCTTCTGCCTTGCGCTCATTCTTCTGTTCCCAGTTGGATATGGCGGAACGAAGCAGTTTCTCCATGCGGGCGGCAGCGTCCTTGTTCGAGAACTTCAGCATGCCCAGCGCGAGGAAGACTTCCTTACCGCGGATCATATCGGCAACCAGACGCATCTTACGAGGTGATGTGGGAACACCATTCAATTTGGCAAAATACATCGACTTCAAGGCTTCTTTCCTTGCGTCTGCTGCTATTCTTTTTCTTGCACCCATTGTTTATTTCTTTTTTTATTTTCTGTTTCCACTATGGCCTCTGAACGTGCGCGTGGGAGCGAATTCACCCAGCTTGTGTCCGACCATGTTTTCGGTGACGTACACCGGAATAAATTTGTTTCCATTATGAACCGCGATGGTGTGACCTACGAAATCGGGAGAGATCATAGAAGCACGCGACCAGGTCTTGACGACACTCTTCTTGCCGGATTCATTCATGGCCAGAATCCTGTTCTCCAATCTGGTGCTGATAAACGGTCCTTTCTTCAATGAACGACTCATAATACTACTGCTTTATTATTTCTTTCTTCTTTCAATAATATACTTGTTCGACAGTTTCTTGGGAGCTCTTGTTCTCAAGCCCTTTGCCAACAAGCCCTTGCGGGATCTCGGATGACCACCGGAAGCACGGCCTTCACCACCACCCATCGGGTGATCGACAGGGTTCATGACCACACCACGGTTTCTCGGACGACGACCGACCCATCTCGAAGCACCGGCCTTGCCACGGCTTTCCAGACCATGGTCGGAGTTGCCGACACTGCCGACGGTAGCCAGACAGGTTGCCAGGATCTTGCGGGTTTCACCCGAAGGCATACGGATGATTGCATAGTCGTCCTCTTTCGAGACCAGCTGTGCAAACGTACCAGCCGAGCGAACCATCTTGGCACCCTGACCCGGACGCAGTTCAATATTATGAATCACTGTACCAACAGGGATATTCTTCAAGGGAAGCGCATTACCTACTTCGGGAGCGGCGTTTTCGCCGGACATCAGCACCTGACCGGGCTGCAGTCCATCCGGAGCGATAATATAGGCTTTCTCACCATCTGCATAATACAGCAAAGCGATGCGGGCCGAACGGTTGGGGTCGTACTCGATCGTCTTGACAGTTGCAGGAACACCAAATTTATTTCTCTTGAAATCGATGAAACGGAATTTTCTCTTGTGACCGCCGCCCATGTAGCGCATGGTCATCTTACCAGAATTGTTGCGTCCACCGGATTTTCTCAATCCGTAAACAAGAGATTTCTCCGGTGCCGAAGCAGTGATGTTTTCGAAGGCACCGATAACCTTATGTCTCTGCCCAGGTGTTGTGGGCTTGAATTTACGTACTGCCATTTTACTTATAGATTGCTATAAAAATCAATAACATCGCCTTCCTTCAAAGTGACCACGGCCTTTTTGAACGCAGACGTCTTACCCTTGATCAAACCGCCCTTGGTGTAGCGGTTCTTGTTTTTGGGACGATAGTTGGCCGTATTGACACTGACCACAGTGACATTATACAGGCGCTCTACCTCCTTGGCGATTTCCAGCTTGTTTGCCTCCGGCTGCACACGGAAACCATAACGGGCCATCTTCTCAGAGACAGCCGTCATCTTTTCAGTTACGATAGGTTTAATAATAATTCCCATTGTCTTGTTCTCCTTATGCATTAAAAACGCCCTCGACTGCGGCGACAGAACCTTCCGACAGCACGAGAGAATTAGCCGACATGATTGTATAAGTATCTAATTCAGAAACCGTTATAACTTCTACTTTCGGCAAATTACGAGCCGACAAATATACGTTTTTATTTTGTTCTGACAATACCAAAACTATCTTTTTTTCAGGAAGTTGCAAATTCTTGATCAGGGCAACGAAATCCTTGGTCTTCGGAGCCTCGAAAGCAAAATCTTCAACCACCTTGATGGCACTGTCCTGAGCCTTGTAGGTCAAGGCAGACTTACGGGCCAGCGCTTTCACCTTCTTGTTCAGCTTGAAGCCGTAGTCACGGGGCACAGGACCGAACACGCGGCCACCACCGACCATGACGGGCGAGTTGATGTCACCATGACGGGCACCGCCGCCACCTTTCTGACGACCGAGCTTCTTGGTCGAACCGGAGATTTCGCTACGCTGTTTCGACTTGTGGGTTCCCTGACGCTTGTTGGCCAGATGCTGCTTGACAGCCAGCCACAGGACGTGGTCATTGGGTTCAATGCCAAACACCGAGTCACTCAGAGTGATCTTGCGACCGGTGTCTTCTCCTTTGATATTAAATACACTCAGTTCCATAATTACTTCTCAATAATGACGATTGAACCTTTTGCTCCGGGAACAGAACCCTTGACCAGCAAGAGGTTGTGTTCGGGAATCACCTTAATTACATCCAGATTCTGAACGGTGACACGTTCACCACCTGTACGTCCGGCCATGCGCATGCCCTTGAACACGCGTGAGGGCCACGAAGAAGCACCCATAGAACCCGGGTGACGAAGACGGTTGTGCTGACCATGGGTCTGACCGCCTACACCTTGGAAACCATGGCGTTTAACAACGCCCTGAAATCCCTTACCTTTGGAGGTACCGATAACATCTACCTCCTCACCGGCCTCAAAGAGCTGGTCAACGGTGATCTTGTCACCGGCCTTCAGCTCAAAGCCGAAACCTTCGAACTCAACCAGATGTCTCTGAGGAGCTACTCCAGCCTTGTCAAAATGGCCTTTCTCAGCACGGTTGGTGTGCTTTTCGCTTTTTTCTTCAAAGCCCAGCTGCACGGCTTCGTAGCCGTCAGTCTCAACCGTCTTGATCTGAGCAACAACACAGGGACCGGCTTCAATAACAGTGCATGGAATGTTCTTTCCATCAGCACTGAAGACGGACGTCATGCCGACTTTTTTTCCAATCAATCCTGGCATTTCTACTAATTGTTTAATAATGAATGAAAAATAATTTGTCTAGCTTTGGTTTCTGACACGCTATCAGACCTTGATTTCAACTTCCACGCCGCTGGGCAGCTCGAGCTTCATCAAAGCATCGACGGTCTTGGATCCTGAGTTATAAATGTCGATGAAACGCTTATAAGAGGACAATTCGAACTGTTCGCGCGACTTCTTGTTGACGAAGGTCGAACGGTTCACGGTAAAGATACGCTTGTGCGTGGGAAGGGGAATCGGTCCGCTGACCACAGCACCCGTAGCTTTCACTGTCTTGACGATCTTCTCGGCCGACTTGTCGACCAGGTTGTGATCGTAAGATTTCAGTTTGATTCTGATTTTCTGGCTCATAAATGTTGTTTTAAAATTGAGTCCGTAGAGCTATTTGTACTGACTCGGTTATTACTGTATTAAATCTGTTCTACCTGAGCGTTCCTTCAAGACCTCCCGAGCCAGGTTGGCACTGACGGGAGCATACTCGAAGAACTCCATACTGCTGGTGGCGCGTCCCGAAGTGATGGTACGCAGGGCCGTCACATAGCCGAACGTCTCGGCCAGGGGCACGGTGGCCTTGACCACACGGGCACCCGAACGGTTGGTATCCATACCTGAGACCATGCCGCGACGACGGTTCAGGTCGCCGATGACATCGCCCATGTTCTCTTCCGGGGTGATCACCTCCAGCTTCATGATCGGCTCCAAGAGGCAGGGCCGTGCCTTTTCACAAGCATGGCGGAAGGCCTGCATGGCGCAGACTTCAAACGAGAGGGCATCCGAATCGACCGGGTGGAACGAACCGTCGAGCAGGGTCACCTTCAGGCCGTCCATCGGATAGCCGGCCAGAACGCCGTTCTCCATGGCGGTTTTGAAACCTTTTTCCACAGAGGGGATGAACTCGGTAGGCACGTTGCCGCCCTTGACCTCGCTGACAAATTGCAGAGCACCCTCGAATTCGGGATCCTTGGGACCCACCTTGACGATGATGTCGGCAAATTTACCACGACCGCCGGTCTGTTTCTTATAGACCTCACGCAGTTGCACCTCCTCGGTGATGGCCTCCTTGTAGGAAACCTGAGGCTGGCCCTGGTTGCACTCCACCTTGAACTCGCGACGCAGACGGTCGATGATGATTTCCAGATGAAGCTCGCCCATGCCGCTGATCACCGTCTGGCCCGACTGCTCGTCGGTGTGGACGGTAAAGGTGGGGTCTTCCTCGGCCAGCTTGGCCAGGCCCATATCGAGTTTGTCCAAATCCTTCTGGGTCTTGGGCTCGACGGCAATACCGATCACGGGAGCCGGAAAATCCATCGACTCCAGGACAATAGGCTTGTTCTCATCACAAAGGGTGTCGCCCGTACGGATATCCTTCATGCCGACCACGGCGCAAATGTCGCCAGCACCGATCTCATCGACCGGATTCTGCTTGTTGGCGTGCATCTGGAAGATACGCGACAGACGCTCCTTCTTGTCCGAGCGGGAATTATAGACATAGCTGCCCGAAACCATCTTGCCCGAATACACGCACACAAAGCACAGACGACCCACATAGGGGTCGGTGGCGATCTTGAAGGCCAGGGCTGTCAGCGGCTGGCTCTCATCGGGCGTGCGGGTGATTTCATTATCGGTGCGGGGGTCCGTACCCTTGATGGCCTCCGTGTCGAGCGGACAGGGAAGATAGGCACAAACGGCATCCAGCAGCGGCTGGACACCCTTGTTCTTGAAAGATGTGCCACAAACCACCGGCTGCATTTCCATGGCCAGGGTGGCTTTACGGATGGCGCGCTTGATTTCGGCCTCGGTGATGGTCTCCGGTTTGTCGAAGTACTTTTCCATCAACTCGTCGTCGAACTCGGCGGCCTGTTCCAGCATCTTGTCACGCCATTCCTGAGCCTCGTCCTGCAGGGCGGCGGGAATCTCCTCGACAGAGTATTCGGCGCCCATGGTTTCGTCGTGCCAGTAGAGGGCTTTCATGCGGATCAGGTCGATGACGCCTTTGAAAGACTCTTCCGAGCCGATGGGAATCTGGATGGGACAGGGATTGGCATTGAGCACCGATTTCATCTGCTTGACCACAGAGAAGAAATCGGCACCCGAACGATCCATCTTGTTCACATAACCGACACGTGGCACATTGTATTTGTCGGCCTGGCGCCACACGGTCTCCGACTGGGGCTCCACACCGCCCACGGCGCAGAACACGGCAACGGCGCCGTCCTGCCCGCGCAGGGAACGTTCCACCTCGACAGTGAAATCGTCGTGTCCCGGAGTGTCGATCAGATTGATCTTGTACTTCTTGTCAGCATAGTTCCAGTAGGTAGTAGTAGCGGCAGAGGTGATGGTGATACCCCTCTCCTGCTCCTGCTCCATCCAGTCCATGGTAGCAGCACCATCGTGCACTTCACCGATTTTATGCGTCAGACCGGTGTAGAAAAGAATACGCTCGGAAGTCGTCGTCTTTCCTGCATCGATATGGGCCATGATACCGATATTGCGCGTGAGATGCAAGTCTGCTTTTGCCATATACCTTATATACTAATGCTGAAATGTTAGAAACGGAAATGAGCGAAAGCACGGTTAGCTTCGGCCATACGGTGCATATCCTCTTTACGCTTGAATGCGCCGCCCTGGTTGTTGTAGGCGTCCATGATCTCGGCAGCGAGTTTGTCGGCCATGGTCTTGCCGCCACGCTTACGGGCGAACAGAATAACATTTTTCATTGAAATGGATTCCTTCCGGTCCGAACGGATTTCGGTAGGTACTTGGAAAGTGGCACCGCCGATACGGCGTGATTTCACTTCGACCTGAGGGGTAATGTTGTCGAGTGCGGCTTTCCAGATTTCGAGGGGGGTCTTCTCCTCGTTAGGCATCTTTGCCTTGACGATATCCAAAGCTTCATAGAAGATCTCGAAAGAGACGTTCTTCTTGCCGTCATACATCAGATGGTTGACAAATTTAGTCACCTTAGTGTCGTTAAAAACGGGATCAGGCAGGATCACACGTTTTTTCGGTTTAGCTTTTCTCATCTTGATAGAAAAATTACGTTTTTGTTTGGTTGTTACGATCTTCAACGTCCTCGCCCGGACATTTACTCAACCTTCGGAACAGCGGTTCCTACAAAACCAACACTTAAAACTTGGGTTTTTTAATAGCTTTATTTCTGTTTGGGACGTTTGGCACCGTATTTCGAACGTCTCTGGGTACGGGAGGCAACACCGGCCGTATCCAAGGTGCCGCGGACAATGTGGTAACGGACACCGGGGAGGTCTTTGACACGACCGCCGCGAACCAGCACGATAGAGTGTTCCTGCAGGTTGTGACCTTCACCGGGAATGTAGCAGTTGACTTCCTTGGAATTGGTCAGACGAACCCTGGCCACCTTACGCATAGCTGAGTTCGGCTTTTTGGGGGTGGTGGTGTAAACACGCACACAAACGCCGCGTCTCTGGGGGCAGAAATCCAAAGCAGGAGCTTTGCTCTTGTCTGTCAGACTCTCCCTACCTTTTCTTACTAATTGCTGAATTGTAGGCATTTTACTGTTTTTAGTTCTGTAGTTGATATATAATTTACACTCTCTGCAAAATAGCGCGCAAAGATACAAACTCTTTCTCGACAAACCAAATAAGTCTGTCAAAAAATTTTCCTCGATCAGGCTTCACCAGTGGAAAAGCCCATCGGCGGCATGGCCTGGGGCTTGCGGATCGGGCCGAACTGCTGCTCATACTTGGCGATGTTCTCCTGCAGGGCCAGCAGCAGCCTTTTGGCATGTTCCGGGGTGAGGATGATGCGCGATTTGACCTTGGCCTTGGGCACACCGGGCAGCATGCGGACGAAGTCCAGCACAAACTCGGCACTGGAGTGCGAGATGATGGCCAGATTGGAATAAATACCCTGGGCTACCTCTTCGGGCAGCTCGATGTTGAGTTGGTTCTGGGGTTCCTTGTTTTCCATGACTGTTTATTTTTGACGGATGAACAATTGTATCGGTGTGCCGCTGAAGTCGAACTCCCCGCGCAGCTTGTTTTCCAGGAAACGCTTGTAGGGCTCCTTGACATACTGCGGCAGGTTGGCAAAGAAGACAAACGACGGCGTGGTCGGTCCCTGCAGCTGGGTGACGTATTTTATCTTGATATACTTGCCCTTGGTGGCAGGCGGCGGATAGTTTTCGATCAGCGGCAGGAAGAATTCATTGAGGCGGGCCGTGGGGATGTGCCGCTGGCGGGCGTCATAGACCTTCTGGGCCGCTTCGAGGGCCTTGAAGATGCGCTGCTTGGTCAGGGCCGAAGTGAAGACGATCGGAAAATCGGTGAAAGGGGCGAAGCGCGAGCGGATGGCCTCCTCGGTCTTGCGCAGCGTGTTGCTGTCCTTGCCCTCGACCAGGTCCCACTTGTTCACGCAGACCACCATGCCCTTTTTATTGCGCTGGATCAACTGGAAGATGTTCATATCCTGGCTCTCGATGCCGCGGGTGGCATCGATCAGCAGCAGGCACACATCGGCCGTCTCGATGGCCCGGATGGAACGCATCACCGAATAGAACTCGATGTCCTCGACCACCTTGGCCTTCTTGCGGATGCCGGCCGTATCGACCAGGAAGAAATCGAAGCCGAACTTGTCGAAGCGGGTCAGCACGGCGTCGCGGGTGGTACCGGCCACGTCGGTCACGATGTGGCGGTCTTCACCGATGAAGGCATTGATGAGCGACGACTTGCCGGCATTGGGCCGACCCACTACAGCGATGCGCGGGATGGCCTCGCCCTGGGTCTCGTCGTCCTGCTTTTCGGGAAACAGGCTGATGAGTTTGTCGAGCAGTTCGCCCGTGCCCGAGCCGTTCATGGCCGAGATGCACCAGGGATCGCCCAGGCCCAGCTTGTAGAATTCGGCCGAGGCATAGCTCATCACGCTTTCGTCCGTCTTGTTGCACACCACCAGCACGGGGCGCTTCTTGACGCGGCGCAGGATCTCGGCCACCGCCATGTCCAGGTCGGTCAGGCCGTTTTGCACATCGACCAGGAAAAGGATCACATCGCTCTCCTCGATCGATATCTCCACCTGCTTGCGGATTTCCTCTTCGAAAATATCGTCCGAGCCGACCACCCAGCCGCCGGTATCGACCACCGAAAACTCCACGCCGTTCCATTCCGACTTGCCGTAATGGCGGTCTCGGGTGGTGCCGGCCTGCTCGTTGACGATGGCCTGACGGCCTTCGACCAGCCGGTTGAACAGGGTCGATTTGCCCACGTTGGGGCGGCCCACTATTGCTACCAGATTACTCATACCTATATTACTCCGGCTTGTAGCCCAGCGATTTGAGCATCGCATCGCGGCTGCGCCAATCTTTTTCCACTTTGACGAAGAGTTCCAAAAAGACCTTGCGGTCGATGAACCTTTCGATGTCCTTGCGGGCTTCCATACCCACTTTCTTCAGGGCCGCCCCGCCATGGCCGATGATAATGCCCTTCTGCGTCTCGCGCTCCACCCGGATGACGGCCTGGATGTTGACCCGGTTTTTCTCCTCCTTGTACGATTCGACCACCACCTCGACGGCATAGGGGACCTCCTTCTGATAATAAAGGAGTATCTTTTCGCGGATGATCTCCGACACAAAGAAGCGCAGGGGCCGGTCGGTGAGGGCGTCCTCGCTGAAATAGGGCGGCGACTCGGGCAGCAGCTCGCGGATGCGGCGTTGCAGATAGTCCACGTTGAAACCGTGCAAGGCCGACATGGGAATCACCTCGGCGCGGGGCATCAGGGCTTTCAGCTCGTCGGTCTGGGCCTCGAGCCGGGCCGGGTCGGACAGGTCGATCTTGTTGACGACCAGCAGCACCGGGATATCCGTCTCCTGCACTTTCCGGAGGAACTCACCGTTCTTGTCGATCTTCTCCACCGTGTCGGTGATATAGAGCAGCACATCGGCATCGACCAGGGCCGACGACGAGAAGGCCAGCATGGATTCCTGCAGGCGCGAGGCGGGCTTGAGCACCCCCGGCGTGTCGGAATACACGATCTGGCAACCGGGCTCGTTGACAATGCCCAGGATGCGGTGGCGCGTGGTCTGGGCCTTGGAGGTGATGATCGATATCCGCTCCCCCACCAGCGCGTTCATCAGGGTTGACTTGCCTACATTGGGATTGCCCACGATATTGACAAAACCGGCTTTGAACATATTCTCTCTCTTGTATTAAAAGAAAAACGGAGACGCAACTATTGTACAATACTGTGTCATCCGTTCCATTATAAGGTTGCCAGGCTGCCTTTCCCCGCTTGGCGGGAGAGGTCCCGGAAGAGTTTTCAGCTTCCTTAGGAAACTTTCTCCTCGGTCATTTCGATAGCCACCTTGCCACGATAGTAGCCGCATTCGCCGCAGACCGTGTGATATACGTAGTGGTTACCGCAGTTGGGGCATACAGCCAGCGTGGGAGCCTCAGCCTTGTAGTGGGTTCTTCTCTTAGCGGTTCTCGTGTTCGAGTGTTTGTGTCTAGGATGTGCCATTGTTCTATCTTTTAAATTAATTATTGTCCAAATCCTTCAGTTTCTTCAGTTCGTCCCAGATGGGATTGGTCTCGGCCTCTTCCTCGCCGCCTTCGTCCAACAAGTCGTCCAGGAGGAAATCTTCCTCGCCATCTTCGTCGTCCGCGCTCTTGGCCAGGTGCTTGCGGAGCTTCGAGGACATGGCCTTGTTGCATTTTCCCGGCGGGTGGACATGCTTCAGGGGGACAGCCAGGGCGATGATCTCGTAGAGAAACCAGGCGATGTTCAGTTCGCCGTCGGCCTCCGGGATGATGATGACATCCTCGCTCTCTTCAGCATATTCCGGTCCCAGCTTCACCACCAGGCGACTCTCCTGATCCACTGCCAGAGGCATATCCTCCAGGCAACGGTCGCAAGGCACTTCCACCACTCCGTCAAGTTTGAAAAGCACCTCATAGAGGTAGCCGGTATTGTTGACCGTAACCTTCGCATGGACATTGCCCTTGCCCACCTCGGGGCCGTCTATCAGGGTAAACCAATTCGTATCCAACTGATACTCATATTCATGGCTACCCACTGTAAGACTTTTCAAAGGTAATTTGAAAGCATCGAACTTGCCCATGACTCAGACCTTTCTGAAAAACCGCGCAAAAGTAGTGTTTTTTTTCAACATAACAAACTCCGCACTAATTTTTCTATGAAAACAGCGGCCAGCCCCGTTACCGGAGCCGGCCGCCCAATAGGCTTGTCACAGAGGCATTATCTGCCGCCGCTCGCACGCTGGCTCGCCCCCGAAGTGAGGATGGCCAGATGGAAGGACATGGCTTCGGGTGTTCCTGCATCAAAGAAATCGGAGTATGTCACAAAAACCGTCACTTTTCTCACGGCAATCTGGCAGTCGATGGTACGGGTCCAACGGATAGGTTGATTCAATTCGTCAAGCGTCTGATAATGGCAGACATAAGGCAGCAGCTGCTGGGCGCCGGCCAAATTGACATAGCAGATCACCACGCCGTTGTTAAAAACTTCCTCAGTGATTTCCGGCACATCGAACGAGCAGGCGTAATAGAAAGGAGCATCATTCTGGGGTTCTTCAAACTTGGTCCAGTTCTGCTGGCCGGCGGTCAGAGTGACATTCTTGAACTGGGTGTCCAAGCCGTCCTGGCCGTCGCGACCGTCACGTCCGGCAGGGCCTTCGCAGGCGAAAAGGGAGACGAGCACCATGGCGCTCATCAGATAGGTCAGATACTTTTTCATCTTATCTCAGGTTTAAACAAATCAATCTTTCAATTACAATACAGCCATTTCACCCTTCTTGTCATCGGGCAGGATGGCATTCAGGACGATGCCGACGATGGCGGCGACAGCCAGACCCGACAGGGAGGTGAAGCCGATGGATATCTGGTCGTTCAGACCGTACTTGATACCGATGGCCAGCACCAGGATGACGGCAGCTACCAGCACGTTCTTCGACTTGGTCAGGTCGGTGTGGCTCTCTACCAGGTTGCGGATACCGACAGCCGAAATCATACCATAGAGGATCAGGGAGATACCGCCGATGGTAGCCGTAGGCATCAAGGCAATCAAGGCAGCAAACTTCGGGCAGAACGACAGCAGGATGGCAAACAAGGCAGCGATGCGGATCACTCTGGGATCGAAGACGCGGGTCAGGTTCAGCACACCGGTGTTCTCACCGTAGGTGGTGTTGGCGGGAGCGCCGAACAGGGCGGCCAGCGAAGTGGCCAGACCGTCGCCCAGCATGGTGCGGTGCAGACCGGGATCCTCGAGGAAGTTTTCACCGACGGTCGACTGGATGGCACAGATGTCGCCGACATGTTCGACCATGGTGGCGATGGCAATCGGGAAGACGGCGATGACAGCCGACAGCAGGAATGACCAGTCGGGATTGTCAAACACAGCCAGCACAGTATTTTCGCGAGCCACAGGCAGTCCGATCCAGGCAGCGTCCTTGAGCGAGCTGAAATCGACCTCGCCGATGCAGGCGGCAAAGATGTAGGAGCCGAGCACACCCATCAGGATGGGCACGATCTTGATCAGGCCCTTGCCCCAGATATTGCACACAATGACGATGACAATGGCCACCAAGGCTATCCACCAGTTGGCGTTGCAGCTCGACAGGGCCGTACCCGACAGGGCCAGACCGATGGAGATGACAATCGGACCGGTGACAATGGGCGGGAAGAACTTCATGATTTTCTTGGTGCCGTAGATCTTGATGAGCAGCGACATGACCAGATACAGCAGGCCGGCGCAGAACACGCCCACCGAGGCGTAGGCCAGCGACAGGCTCATCGACATGCCGGCGTCGGCGCCCATCATCTTGAC
>JAFSRR010000096.1 GCA_017446025.1 Bacteroidales bacterium | reverse complement strand
TTGCACTGGGGAAATACGTAGAAGGCTCCCTGCGGTTCGCGCACCTGGAGGCCGGGAATCTCGCGCATGAGCAGAACGATGAGGTCGCGGCGGCGCTGGAAGGCCTGGCGCCTGTCCTCGACACATTGCTGGCTGCCGGTATAGGCCACTCGGGCGGCTTCCTGCGAAACGGAGCAGGGACCTGAGGTGTATTGGCCCTGCAACTTGGAGCAGGCGGCGGCGATCCACTGCGGTGCGGCGATCCAGCCGATGCGCCAGCCGGTCATGGCATAGGCCTTGGACACACCGTTGATGATGACCACGCGGTCGCGGATCGGCTCAAACTGGGCAATGCTCTCGTGGCGGCCGACATAGTTGATGTGTTCGTAGATTTCGTCGGACAGGACATAGACCTGCGGATGGCGGGCCAGCACCTCGGCCAGAGACTGGAGCTCGTCGTGGCTATAGACACTGCCGGTGGGGTTGGAGGGCGAGCACAGGATCAGCGCCTTGGTCTTTGGGGTGATGGCCTGTTCCAGCTGTTGGGCGGTGATCTTGAAATCCTGTTCGATGCCGGCGTGGACGATGACATTCTTGCCTTCGGCCAGCTTGACCATCTCCACGTAGCTCACCCAGTAGGGGGCGGGGACGATGACTTCGTCGCCGGGGTTGATCAGGGCCAGGATGGTGTTGCAGACCGATTGCTTGGCGCCGTTGGAGCAGACAATCTGCTCGGGCTTGTAGTCGAGTCCGTTTTCGTTTTTCAGCTTCTCGACGATGGCTTTGCGCAGGGCCGGATAGCCTGCCACGGGCGAATAGAACGAGAAGTTGTTGTCAATGGCCTGCCGGGCAGCCTGTTTTATATGGTCCGGGGTGAAGAAGTCGGGCTCGCCCACACTGAGGTTGATGACATCGATGCCTTGGGCTTTGAGTTCGCTGCTCTTCTGTGACATTGCCAGGGTCTCGGAAGCGGCCAATGCGGCCAGACGCATAGAAACAGGATTCATAGTGTTGCAATTGACTGTGTTGACAAATAAAGACGGTTACCTGCGGTACCGATGCAGGTACACCACAAATAACCGTCTTCTGGGTAGCGAGGCCCGGGATTGAACCGGGGACCTCATGATTATGAATCATGCGCTCTAACCAGCTGAGCTACCTCGCCATCAGGCTTCTTTTCAAAAGCGGTGCAAAGGTAATGGCTTTTCCCAAATAAAACAACCCAACGAGGAAAATTATCTTCTTCTTACTCCGATTTTTTTCATAGTCAGTGTGTTCCGATTTTTCCAACATATTTTTATCGAAATTTTTTGAGGGAATAATAGGTAGTGTCGCAATGAATGATTATCTTCGGGCATCAAAAGAAACACGATGAAAGAGAGTTTTTCTGTAGAATATGGGTTGAAGAAAGGTTCGACCAAGGTCTTGTGGAAGCTCATCAGTACGGCCAACGGTCTGTCGGAATGGATGGCCGACCGGGTAATAGCCGAGGATAATGTCTTTTCTTTCACATGGGGCAAGGGTGGCGACAAGGCCATCCTGCTGGAACAGGTGCCCGAGGAGCGCGTGCGTTTCCGCTGGCTGCATGAACCTGAATACACTTATTTCGAGATTGCCATGACCAACTCGGAGCTGACGGGCGAGATCACGCTGACCATCACCGATTTTGCCGAGCCCGGCGAGCAGGACGACCTGGTCAATCTCTGGAATTCGGAAGTGGAGGCCCTGGTGAGACGGGTCGGACTCTGATTCTTTATTTGCCATTGCGCTCGCCTTGCATTATCTTTGTAGGCAGAATCGCTGTGCCCTCATGTTCCGGATAAAGAGACTACATACATTTGTCCTTCAGAGTTTTCTGCCAACCTTTCTGATGACGTTCTTCATCTGCAATTTCATATTGCTCATGCAGCTCATTTGGCGCTATGCCGAAGAAATCACCGGAAAGGGTCTGGGGGTGTCGGTCTATCTGGAATTTTGCTACTACGCTTCGATGACGCTGGTGCCGATGACTTTGCCGCTGGCCGTGCTGCTTGCATCGCTCATGACGTTCGGCAATTTCGGGGAGAAGCTGGAACTGCTCTCCATGAAGGCTGCCGGGGTGTCGCTGTTCAATATCATGAAGCCGCTCATCGTCACGGTGACGCTCGTGGGCATTGCCTCCTTTTTCTTCCAGGACAAATACCTGCCTGTGACTCAGAAGAAACTCAACACCTTGGCCTGGTCGATGGAGCAGAAATCGCCCACGCTGTCTATCCCTGAGGGTGCTTTCTATGCTGAAATCGAGAACATGACCATCTATGTCCAGGAAAAGGACGTCAAGGAGAAACTGCTCAAGGACCTGATGATCTACGACTTTTCCGAGGGCTTCGAAAATGTATCGGTGACCTTGGCCAAGAGCGGTCGGCTGTCGATGACCGACGACAAGCTCAATCTGGTGCTCTACCTCTACGACGGGGAGGCCTTCAGCAACTTCGACAAGCAACAGGCGGGGGCGGCCTATATTCCCTATCGAAGGGAAATGTTCCGCTACAAGGAGATCATCATTCCATTCGATGCCAACTTCAACCGTATGGACGAATCGGCCTACGACAGCAATCCCATCAGCAAGAACAGCCGGGAACTGCGCCAGATCATCGACTCGGTGGGCCATGTCATCGACAGTGTGCAGACTCGTAAGCAGGAACACTATACCGACCACTATTTCATGGGCCGTGATGTGGAGCCCAGCCGTCATCTCAGTTCGATGGATTCCATCCGGCGGGCCTCTTCGGTGGCGCCTTTCGACCCGGATGTCGACAGCCTGTTCCTGTCGATGTCGCCCGCACAGGCCCGTGCAGCTATTTCGCGGGCGGTGCGCCGGGTGGAGCAGGTGCGTTCGGATTTCGACTATCTGGAGATTTCCATGCAGCGCGACAACCGACAGTACCGTCGCAGCGGCATCGAGTACTATAAGAAATTCACCCTGTCGCTGGCCTGCCTCATCTTTTTCTTCATCGGAGCACCGCTGGGAGCCATCATCCGCAAGGGCGGCCTGGGCATGCCGGCCGTGGTGTCGGTGGTGCTGTTCATCGGTTATTACGTGATCGACACGATGGGGCAGAAACTGGTCAAGAGCGGCACCTGGGACATCATCTACGGCATGTTGCTCAGCTCGGCTGTGCTGCTGCCGTTGGGCATTTTTCTGACCTACAAGTCGGTGAAGGATTCGGCCATCTTCAATTTGGACACCTATCTGGCCTTCTTCAAACGGATCGTCAGACTGAAACTGCTACACAGATATTTGAGAATCAAGATTGCAACGAAAAGGAGGAACAAACTATATGGACATCAAGCTCAATCGTGTTGAAGAAGTGGTCGAAGCCATCGGCCGGGGCGAAATTGTCATCGTGGTGGATGACGAGGATCGTGAGAACGAAGGCGATTTCATCACGGCGGCCGAACTGATCACCCCCGAGAAGGTCAATTTCATGGTGACCAACGGTCGGGGCGTGCTCTGCGCCCCTATTACCGAGGAGCGCTGTGAACAGCTCGAACTCACGCACCAGGTGAGCAACAACACGTCGTTGCTGGGCACACCTTTTACCATCACTGTCGATAAGATTGATGGCTGTACGACGGGTGTTTCGGCCCACGACCGGGCAGAAACCATCAGGGCTTTGGCCAATCCGGCCACCCGCCCCGAAGACCTGGCCCGTCCGGGTCATATCAACCCCCTGTATGCCAAGAATAAAGGCGTGCTGCGCCGGGCCGGTCACACCGAAGCGGCCGTGGATCTTTGCCGTATGGCCGGTCTGCAGCCGGCCGGGGCTTTGATCGAGGTGATGAACGAGGACGGCAGCATGGCCCGTCTGCCGCAGCTGGTGGAGATAGCCCGCAAATACGATTTGAAGATATTGACCATCAAGGACCTGATTGCCTGGCGGCTGAAGGAGGAATCGCTGGTGGAAATGGGCCCCAGCGTCCACATGCCCACCCAGTACGGCGATTTTACATTGATCCCCTTCCTGCAGGTGGCTACAGGCAAAGAGCACATCGCCCTGGTCAAGGGCCAGTGGGCCGAGGACGAGAGTATCCTCGTGAGGGTGCATTCTTCGTGCCTGACGGGCGACGTGTTCGGCTCGATGCGCTGCGAATGTGGCGAACAGCTGCATCGCGCCATGCAGATCATCGAAAAGGAAGGCAAGGGCGTGGTGGTGTATATGAACCAGGAAGGCCGGGGCATCGGCCTGATGAACAAAATCAGGGCCTACAAGCTGCAGGAGCAGGGCTACGACACGGTCGATGCCAACCTGCACCTGGGCTTCGATGCCGACGAACGCGACTATGGCGTGGGGGCCAGGATCCTGCAACTGCTGGGTGTGCGCAAGATGCGGCTGATGACCAACAACCCGGTCAAGCGTATCGGGCTGGAGGCCTACGGGCTGGACATCGTCGAGAACGTGCCGCTGGAGATTCCCACCAATCCTTACAACGAATTCTACATGCGTACCAAGAAAGAGCGCATGGGTCATACCCTTAAAAACATCAAGTGATGAGAAAGCATTCCCTCCGTCTGTTTTTGGCCCTGTTGTCGGTTTTGCTCCTGACGGCCTGCGCCTCCCAGCGGGAAGCCCGCGAAAGAACGGGAGAGCCTGCTTCGGGCTTTTCGATATGGAAATACCTGGACCGGCATCAGAAGGCCTGGTTGTTCAGTTATTTCACGGGCGATGGCGACGGCCTGCACCTGGCCTACAGCTACGACGGCCTGATCTGGCGTGCGTTGAACCAGGGGCAGCCTTTGCTAAGACCCGAAGTGGGGCAGGCCCGTCTGCTGCGCGATCCGAGCATCGTGCAAGGGCCGGACGGCACCTTCCACATGGTATGGACCACGGGCTGGACCGAAAAAGGCATCGGTTATGCTTCGTCCAAAGACTTGATCCATTGGTCTGAACAGCAGGAAATCCCCGTCATGGCCCAGGAGCCGGAGGCTCGCAATACCTGGGCGCCGGAGCTGTTCTACAACAAGGGTACCTACTACATTGTCTGGGCCAGCACCATCCCGGGGCGTTTTCCGATGAACGGCACGGCCGAGGACGGTTACAACCACCGGCTCTATTACACCAAGACCAAGGATTTCAAGACTTTTTCCCCGACAGCCCTGTTTTACGATCCCGGCTTCAATGTCATCGACGCCTGCTTCATCAAGGAGGGGTCCAAATACTATATGTTCCTCAAGAACGAGACATTGGAACCGGTCGAAAAGAACATCCGCATGGCTGTTTCCGGCAAGTTGGAGAACTTCCCCGCTTCCGTCTCCGATCCCTTGACCGGCCAGGAATGGGCCGAGGGGCCGACGGCTGTCAAAATCGGCAAGTACACTTATCTCTATTGGGACAAATACCGCAATCACCGCTATGGTGCCATGCGTACCAAAAAACTGGGCAAGGCGGAGTGGGAGGACATTTCCGACATGGTGCGCTTTCCCGGGGGAATGCGACATGGTACGGCTTTCCAGGTGGATGCCTCGGTGTTGAAGAATATCCAGCGCCTGACGGAGCCCAAGGAGGAGTAGGCTAGAGCTTGAGTACGGCCAGGAAGGCTTTCTGGGGCACTTCGACCGAACCGATCTGCTTCATGCGTTTTTTGCCCCGTTTCTGTTTTTCCAACAATTTGCGTTTACGGGTGATGTCGCCGCCGTAGCACTTGGCCGTGACATCCTTGCGTACGGCCTTGACCGTCTCGCGGGCGATGATCTTGGAGCCGATGGCCGCCTGGATGGCGATGTCGAACTGCTGGCGGGGGATGAGTTCCTTGAGCTTTTCGCACATGCGGCGTCCCAGGGTCTCGGCATTGGAAATATGCGTCAGGCAGGACAGGGCATCGACCGGCTCGCCGTTGAGCAGGATGTCGAGCTTGGCCAGCTTGGACTCACGGAAACCGTTGGGATGGTAGTCGAAGGAGGCGTAACCCTTGGAGATGCTCTTGAGCTTGTCGTAGAAATCGAAGACAATCTCGCCCAGGGGCAGGTCGAAGAGGATTTCCACCCGGTCGCCCGAGATGTATTCCTGCTTGATGAGCTCGCCCCGCTTGTCGAGGCAGAGGGTCATGATGTTGCCGATATAGGCCGTGGATGTGATGATGGAGGCACGGATATAGGGCTCTTCGATGTAGTCGATATAGGTGGGGTCGGGCAGTCCCGAAGGGTTGTGCACGTCGATGCATTCGCCCTTCTTGGTGAACACCCGGTATTGGACGTTGGGCACGGTGGTGATGACATCCATGTCGAACTCGCGGTCGAGGCGTTCCTGGACTATCTCCATGTGCAGCAGGCCCAGAAAACCGCAACGGAAGCCGAAACCCAGGGCCATGGACGACTCGGGCTGGAAGGTGAGCGAGGCGTCGTTGAGCTGCAGCTTTTCGATGGACGAACGCAGGTCTTCGTAGTCTTCGCTGTCGATGGGATAGACTCCGGCAAAAAGCATGGGCTTGACCTCCTGAAACCCTTTGATGGCCTCCAGGCAGGGACGGTCCACATGGGTGATGGTGTCACCCACCCGGACTTCGCGCGAGGTCTTGATGCCGGAGATGATGTAGCCGACATTGCCGCAGCCGATGGTGTCGCAGGGCTGCATGTCAAACTTGAGGATGCCGATCTCGTCGGCTTCGTATTGTTTCTGTGTGGCAAAGAACTTGACGGCATCCTTGCTGTGCAGCGTGCCGTTCTCCACTTTGAAATAGGCGATGATGCCGCGGAAGGAATTGAACACCGAGTCGAAGACCAGGGCCTGGAGCGGTGCCTGGGGGTCGCCCTTGGGATGGGGAATGCGGCGGATGATGGCCTGCAGGATCTCGGGCACGCCTTCTCCCGTCTTGCCGCTGGCGCGGATGATTTCCTCACGCTTGACACCCAGCAGCTCTATGATCTGGTCTTCGACCTCTTCGACCTGGGCGCTGGGCATGTCAATCTTGTTGAGCACCGGAATGATCTCCAGGTCGTTGTCGATGGCCATATAGAGGTTGGAGATGGTCTGGGCCTGGATGCCCTGGGTGGCATCGACCACCAACAGCGCCCCTTCGCAGGCGGCAATCGAGCGCGACACCTCGTAGGAAAAATCCACGTGTCCCGGGGTGTCGATCAGATTGAGCGTGTAGGTTTCGCCTTCGAAGGGATACTGCATCTGAATGGCATGACTTTTGATAGTGATACCACGTTCCTTTTCCAAATCCATGTTGTCGAGCATCTGGTTCTCGGTAATGGCCAATGTGCCGGTGTATTCCAGCAAACGGTCGGCCAGCGTGCTCTTGCCATGGTCGATATGGGCGATGATGCAGAAGTTGCGGATATGCTCCATGAAGGCTACTCTTGGATGTTTGGTACAAAGGTACGGTTTTATTTTGTATTTTTGTTGCTCTTAGCGGATGATACACGGCTATGACGATCGACGAAGTAAGGAAACTCTACCGCAGAATACTTGACCGGCTCTATCAGGACCGGCTTTATGACGCATTCCTGGACATTTCGTACCTGATGCAGCAGAATGGATTCGGGGAGGTTTTCGACAAACTCCACGAACAGGAGCTCAACTACAGCTACCTGTTGCAATACCGGCTGGATGGCTATCAGGACAAGGACCGCGACAAGGTGCTTTCCGACATGAAGCGTACGCTCTTCCAACTGGCCGATCAGGCCTGGAGCGACTGGCAGTCGGCTTTTTCATCGCAGTGGTATTACTCCCAGAAACGCTACCGGAACATCAACGGGCAAAACAAGCGTGATTTTGCCGCCTTGTCGCAGCTTTTGTCGCGCTGCCGGGAAGATGAGCACATGCTCACCGAGGCGGCCAGTCAGGACGGCGTGGCCCAGCGACTGGCAGAGGTGCGCGGTCAAAAGGAGCAGCTGACGGGCGATTTCTTCCTGCAGCTGTTGTTTGACGAGCCTTGGAAGGAGGGCGATTATGCCCGGATGCCAGCGCATTGTCAGGCTTTAGACGAGAATGGGCAGGCGCTGTGTGTGTCGGCCCTGCTGTTGGCTGTCCAGCAGATGTTTGACGAATACAAATTGCTTTTTCTGGCCGATCTTTGCGACTCGTCCTCGCCCCTGGTGGCCATGCGGGCGCTGACGGCCCTGATGCTGCTCATGGACCAATACCAAAAGCGAATATCGGGGATCCCTGCGCTGACTTCCCGGCTGAGTCTGCTGTTTGACCGGCCTGAGATAAGGGCTGCGGCATCCGGCATCTTTGCCCAGCTGATCCGGGCCAAAGAGGCCGAGCAGGTGAGCCGGCGTATGAAGGAGGAGTTCCTGCCCGAAATGAACAAGCTGGGCTCGAGCATCCGCCAGAGGCTGGAAGACAACAAGGACCAGTCGCAAGAGGACCTGAAAAACGACCTGGAGGAGCTCTTCGAGGACGGCGGCATGTCGGAGAAGATGATGGAGTTTTCCAAGATGCAGACCGAAGGGGAGGATGTCTATCTGAGCACTTTTTCTTCGCTGAAGTTCTATCCCTTCTTCAAGGAGATCTACAACTGGTTTCTGCCTTTCGATCCCAATCACACGGCTATCGCGTCTGTATTTCGCGGCCGCCAGGTGTTCAAGGGCCTGGATGTGCCCAAGGTGATGACGCAATCCGACTTGCTCTGTGCCTCTGACAAGTATTCTTTCTGTCTGAACCTGGCCCAGGTGCCTGAGCAATACCGCGACCAGATGAGTGCCAATATGGGGGCCGACAGTGAGGCATTCGAGGAAATGATGCATATGGAGCAGAACGGCAGCCGCCGGCTCAAGGCCGAGAATATCACCAACCTGTATATTCAGGATCTGTACCGTTTTTACAAGCTGTTCCCCAGCAAGGATGACTTCGACGATGTCTTTGCCCGTCCCCTGGACTTTTATGCCAATCCCTTGACGGCCGGTTATTTCACCTCGGAGGAGTATCGTCGGCGGATTGCGGCCATGTATTTGAAAAAGAATCACTTTGTTCAGGCATTGAACCTCTATAGACAGCTCCTGGAGGACCATCCGGCCGATTTCGACCTGCTTCGTCAGTCGGCTTGGTGCTGCCAGCAGATCCAGGATTATGAATCGGCCGTGACCTACTATGAACGGGCCGATCTGATACGCCCCGACAATGCCTGGGTCATCAAGCGTCTGGCTGCCTGCCTGCGCCAGCTGGGCCGCAACGAGCAGGCTTTGGACTGCTACCGCAGGGCTGCCGCCCTGAATCCTGACAATTTGTCGCTCTGCCTGAACCAGGGCCATTGCCTGATGGACCTCGGACGCTATTCGGATGCCCTGAACTGCTATTACAAGGCGGAGTTCCTGTTTCAGGGCAGCCCGCGTATCTGGCGGCCGGTTGCCTGGTGCCTGGTGCTGACCGGGCGCTACGACCAGGCCGAAAAATACTACGACAAGCTGCTGGCCGAAGAAAAACCGATCATAGAGGACTATCTCAATGCCGGTCATCTGAAATGGCTGCAGGGGCAATTGCGCCGGGCAGTGGAGCTGTATGCCCAAGGGGTCGGGCAGTGCAAGATCACCGAGACGGAATTTGTCGTGCTGCTCGAGCAGGATCTGCCCCTGCTCAAGGACCTGGGCATCTCGCCGGCCGATATTCCCTTTGTCATAGACGGTTTTAAATACGAATTGGTGAAATGGAAAATTTAAGGCGACTGTATGGTGTAGTGCTCGTGTTGACGGCTTTGCTTTGCCTGCCTTGTCGGGCGGCCGAAAGCGAAGCGGTCGTGCTTAACGCCCATTGGGTACGGCACGAGTACCAGCCCTACTGTTTGAGCCGTCTTGTCTATACTATCGACGGGCGCGACACGGTAAGCGTGGAGCGCCTGTGGCTGAGGGCCGATGTGTCGGTGGCAGATTCCTCGTCGCGCGGTTACCGGCTCTCGTGGCGGATTCACCATCTGTCGGTCGAAACCGACCATTACCTGTCACGTCAGTGGGCCGACTTTGTCGATCATTTTGAGTTCGATTATCCGGTTTCCCGGCAGGGTGCTATGACCGGAGGCGACTTGCCCAAGCGTCTGGAGGCATTGCTCAACGGGGAAATAGACCGGTTCTTCGCCCAGTACAAGGGCAAAACCACCCTGGAATCCCGGGAGAGGCTCTACCGCCTGCGAGACGGCCTGGCCGAGTTCCTGTTGTCGGCAGTGGGTCAGTTGCATCAGGCTTACGGACTGGGCTATGTCGTAGGCGAAGTGGTGCCTGTGCCCGTGAAGATGGCCTACGGGGACCGTGGACAGGAGGTGGACGCTGTGGTCTATAAGAAACTGGAGTCCTGCAAAGACGGGGTGGCTACGCTCGTCTCATCGACGGTGATGGACACCGCCCAGGTGAACCGGCTGCTGCGCCAGGCCCTTGAACCGGGCGCCAGCCTGCCTGTCTGGCAACAGGAAGACCTGGGTGCCCTGGTGATGCACCTGTCGAGTGGCTGGGTGCTGTACAGCAGCCGCCGTCGTGAAGTGCGCGAAGGCCGCTATATCTACGGGGATGAAAACGAAATCTCTATAAAACAATAAGCTATGAGTCTGAAAATTGAAAAACTGCCTTTTGGCAAGATGCCGGACGGGGAAGACATCCTGCTGCTGCGTTTGACAAACGAATGTGGAGCCATCGCCCTGGTCACCACCTACGGGGCCACCTTGGCCGGTGTGCTGGTGCCTGACCGCGAGGGCAAACTGGTCCAGGTGGTCAAGGGTTTCCCCTCGGTCGAGGGTTATCTGGCCGACCTGGGCATCGGCACTTACCTGGGCGCCAGCTGCGGGCGTTATGCCAACCGCATTGCCAAGGGCAGGTTTGTGCTCGACGGTGAGCAGTACACCCTGGCCACCAACAACGGTGAGAACCACCTGCATGGCGGCAACCAGGGCTTCAACACCAAAAACTGGCAGTACGAGACCGACGAGGAGAGCGTCACTTTCCATTATTTCTCTCGCGACGGCGAGGAAGGCTATCCGGGCAACCTGAAGGTGAGCGTCCGTTACGGCTGGTCGGCTACCAACGAGCTGAGCATCCACTACAGCGGGGTGTGCGACAAGAATACGCCGCTCAACATGACCAGTCATGCTTATTTCAATCTCGACGGCCAGGGGACTGTCCTGGGCAATGAAATGAAAATCCATGCCAGCCGGTTCATTCCGATCCATCCCGATGCCATCCCCACGGGCGAAATCCGCTTTGTCAAGGACACGGCATTCGATTTCAGCCGCTTCAAGAAGATCGGCCGCGACATCGACAAGAAGGAGGAACAACTGGTGAACGGCTGCGGCTACGACCATTGCTTTGTCATCGACAAGCAGGAGGCCGACGACCTGGCCCTGGCTGTCGAGGCCAGATCCAAAAAGACGGGTTGTACGCTGGCCGTGTGGACCACTTTGCCCGGTGTGCAGTTCTACAGCGGCAACTACCTGCGCAGCGACCTGCCTTCGTGCGACGGCAAGCCCCTGGGCTATCGCGAAGCGTTCTGCCTGGAGCCGGAGTTCTTCCCCGACAGCCCCAACCAGAGCATCTTCCCTTCGTGCATCCTGAAGGCCGGCGAGGAGTTCGACCAGACCATCATCTATCAGTTCGGTCTGGAAGAATAGATTTGGCCAGATGCACCACGTAGAAGCAGGGCAGAGTGCAGAGCATGATCCACAGGAAGAATACCGTGTAGCCGCCCAGTGACTGGGCAAACAGCTGTTGGAACCATTCCTGAAGGCGGCCGGCGAACATGCCGGGAATCATCATGCCCAGGGCCATGACGGCGGTGCAGATGGCATAGTGGGCGGTCTTGAACTCACCTTGGCAGAAATGGAGCAGATAGGCCGTGTAGGCGGTAAATCCATAGCCGTAGCCCAGTTGCTCCAGGGCGATGCCGGCATAGATGGTGGCCAATTGCTGCGGCTGGGCCCAGGCCAGGTAAACATAGACCAGATTGGGCAGACAAAGAGCCAATGCCATGGGCATGAGGCTCTTTTTTAATCCCCGGCGGGAGATGACGATGCCACCCAGGATGCCGCCCAGCACCAGGGCCAGCACACCGACGGTGCCGTAGGCGAAGCCCACTGTGCCGGTTTCCAGGCCCAGGCCGCCGACATCGACCGAGTCGAGCAGGAAGGGCGAGGTGAGTTTGACCAGCTGGGCTTCGGAAAAGCGGTAGAGCAGCATGAAGGCCAAAGCAATCCCGATGTGGCTTTTCTGGAAGAATAAGCGGAAGGTCTTGCCGAAGTTGGTGATGATTTCCTTGCCGCTCAGGCTGTCGCGCTGCCGGTCGCTTTCGGGACGGGGCAGGGCAAACAAATGCCATAGGCCCAGCGCGATGAACAGCACGGCCATGATCAGGAAAGTCAGGGCCCAGGCAAAGGGGATCTGCTCCATGCCCAGGGGGTTGGACGCAGCGTTCTCGAATTTGCCGGCCAGCATCACCAACAGGCCTTGGCCGCATATCATGGCCACGCGGTAGAAGGTGTTGCGGATGCCGATGAAAAACTGCTGGCGCTCCTGACAGAGTCCATGCATGTAGAAACCGTCGGCGGCAATGTCGTGGGTGGCCGAACTGAAGGCCATGATCCAGAAGAAAGCCATGCTCCATTGCAGCCAGTGCGGCCCGGGCAATGTGAAGGCCACTCCGCCCAGCAGGGCGCCGATGAGCAATTGCATGGTCACTATCCACCAGCGTTTGCTCTTGAAGAGGTCGATGAAGGGGCTCCAGACAAATTTCAGGGTCCAGGGCAGATACAGCCAGCTGGTATAGAAGGCGATCTGGGCATTGGACAGGCCCAATCGCTTGTAGAGGATGACAGAAACGGTCATGACCACCACATAGGGCAGTCCTTCGGCAAAATACAGGCTGGGCACCCAGGCCCAGGCATGGTCTTTGACCGGTGTTTGTGGACGGGAATCGTTCATGGGAATATCAATAGAGTTGGGTGATGACAGTATCGGGATAATAGTGCGACAGTATCTGCCGGTGGTTGTAGCCTTGGCTGCTCATGACGGCGGCGCCGATCTGGCACAGTCCTACGCCGTGTCCCCAGCCGGCTCCGTGCAGGATGAAGACTTCGGGAGCACGGTCCGAGGGACGACGCCCTTCGGTATCGACCACGAAAGCCGAGCTGTAGAGGTGGGTGTTTGATAAGAATTTTCTGATTTCCAGTTCCTTGCCAATAATTATGCGCTGCTTCTCTCCGACAACCCTCAGCCGGACGATGCGTCCTGAGCAGCCTCGCTCGATGGGTTGCAGGGCCAGGATGCGCCCCAGGTCGATGCCCGAGCGCTGGCGGAAAATCTCGGAGAGCTGCTGCGCCTCGTAGCGTTGGGTCCAGCGGTAGAAGTGCTGTGTCTCCTGGTCGTAGTCGTTCAGGACAAGTGAGAGGATGCGCTTGTCGGTGGTGTGGCAGAAGGCCGGGGGATTGCCCAGGATGAAATCGCGGGCAGCCTCTTCGTCGCTGTAGTCTTCCTCCCTGGCTGCCCCTTGGGGCAGGTCTCTGACGGGACGCAGATAGGGATGCGGCTCGGGGGCCCAGCAGTTTTCAAAGCTCACGGTCATGCCCCCGCAACACTTGTAGAAGCGGGCGTCGCAGATGTCGTCGCCATAGCTGAGCACCTGCCCGCGGGTGGCTTGCAGGGCGGCCCTGACCTGAGGCGTGTCGCTGTGGGCCATGCCTTGGTAGCGCTGGCAGTGGTCGTCGGCGCAGACATCAAACAGCCGGTGGGCGTCGCGCTCGTACCAGCGGATATGCTCTTTTTCGCCTTGGGCATTGACCATCTCCATGGGATAGGCGGCTCCAGCTTTGGGCGCCTCTGTTTGGCTGCCATTTTCGCGGAGCTGGGCCAGCAGCCAGCTGCGTGAGATGATGGCATGGGCCTTGAGCAGTTCCTCGGGCGAGGCGGCGTTCATCTCCGAGGCAATGACACTGTAGAGATAGGCTTCCAGGCCGATGAGGTTGACGGCGATGAGCTGGCCCTGGCCGTCGTGACGCAGGCAGAGCGAGCCTTCGAACTGCTGCCGCTGCAGTCGCTCCCAATGGAACTGCAAGCCGATGCGAACCTGTTCCAGCCAGAAACATCCCTGGCCCGAGGGTTCGAGAACGGCGGCATCGGGCAGCGTCAGTGGCTGTGCTGTCTGTGGGTCCTTGTCGGCGGGACTGACAAGGACCTGGCCGTCGGCCGCGGGAGAGGCGGTGTAGCGGCCTGCCGGCAGCCTTTGCGAAGATCCCTGGATGAGGAAAGCCTCCGACAGGGAAAAAGCGATGCGTGGCGATGTCAGGACACCTACCGAAAGGAGAGGTTCGTGATGGATGGAAGAGGTCTTCATGGCGTTATGGCTGGCATTGGGACAGTCGTCCGGATATGGCATCGATATCTTTTTGGGGCAGGCAGACATCGGCATAGATCCGGGTCAGTTCCTGGGGAGTGACCTGCTCGTAGTCGCTGCTACGCGGGAAGATGTAGTAGCCGCTCATTTCGACCGAGGCGGGACTGGTGATGCGCTGCTGCTCGCCCTGGGCATAGAAACAGGCCGGGCGGTGTTGCAAGCGCGGAAAAAGCAGGGCCACAAAGCGCTTGTCTGAGGATTCAAACCAGACCAGCAGGTTGATGCGGCTTTCGGGGGCTTCGTCGGTGACTTGCTGTCCGAACAATTGGACCAGGCAGCGGATTTGCCGGCAGGCGGCAGCTGCCGTGTCGCTTTCAATGAGCCAGCCTGTGCGCAGCATGCCGGCCAGTTGGTATATCCGGCAGGAGTCGGTTTGCATCAGCAGTCGCGCTCCCTTTTCTTTCCAAGCGGGATATTCGCATTGCAGGGGCATCAAGCCTTTGCTGCCGGCCTGGAAATGCTGGTGGTCGGGGGCGGAGGCACCGCAGCGTCCGCCGTTGTAGAACAGCACCAGGTCGTCCATTTCGACGGCCAGCGAGAACATCAGCTCCAGGTCTGACAAAAGGGCCTGGGGCCGGTGGGCGACCGATGGGATGGTATAATGCTGCGGGAACACGGGAAAAGGATTGACCAGCAGCCGGAAATCGTCCGTTCCGGGCAGGGGCAGGGCCTGCTGCTCGGGCGGCAGGCGGTGGGCACAGAGGAAACAGGGCCGGTCCACCTCTCCCTTGGCGGTGATTTTGGCCGAGGAGGAACCGATGCGGGCCGGCAGGCAGATGAGCCGGATGCGGCAGGCGTCGCCAAACCACAGGTCGCGATACCGGGCCAGGCGCTGCGATTCGTAGTTCTGGCGGGCCAGCGGCCAGACGGCCAGTTGCTGACGGAAGAATTCCTGATGGGTGGTCATAGGCGGTTCATTTGCTGCCGGGCTGCCAGCTCCAGGCTGCGGAGCTGGTCTTTGTAGGCATTGTTGGCATTGAGGCGTTCCAAAGTCATCGAGGCATCGGTGTTGTCTTCCCAGCGGCGGCAGAGATAGAGCTCGTCGTAGATGCGTCCGATCTTCCATCTCCTAGAGATGGCCAGGCCTACGGCATAGTCTTCGCCGTAGCTGGTGTTGGGAAAGAGTATCTCCCGGAGCAGGGGCGTGAAGAAGGCCCTTGGGGCTCCCAACCCGTTGATCCGAAGGGCATTGTTCTTGCCATTGCCGTCGGTCCATTCGCGGTGGTCGATCAGACCGGGCGGCAGCGTTTGGCGGTTGAAGTCGCAAATGCGGTAGCTGCCCACCAGCATGGCACATTGCTGGGCGTAGAAGCCATCGACGATGCGGGCCAGGGTGTCGGGGGCGCTGTAGAGATCGTCGCTGTCGAGCTGGACGGCAAAGCGTCCGCAATGGTCGTCCAGGATAGCTGTGTTCCAGCAGCCGCCGATGTTCAGGTCTTGGCGTTCGGGGCGGAGCACGATGAGCCGGGCGTCATGGGCTGCCATCTCAAGCAGCTTCTCTGTGGTACCGTCGGTGGAATGATTGTCCACCACGATCACATTGAAGGGGAAAGGACATTGCTGCTCCAGGGCCGATGCGACGGCGTCGGCGATGGTGCGGATGCGGTTGCGCACGGGAATGACGACCGACGCTTCGACGGGAAAGTCGCCCTGGGCGAGCGACACACTTTCTGTGGCGGGCGACAGCCAGGCCCCGATTTGCCGCAGGTGGTCGGTGCAGACGGCTTCCATCTCTATCTGGACCTCGCGGTTGCGGGGGTTGACATAGGCAAACATGGCCTGTTCGTGGTCGGTTTGCGCACTGTCGGCCACCGTATAGAGCGTTTCTTTGAGATAGACGATGGCACGCTGGCGGGAAATGGCCAGCCGCAGGGCATAGAAGGCGGCAAACCGGCAAGCGGGCAGGTTTTGCAGTGCTTGCCGGGCAGTGGAGGTGTGTATCAGCACGATTTTTCCGAAATCGAAATCGTCGCGCAGGCTGCCTGCCTGGTAGTCGATGAGCGGATGGGGCTGTCCTTCTTCGCGGTAGTCGGCATAAACCAGACCGGCCTGGGTCATGACGGCGGCCTGCAAGAGTCGCTGCAGGGCCGTCGGCCCCCAGACAATACGCTCAGGGGTCAGCCGGGGGTCGGTGAGCATCAGAAAATAGTCACTTTGGATGCTCCGGACAGCCTCCCTTAGTTTGGAAGTATCAGTGCAGTAGTTGATTATGTCGCAAGAAGCCATGTTTTTATATGTATGACAGAATAGGTGAATATTGTAGGTGCGGGGACTGGCTCAATGCGCCTGCAAACCCAGCAGGGGAAGGAGTTCGTCCATCCGGGAAATTTCTATGTATGGTTGGTCGGGCTTTTCGGATTTCTCATATTCCCAGATATTGTCGGTGGAAATGTGGACGGCTTGTCCGCCGATGGCCAACACCGGTGCGATGTCCGATTTGAGTGAATTGCCCACCATGAGAAACTCCCGGGGGCTTGACTTAAGGCGACAGAGCATGTCGCGATAGTTGTCCTGATGTTTTTCCGAGACGATTTCGATGTGGTCGAAATAGGGTGTCAGCCCCGATTTCTGCAGTTTGCGCTCCTGGTCGAGCATGTCGCCCTTGGTGATGATGACCAGCCGGTAGTGTTGTTGCAGGATGGGCAGCACTTGCCCGACGCCGTCGTAGAGCTCGATGGGATGGGCGAGCATCCATTTGCCGATTTCCAGGATCTTTTCCATATCGCGGGCAGAAATCTCGTAGTGGCTTTCGCGGGCGGCTGTCTCGATGAGCGAGAGGGTATAGGCCATGACGCCGTAGCCATACCATGGCATGTTGGCCGTTTCGGTGGCGACCAGGCGGGGATGCAACTCCCGGGCCGACAGCCAGGGACTGAGCAGGTCGGCGAGTTTGCGCTCGGCCTCGACAAAATAGACCGAATTGCGCCAGAGGGTGTCGTCGGCGTCGAAGCCGATGAGCCTGATAGAGGAAAGATCGGGAGTGTGAGGCATAGGCTACAGCAGTTTGAAGGGGTCGGCATCACGCCAGGCGGGGAAAGTGTCGCGGTAATGGGCCAGTTTTTCCTGGCTCAGGCAGACGGTCTCGACAGCGGCCCGGCCTTCGGGCAGATCGGTAAGTTGTCGTCCGATGGGATCGAAAATAACGGAATGGCCGTTGTATTCGATGTCCAGCCCGTCGCGGCCCACCCGGTTGAGACCGCAGGCATAGACCTGGTTTTCGGTGGCCCGGGCTTCGAGCAGGTTGTCCCAGGAGGCAATGCGCACGGCCGGCCAGTTGGCCACGCAGATCATCAGGTCGTAGCCCAGACCGACATTGCGGCACCAGACGGGGAAACGCAGGTCGTAGCAGACGATGAGCAGGATTTTCCAGCCCATGTATTCGACGATGCAGGGCTTTTGGGCGTTGGTGGACATCAGTTCGCCTTCGACACCGAGGCGGAACAGGTGGCGCTTGTCGTGAAAGACCGCCCTGCCGTCGGGATAGAAAAAGAAGCCCCGGTTGAAATAGCGGGTGCCTTGTGCCGTCTCTTCCTTGGCGGCAAAGGAACCTGTCACGGCCAGGCGGTTCTCACAGGCCATGGCCTGCAAGCGACGCAGGGTTTCACTGTCGTTGGGCTGGGCTATCCTCACCACATCGCTGCCAAAACCGTTGAAGCACATCTCGGGCAGGACGGCCAGGTCGCTCTGTCCTTGGAGCGAGTGGAGGATGCTGCCATAGTGCTGGAGGTTGGCTGGGGCGTTCTCCCAAATGATATCGGTTTGTATGAGGCTGATTCTCATGGGACGTTATTCCAGACGAAAGTTTTCGGGATGCTTGGCGGTGGTGTGGCGGTAGTATTCCTTGACGGCCTTGATGTCGGCTGTCTCGTCGCCGGTGGGGTAGAACACCTCGTCGATGCCCACATGTTTTTTTCCATAGTCGATGCGGGTGATGACGATGGGCACCTGGGACTTGATGGCGATATAGTAGAAGCCTTTCTTCCAGTCGGGGTTGGGTTTGCGGGTGCCCTCCGGGGTGATGGCCAGGCACAGTTCGGGCGCTTGTTGGAATTTTTCGGCCAGCATGGCGGTCATGTGGGCCCGTCCGCCCTTGCGATCGACGGGGATGCCGCCTATCCAGTTGAAAAACAGGTTGAATGGAAAGAAAAACCATTCTTTCTTGATGAGAAAGCGTCCCTGCCGGTCCTCGGCGATGGCCGCCAACTTGCCCATCACGAAATCCCAGTTGCTGGTGTGAGGCGCGATGACCATGACACAGTGCTTGATGTCGCGCTGACGGTCTTCGGCCGTCCAGCCGGCGCATTTGAGGATGAATCGGGCTATCCGCTGTTTGAGTTTCATAGGGCTTCGCGTATCTGGGTGGAAGAGATGTCCATCTGTGGGGCATCGGCAAACAGCCTGACCCGGTCCCATCCCTCGGGCACTTTGTTGGTGGCGCCGGGGCGGGGATAGACCAGGATGTCGTAGTGTGCCAGGATGTACTCGTAGTCTTTCCAGCGGGCAAACTTGTCGAGATTGTCGCCGCCGATAATGAGCGAGAAGACCCGGTCGGGATATTTTTCCGACAGGGCTTGCAAGGTTTGCGTGGTATAGGAAGGGCGGGGCAGTTGCAACTCAATATCGCAGACCTTGAACTGGGGATAGTCCTTCAGTGCCTGGCGCACCTGTTCGAGCCGCTGCCGGGCCCCGGCCAGGGGCTGCCCTTGCTTGAAGGGATTGAGCGGGCTCACCATAAACCACACCTCATCGAGCAGACCGCTGTGGTAGAAATAGTCTGCCACGGCGATGTGACCGTAGTGCAGGGGGTGAAAACTGCCGCCGAATATCCCTGTGCGTATCATCTTAGAGCACGTTGAGTATCTGTTCTTTCATTTGTTCGAGTTCGTCTTTCATGCAGACGACCAGTCGTTGCATCTCGGCCTGGTTGGACTTGGATCCCAAGGTGTTGATTTCGCGTCCCATCTCCTGGATGATGAAGCCCAGTTTCTTGCCTTTGCCGCCGCCTTCCTCGTCCATGGTCTGGCGGAAGTACTGGCAGTGGTTGCTCAGGCGGGTCTTCTCCTCGGTGATGTCGAGTTTCTCCAGATAATAGATGAGCTCCTGCTCATAGCGGTTCTTGTCGTAGTCTGTCTGGCCGAGTTTTTCCAGGGCGTCGGTCAGACGGGCTTTGATGTGGGCTATCCGCTCAGCTTCGTAGGGTTCGACCTGGGCGAGCAACTCTTCGATATTGGTCACTTTCTCCAGGAAAAAGCGTGAGAGCATGCGCCCTTCCTGCAACCGGAAATCGATGAGATGGTCCACGGCCTTGTCGAGCAGGTCGCGCACGGCTTCCCATTCGTCCTCGTCGATCGGCTGGCTCTCGTTTTTCAGCACATCGGGCAGTTTGAGCAGCACCGGCCAGGGGTCTTCGGTCATGGGTATGCCCAACTGGCGAGAAGTCTGGCACAGTTTCTCGTAGTAAGTCTCGAGCAGCGTCGTGTTGATGCTGGTTTCGGTGGCCGCACACAGGTTTTCGGTATAGATGGACAGATCCACCTTGCCACGTTCCAGGCGGTTGAGCAGGCTGTTGCGGACCTCGTTTTCCCAATCCTTGTACAAGGGGGATATTTTCATATAAAGATCCATTTGCTTGCTGTTGAGCGACTTGATCTCTACTGTGACTTTCTTTCCGTTGATTTCGGCTTGCTCTTTGCCATAGCCGGTCATGGACTGTAACATAGGCGTTATTTTTGGTCTCCTTTTCTGATCTGGACCCGGCGGATCTTGCCGCTGATGGTCTTGGGCAGTTCATCGACAAATTCCACGACACGCGGATATTTGTAGGGCGCAGTGGTGACTTTGACGTGATGCTGTATTTCCTTGGTGAGCGCTTCCTTGTCGGCATCGCGGTATTCCTTGGCCAGCACGATGGTGGCCTTGACCACCTGGCCGCGGATTTCGTCGGGCACGCCCGTGATGGCGCATTCCACAACGGCCGGATGGGTCATCAGGGCACTCTCCACCTCGAAAGGACCGATGCGATAGCCCGAGCTCTTGATGACATCGTCGGTGCGGCCGACAAACCAGAAATAGCCGTCCTGGTCGCGCCAGGCCACATCGCCCGTATGGTAGAGGTTGTCGTGATAGACTTCGCGGGTGCGGGCCGGATCGCGGTAGTATTCCTTGAACAGGCCGCAGGGTCGGCCCTTGTCGGTGTGGAAGACGATTTCGCCCTGTTCGCCTTCTTCGGCCACGCGGCCGTCGGCCGTGAGCAGGTCCATGTCGTAGGCCGGGTTGGGCACGCCCATCGAACCGGGCTTGGGCTCCATCCAGGGGAAGGTGCCGATGGTCATAGTCGTCTCGGTCTGTCCGAAGCCTTCGCGCAGCTTGATGCCGGTGTTCTTGTAGAAGGTGTCATAGACCGAGGGGTTGAGCGGCTCGCCGGCCACCGTGCAGTAGGTGAGCGAACTCAGGTCGTAGGCGGCCATGTCCTCGCGGATGAGGAAACGGTAGATGGTGGGCGGGGCGCAGAAGGAGGTGATATGGTATTGCTCTATCATCTTGAGGATATCGGCGGCGGCGAATTTCTCGTGGTCATAGACAAAGACGCAGGCTCCGACAAACCACTTGCCGTAGAGCTTGCCCCAGACGGCCTTGCCCCAGCCCGTGTCGGCCACCGTCAGGTGCAGGCTGTTTTCGTTGAGGTTGTGCCAATATTTGGCCGTGATGATGTGGCCGATGGGGTAGGTGAAGTCGTGGGCCACTATCTTGGGCTCGCCGCTGGTGCCGGAGGTGAAGTACATGATGCAGATGTCGTCGTTGTCGTTGACATGTGCGGGACGGACAAAAGCCGGGGCTTTTTCGATGCCCTGCTGGAAATTCTCCCAGCCTTCGGGGTAGAGGCTGCCCACCGAGACGAGTCTTTCCAGGGTGGGCGATTCGGGCACGGCCGCCTGGATGTGGTCGAGGATGACCTGTTCGCCGGCGGCGACGATCATTTTGATGCCGGCCGAGTTGTTGCGATAGACGATGTCCTTCTTGGTGAGCAGGTGGGTGGCCGGAATGACCACAGCCCCCAGCTTGTGCAGGGCGACGATCGAAAACCAGAACTCGACGCGGCGTTTGAGGATGAGCATCACCTTGTCGCCGCGTCCGATGCCCAGGCTTTGGAAGAAGGAGGCCGTCTGGTCGGAATAGCGCTTGATGTCTGCAAAAGTGTATTCCCGGTGGCTGCCCTGGTCGTTGGTCCAGCACAGGGCCCGCTTGCCGGGCTGCTGGGCCGCCCAGGCATCGACTACGTCGTAACCGAAGTTGAAATGCTCGGGGATGATGAATTCGAGGTGTTGACGGAAATCCTCCATGGAGGAGAATTCCACTTGTTTGAGATATTTGTCAAGAATCATGATGAGGTATCGGTAAACAATGTTTTACATGATGATGGCAAAGAAACGGACGCGTTTGCCATTGAGCGCTTTCATGGCGTGGGGTTTGGTCGAGTCGAAATAGATGCTGTCGCCCTCGTTCAGTGTCAGTTGCTTGCCATCGATAATGAGCAGCATCGTACCTTCGAGCACCATGTTGAATTCCTGTTCGGGATGGCTGTTCATGTGCAGCTCCGCGATGGGGGTGTCGTTGGGCTCGACCGTGACGATGAAGGGCTCGGCCTTGGCATTCTTGAAGCCCATGGCCAGGGCCTGGTATTTGTAGGCTTTCTGCCGTTCGACAGAGAGGCCCTTGTCCTTGCGGGTGAGGAAGTAGCTGCTCATGTAGGGCTCCTCGCCCGATATCAGGGCCGAAGGCTGGATGTTGAAGCGGTTGGCGAAACTGCAGATGAAATTCATGGGAATGTCCACCGTGCCGCTCTCGTATTTTTCATAGTCGTCCGGGCTGATGTCGCACAGGGCAGCCACCTCCTGGACGGTCATATCGACGGCATCGCGCATGCCGCGCAGCCGTTCGGCGATCTGTTGGATCTGGTCGTTCATAGTGTGTCTGTTCTAGAGTGATTATAATCGGCAAAAATAGTGCAATCAGGGGGCATTCGCAAATATATTTTCCAATCGCGCCGTCTGACGGCAAATGGGTTTTATTTATTACTTTTGCGGTCGCAATAATCAACAGACAGTGTCCAGAATATGGAAACGCCGGTCCTGAACGAACACAACAAGCAGGAATATCCGCCCATGCATACGGCCGAGCATGTGTTGAACGCCACCATGGTCAAAATGTATGGCTGTCCGCGTTCGCGCAATGCCCACATCGAGCGCAAGAAGAGCAAGTGCGACTATGAACTGCCCCGGGCGCTCAGGGAGGAGGAAATCGCCGCCATCGAGCGCAGCGTCAATGAGGTGCTGGCCGCCGACCTGCCGGTGAGCATCGGGTTCATGCCTCGGGAAGAGGCCGCATCGATCGTTGATTTGAGCAAACTGCCCGACGATGCCAGCGCCACGCTGCGCATCGTGCGTATCGGCGATTACGATGCCTGCGCCTGCATCGGGGCCCATGTGCAGCATACCGCCCAGGTGGGGCGTTTCAAGATCATTTCCCACGACTACGACAACGGACGCCTTCGTCTGCGTTTCAAGCTGGAAGACTGCCCCTGGCAGGAAGATATATGAGTCTGATTGAGATATTGTTGGTTGCCATCGGACTGGCCATGGACTGTTTTGCGGTATCTGTGGCCTGCGCCCTGGTGATGAAGCGCTTCCAGTGGTGGCCCATGCTGCGGCTGGCTTTCATGTTCGGGCTGTTCCAGGCGCTGATGCCCTGTCTGGGCTGGCTGGCCGGCAGTCAGTTCTATGACTATATCCACCGTTTCGACCATTGGATCGCTTTCAGCATCCTGGCATTCCTGGGAATCAGGATGATATGGGAAAACCTTCATCCCGGACAGGAAGGCCATCGTGTCATCGACCCTTACCGCTGGCATACGGTGTTGTTGCTGGCGGTGGCAACCAGTATCGATGCCCTGGCCGTCGGGTTGTCGTTCTCATTGCTCGACATTTCCCTGTGGGTGGCGGTGACCATCATTGGCGTCGTGTCGTTTGTCCTGTCGTGGGTAGCCCTGCTTTTGTCGCTGGCCACGGGCGACCGTCTGACCAAACGAGCTGAATTGCTGGGTGGTCTCATCCTGATCGCCATCGGACTGAAAATCCTCCTGACCCATTTGGCCGCCTGATCCTTTTTTTTGACATAAAAAAAAACGGGCCGGGAAAACTTTTCCCAGCCCGCTCCAATGGAGGGATTATTCCTTATTTCTGTTTCATCTTTCCAAGACGGGCGGTCACCTTGTAGGTGGTCGTACTGAAGAAGTCGGTGCCGAGGATGGGGGCCGATCTGTGGACTTCTACCTGCGGGAAGAAAATCACATCGTAGCCCGGATTCTTCTGCAGGAGATCGTAGATGGCATAATTGGCGCCTGTGTTGCTGAGCAAGGTGCCGATGATGGGCAATTCGTAATTGTTGTTGACGATACCCGTTGTGGTTGTACCAAATGTGTGCTCCCAGTCAACGCCCAAAACACGGGTGATGGTGGCTTCACCGGTGACAGGTTCGGAGAGTTCAAAGTCATCTGCATAAAACTCGACATGGTTGGCCGGTTCACGCATGGAGTGTCTGTAACTCTGGCAACTACTCATGAAAAGAGCAATAACGCCCAACACAAGTAAAAAACTAAACTTTTTCATTTTTGAGTACGCTTTGTTTTATAAAAGGATTAATAATAAAGGATTGATTTTCAGTAAGTATTTATTCGCGGCAGAGCTTATAGACCTCTGAGCCCGCCATGAGCAGGCAGCCGAGGGCATAGTCCTCGAAGTCGGGCTCGTTGTCGTAGGTGACGGGCTGACCTTCGCTGGGCTGCTTGCCGGTGCCCTGGACATAGCCCAGGAAGCCATCGGGATGGACAGCCTCTTCCAAAGCCTTCCAGCCTTTGACCACCACCGGCATGTATTCCCTGGCCGGCAGGATGCCCTGGCGGATGCCCCAGGCCATGCCGAAGACAAAGAGGGCAGTGCCGCTGCTTTCCTTGCCGCCGAAATCGTCCGGGTCGGCCAGACTGGGATTCCAGTAACCGTCTTCACGCTGCAGGGGAACCAAAGCTTTGGCCATGGCCTTGAAATCCTTGACGTACTGCTTGCGATGGGCTTCGTTGGAGGGCGTGCGCTCCATGTAGCGGGCCAGGGCGGCGAAGACCCAGCCGTTGCCCCGCGACCAGTAGCACTGCTTGCCGTTGGGGGTGACAAAAGGCGGGCAGAAGGCAGCATCGCGCCACCAGAGTCCGTCTTTTTCGTTCCACAGACCGCCGCCGATCACATTGCGTGTCTCGCTGTACATCTGCCAGGCTTTTTCCCAGTAGCGCTCATCTTGCGTGACCTGTCCCATCAGGGCCAGGATGGGCATGCCCATCTGGATGGCGTCGATCCAGGTCCAATCGCCGTTTTGGGGCGTGTTGACGAGCATATCCATGCAGATGCGGATGTTCTTGATCTTGTCGGGAGTGGGCTCCAGTTTGTAGAGCTCCAGATAGGTCTGGCCGGCACACTGGTTGTCGGCGTTGCGGGTGGTGTTGCCCCGGTGCAGGCCCCACTGATGGGCATCGGCCCAGTCGATGGCGTATTGCAGATACTCTTCGCGGGGATTGATCTGGTGCAGCGACATAAGGCCCTCGTAATAGACACCTCGGGTCCAGATATGGCTGGGACGGGTTACGCCGCGCACATGGCTTGGGGCGGCCACATCGGCATACTTGGTCATGAAGTAGCGGTTGGCGCGTTCCATGGTGGCCATCACATCTTTGTACTTGAGCTGGTCGGTGGTGGCATCGGAGGGCTTGGCGGCAACAAGGGGCTGGCCAGTGAGCATCAGGACGGCAATCAGCCCTGTCAGCAACAGGCAGCCGTGGAGGATGATTCTTTTCATAGAACTGGTGGTTTGACTGAAATGGGTGGTCTCTATTTTCTCTTTCAATTGTCGCAAAGATAAAGAAATATTATCCAAAATGGAGGAGCGATCCCATGTATTTTTTATTACCTCAAAATGATTTTGCGGACAAGGGTTTCCTGCGACGTCCTGATGCGAATATGGAAAGGCGCTTCATCGGCCATCAGGGAAACACTGGCCATGGCAAACGAAAGAAGGATGAGGTGTTTCTTCATGTCAAGTTTGTCACGCAGTTTGGGATGGCAAAGATACATATACAGGCGTCAAATTACGCTTCTGTTCCGCTTTTTGCGGTAGAAAAGTGCAGTCAGCTCAGTCACCAGGATGATGCCAAGGATCAGGGCGACAGTGATTTTCAGCGCGGTGAAACCGCTTTCGAGGGCGGCGCGCAACTGGTTGGACACGATATAGCCGGTGGTCCAGTAGATGCCGGCCCCGGGAATGAGCGGGAATATGCCGCAGATGAGGAACACGGTGACAGGGCAATGCCTGATTACTGCCAGATATTGCGAGACCAGGGCCACGGCAACGGTGGCCAGGGCGGAAGCGCCCACCACCGTGGCACCACCGTGGCGCAACATGACGAGATAGACGGCCCAACCGGCGGTGGCCGTGATGCCGCAGAGCAGGTAGTGGCGACGGGGCACGCCGAACAGCACGGCAAAGCCCAGCGTGCCGACAAAGGCAGACAAGAGTTGTATGAAGAAATTGGATGTGAGCGGGTCGGAAACCGAGGGATGCAACGAAAGCATGGCTCCCTGGATGCGTCCGTCGATGAGCAGGACCAGCGAAACGCCCAGGGCAATGCTGAAAAAAACCATCAATGCATCGAGCAGGCGGGTGGTGCCGGCAATATAGTCTTCACCCGCGATGTCGCGGATGCCGTTGGTAAAGGACACACCGGGGATGAGCGGGATGATGGCCCCGATGATCATGTGGCTCAGATTGTCGCCCAGACCGGCCTGGTAGCACAGCAGGCAGACAAGTGAGGCAACGGCTCCGCCGCAGATATTGCAGAAGAGTTTGGTCATGTGCCTGGCGCCGACAGTGAGGATGAAGAAATAGAGCAGCAGCCCGGCAATGAACGACACGGCGGCGTCGAAGAGGCTGCCGCCGAAAATGATGCAGAATCCCGCACTGCCCACAGAGGCGCCCAGCAATTGCTCCCAGAAAGGTTTGCCCGGCAGGCGGCTGATCTGGTCCATGCGTTGGCTGGCCTGGTGCAGATCGAGTTTGCCTGCTTCGATGTCCCGCGACAACTGGTTGACTTCGACCACCTTGTCGAGTTGGGTGCCTTTGAAGGGAATGTATTCCACCTCGGCAAAATGCCTGCCTGTGGTGAAGATGCCGTTGCTCAGGACGAAGAAACTCTTGTGATCGACGTTGAAATGGGTGGAAATCCGCTCCATGGTTTCTTCCACGCGCGAAATTTCGGCCCCGTTTTCCAGGAGGATGTGCCCGGCCCGGGTGGCCAGTTCCAGCACCTCGCCGGTTGGGTCTTCCTCTGTTCTGACTTGCTGCTCGCTCATATTTTGATACAGGCTAGGGATAATGCAGGTTTAGAAACGGTTTTTCCAGCGTTGGCGCAAAAAGTCGCGAAGTTTGTTCTCGGCGGGGTTGTCCTGGGGCTGCCAGACGGGGCGCCCCTGCATTTCGGGCGGCAGGTACTGCTCCTCGACAAAGTGTCCCGGAAAATCGTGGGGATATTTGTATTCGGCGCCGTAGCCCAGGTTTTTCATCAATTTGGTGGGGGCGTTGCGCAGGTGGAGCGGTACGGGTAGGTTGCCCGTCTGGCGCACGGTCTCCAGGGCGCCGTCCACGGCCAGGTAGGCCGAGTTGCTCTTGGGACTGGAAGCCAGATAGACGGTGGTTTCCGACAAGATGATGCGCCCTTCGGGCCAGCCGATCTTGTGGATGGCATCGAAGCAGGCGTTGGCCAGCAGCAGGGCGTTGGGATTGGCCAGACCGATGTCTTCGCTGGCCAGAATGAGCAGGCGCCGGGCAATGAACTTGGGGTCTTCGCCGCCTTCGATCATGCGGGCCAGCCAATAGACGGCTGCGTCGGGGTCGCTGCCCCGGACCGACTTGATGAAGGCCGAAATGATGTCGTAGTGCATCTCGCCGTTCTTGTCGTAGGCCATGGGGTTCTCCTGCAATCGCTCCACGACGGTGCGGTTGTTGATGACGACGGGCTGGCCGGGATCCTCAGCCTGGCACATGAGCTCGATGATATTGAGCAGCTTGCGGGCATCACCTCCGGCGAAGCGGAAGAGATTGTCTTTCTCTTCGATATGTATATCTCTTTGTTTCAGCTCTTTGTCTTCGGTGATGGCGCGCTGGAGCAGGGCGTCGAGGTCTTCGTTTTCCAGGGGTTTGAGCACACAGACCTGACAACGGGAGAGCAGGGGAGTGATCACCTCGAAAGAAGGATTTTCGGTGGTGGCGCCCACCAGGACGATGGTGCCGTTTTCGACAGCTGAGAGCAGGGAGTCTTGCTGGGCCTTGTTGAAACGGTGGATTTCATCGATGAAAAGGATGGGAGTCTTGCCCTCGAAGAAAAGACTGTTGCGGGCCTTTTCGATGACATCGCGCACCTCTTTGACGCCTGAGGTGACAGCACTCAACGTAAAGAACGGGCAGGCCAGCTGGGTGGCCACGATGCGGGCCAGGGTGGTCTTGCCTACCCCCGGAGGCCCCCATAATATAAAGGAGGACAGCCGTCCGCTGTCGATCATTTTGCGCAGGACGGCTCCCTGTCCGACCAGATGCTGCTGACCGACATAGTTGTCCAAAGTGGACGGACGCATTCTTTCTGCCAGAGGTTGTGACATGGTTTTCCTTGCTTTGACCCGGTCTGCAAAAATAAGAATAATTTCGCGATTACGGCCCCTCGCGGCCGACCAAAATAATTATGGAAGGAAATAATTGCCGAACGAAAATAAAGTTGTATTTTTGCTGCGCTTTTATCGCAAAAAAGAGGAATCATCAATTCAACCCAATCATGAAGAAATACAACTTTTACGCCGGTCCCTCGATCCTGAGTGAGTATGCTATCAAGAAGACTGCCGAAGCAGTCATTGATTTCGCCGGAACCGGTTTGTCGCTGATGGAGGTATCCCACCGTGGCAAGGAATTCACCGCTGTAATCACCGAAGCCCGCGCGATCATCAAGGAGTTGCTGCAGATCCCCGAGGATTTCGATGTCGTCTTCCTGGGCGGCGGCGCCAGCATGCAGTTTTGCATGGCTCCCTACAACTTCCTGGAAAAGAAGGCTGCCTTCCTGGATACCGGCACCTGGGCCTCCAAGGCCATCAAGGAAGCCAAGCTCTTCGGTGAAGTGAACGTCGTGGCTTCTTCCAAGGCCGACAACTACACCTATATCCCCAAGACTTACGAAGTGCCTGCCGATGTGGATTATTTCTACTATTGCTCCAACAACACCATCTACGGCACGGAAACCCACAAGGACCTGTCGTTCGGCAACATTCCTGTCATCGCCGACATGTCGTCCGATATCTTCTCCCGTCCGATCGACTTCACGCACTACGACCTGATTTTCGCCGGTGCCCAGAAGAACCTGGCTCCTGCCGGTGTCACCCTGGTCATCGTCCGCAAGAGCGCTTTGGGCCGTGTGAGCCGTCCCATCCCCACCATGCTCGACTACCGTACCCACGTGGACAAGGAGTCGATGTTCAACACGCCTCCTGTGCTGCCCATTTTCACGGCACTGCAGACGGCCAAGTGGTACCAGCAGCTGGGCGGTGTCGAGGCTATCCACAAGATCAACCTGGAGAAGGCCGGCATTCTGTACGATGAAATCGACAACAACCGCATGTTCAAGGGGACCGTCACCTGCAAGGAAGACCGTTCCATCATGAACGTCTGCTTTGTCATGGCCGACGAGTACAAAGACCTGGAGGAAGATTTCGCCAAGTTCGCCGCTGAGGCCGGCATGGTCGGCATCAAGGGCCACCGTTCGGTGGGCGGCTTCCGCGCCTCCATCTACAACGGCATGCCTCTGGCCGGTGTCCAGGCCCTGGTTGACACAATGAAGAAATTTGCTGCAACAAGATAACAGGCTAACAAGGTATTATGAAGGTTTTAGTTGCTACTGACAAGCCTTTCGCCCCCGTGGCCGTGAAAGGCATCAAGGAAGTGCTCGACAAGGCAGGCTATGAAATGGTGCTGCTCGAAAAATACGGTGACAAGGCCAATTTTGTGAAGGCTGCCGCCCAGGCCGATGCCATCATCATCCGCAGCGACGTGGTCGATGAGGATGTCCTGGCTGCCGCACCCCAACTGAAGATCGTGGTTCGCGCCGGTGCCGGTTATGACAATGTCGATCTGGCTGCCGCCACCAAGCATGGTGTCTGTGTGATGAACACTCCCGGACAGAACTCCAACGCTGTGGCCGAGCTGGCCCTGGGTCTGATGGTCTATGCCGTCCGCAATCTCTACAACGGCACCTCCGGTACTGAACTGAAAGGCAAGAAACTGGGTATCCACGCCTACGGCAATGTCGGTCGCAATGTGGCCCGCATCGCCAAGGGCTTCGGCATGGAAGTCTATGCCTACGACGCCTATGTGCCTGCCGAGGCCATGAAGCAGGAGGGCATCATCCCCGTGGTTTCCGCCGAAGAGCTGTACAGCACTTGCAACATTGTGTCGCTACATATTCCGGCCACCGACGAGACCAAGAACTCGATCAATGCCGACCTGGTGGGCAAGATGCCGAAAAACGGCGTGTTGATCAACACGGCCCGCAAGGAGGTCATCGATGAGACTTCGTTGCTGATGCTCATGGAAAGCCGTCCCGACATCAAGTACATGACCGATGTCATGCCGGCTGCCGATGCCAAATTCGCCTCGAAGTTCCCCGACCGTTATTTCGCCACCCCCAAGAAGATGGGTGCCCAGACGGCCGAGGCCAACATCAATGCCGGTATCGCCGCCGCTCGCCAGATCGTTGATTTCCTGGAGAACGGCAACGAGAGATTCCGCGTGAACAAATAAAAACCGGTGGCCCCTGCCCGGGGTGCACCGCCAAAACCGAAAATATGGCAAAAGTAAAACCTTTCAGAGGTTGGAGGCCACCTGTCGATTTAGTCGAGCAGGTGGTTTCGCGTCCTTATGACGTGTTGAACTCCGAAGAAGCCCGTCAAGAGGCTGGTGATAACGAAAAGTCACTGTATCACATCATTAAGCCTGAAATCGATTTCCCGCAGGGAACCGACGAACACGGCCCCAAAGTCTACGACAAGGCTGTGGAGAACTTCCGCAAATTCCGCGAGAAGGGCTGGCTCAAGCAGGACGACAAAGAATTGTACTATATCTATGCCCAGACCATGAACGGCCGCACGCAGTACGGTCTGGTGGTCTGTGCCAATGTCGAGGACTACATGACGGGTGTGATCAAGAAACACGAACTGACCCGTCGTGACAAGGAAGAGGACCGCATGAAGCATGTCCGCATCAACAGCGCCAACATCGAGCCGGTCTTCTTTGCCTATCCTGCCCAGGCCGAACTGGATGCCATTGTATCGGAGTGGACCAAAAAGAAACCCGAGTACGATTTCGTGGCCCCGGATGGCTTCGGCCATCATTTCTGGGTGATTGACGACGATCGGACCATCGCGCGCATCACGGCCTGCTTTGCCGCCATGCCGTCGCTCTATATCGCCGACGGACACCACCGCACGGCCGCCGCAGCCCTGGTGGGCAACGAGCGCCGGCTGGCCAATCCGCACCATCGCGGCGACGAGGAATACAATTATTTCCTGGCTGTCTGCTTCCCCGACAACCAGCTGAACATCATCGACTACAACCGCGTGGTCAAGGACTTGAACGGACTCGACACCCAGGCTTTCCTCAAGGCTTTGGAAGCCGATTTCGAGGTGAAATGCATGGGGCGGGAGATCTATCATCCCGCAGCGCTGCACAACTTTGCCCTCTATGTTGAAGGACAGTGGTATTCGCTGACGGCCAAGCCGGGCCGCTATGACGACCAGGATCCCATCGGAGTGCTGGATGTGACCATCTCGTCCAACCTGATACTGGACAAGATTCTTGGTATCAAGGATCTGCGCTCAGACAAACGTATCGATTTCGTCGGTGGCATCCGCGGACTGGGAGAACTGGTGCGCCGGGTGGACAGCGGTGAAATGAAGGCAGCCCTGGCCCTGTATCCTGTATCGATGAAACAGCTCATCGCCATCGCCGACAGCGGCAACATCATGCCTCCCAAGACCACCTGGTTCGAACCCAAGCTGCGCAGCGGTCTGGTGATCCACACCTTCTAAGCGCGTCGCAACAGCCAGCAGCCGTGTCGGACCGCTACCGGACCATAGCCGCTCCTTCGGAGGGCCTTTACAAGGACAAGGGCAGTCGTTTCCTGTCGTTCGCTTTCGAGGTGGACAGTCCCGAACAGGCCATGGAGCAGGTCAATGTCTTCCGCAAGAAATACCACGATGCCCGGCATGTGTGTTTTGCCTACAGCGTGGGGGTGGAACAGCCCCAGACCCGCGCTGGTGACGACGGAGAGCCCTCGGGCACGGCCGGACGTCCCATCCTGGGGCAGATCAGTTCGTACGGCCTGAACAATGTCCTCATCATCGTGGTGCGCTATTTCGGCGGCATCCTGCTGGGTACGGGCGGCCTGACGGTGGCCTACAAGACCGCGGCCTCGGAAGCGCTGGCAGCAGCCACCATTGTGGAAAAGACCTTGGAAACCACCCTGACGGTGAGTTGCGATTATCTCAGCATCAACGACTTGATGAAGCTGGTCAAGGAAGAGAAACTGCCGGTCACCGACCCAGTCTATGACCAGACCTGCCGTCTTTGCATCCGCTGCCCCCAATCGGACAGAGACCGCCTGGTGGCCCGTCTGGAAAAAATCGAATCATTACGAATTGAGCATGAAAGTTGAACGTAACATACTGATCAAAAACAAGAAGGCTTCTTTCGACTACATCCTGCTGGAAACATACACGGCAGGCATGGTACTGACGGGAACCGAACTGAAATCCATCCGGCAGGGCAAGGCCAGCCTGACGGACAGCTATGTCACGTTCTATGCCGGAGAGCTCTGGGCCAAGGGTATCCAGATCTCGGTCTATGAAAACGGCACCTACAACAACCACAATCCCAAACGCGACCGCAAGCTGCTGCTCACGCGCCGGGAACTGCGCAAGATAGAGCGTCAGACCAAGGAAACCGGTTTCACCATCGTCCCCACCAAGATGTTTATCAGCGAAAAGGGTTGGGTGAAACTGGAAATAGCCGTGGCCAAGGGCAAGAAAGCCTACGACAAGCGTGAAACCCTCAAGGAAAAGGACGACCGTCGCCTGATGGACCGAGCCTTCAAGAGCCGGCTATCTTAATTTTAAGAAGGATATACACTCGTATTTGCAATTAACGTCGTCCTCGAAAGTATTATGTACTTATTACAGGGAGCATATTAATATTGTCTTAATTTTTTTCTATTGCAAAATAATCATAAAATTTTTTTGTCCGATATATTTTCTTAGTAGATTTGCAGCCGAATAATTAGACGTGTTGTTTTATATATCATGAGGCTTGTTTTTTATTTGTTATATTTCATTGTTGGCATTTGTTGTGTTTTCCTAAATACAGATCTTATGAAGAACAGAAGTTTTTTATTCATTGTGGGGTTGTCACTAGTTATTGGATTTCAATCTGTTTATGCTGAATCCATGTTTGGTAGATTCTTCCCGAAAGAGGGATATGAGGTCGCTTATCTTATCGAACCTGCATTTGGTCAGCCAGAAGGCTTTTCCATCAGTAAGAATAGTAAGGGATATACGCTAACAGTTAAATCTGTTTCGAATTGGAAAAAGGTCAATGACGAGGCCGATCGTCTCAGTAAAGAAACTGTCATCAGTATCAAAAGCACTCAATCTCTTAGCGCAGACGAGCAGCAGCGTATCCGCGAAAACAATAGGCAGGCCTTTAAGAACATCAGTAAAATGATAGTTTCTAAAATAAAAATCGAAGAAAAAGTGGTTTTTATCGGAGAAGAGACTGCACGAAAGATGATGGAGTTGTTAAAGGCTGAAGCAGAATCATCAGAACAAAATACCAATCGATTGGATGGCAATGTGATCACAATCGCTTATCCGAAAGATGGAGAATACTGCAAAATATCGTTTTGAGAGTATTGTGACAAATAGCTGATACATAGTCAATAGCATAGGTTGGCCAGCGTTTTGTCATCATCGGGTTGTCCTTCAAACATTAAAGGACACTGCTCAAAAAAAAGAGGTCGACCAAAAGGTCGACCTCTGTGCTTGATTCAATGCATTTGCTTATTCCTGCAGAGCAGGCAGTGTGGCGTACTCCTTGGAATAGCGCAAGTGCTGCTCAACGTAGCCTTCGCTGTAATCGATCAGCACATCGACCAGTTTGGGCCCTTCATAGACGGGCTTGAAGACCGGGTTGACAAAGCCCTTGTAGGCGGTCATGTCCAGTTTGGCGTAGCGGTCCAGAATTTCTTTGTGTAAATCCTGGTCAATGTTGACGGCGTAGGTCTCCACTAGCTGCTGGGCGGCATTGTAATCGCCTTCCGACTTGCAGCGCTGGATTTCGGCCAGCAACTGGCCAAAGCATTCGCGCAGGGCCTTGTAGTCGTGGATATACATGTATGTCTTGCCGTCGCGCTTGCGCAGCTCGGCCACTTTGGGACCGCCGTAGGTCAGCACCCAGTTGGCTACCAGCGCACGGTTGCGCATGTGGGCTTCTTCGATCTGGTTGCCCAGTTCGATGCGACGCAACTGGGTGAGTGCACCGTTCATCATGTATTCGTAGTACTCGGCCTTGTAGGCTTCGTCGTTGGGCAGGATGCCCAGTTCGACCAGTTTCTTGTCGCCCAGGAAGTAGAGACCGAACAAGTCGGCACGGGCTTCTTCCATGGTCGATTGATAGGATTTCATCGCGTTGGGATCCACGCCCGGCAGCAACTGGCCGGAGGCATGACCCAGGCACTCGTGCAGGTCGGTGTGCAGGTTGTCGGTGATGGAACCGTATTTGTTGTAGAGCTCGATTTCCTTCTTGCTCCACATGAACTCCTCGTTGTAGCCGCTGCCGATGGCCGCTTTGCTGTAGGCATCGGTGATGTTCTCGATGGTGACCGATTTGGAGCCGTAGTCGCGGCGGATCCAGTCGGCATTGGGCAGGTTGATGCCGATGGGTGTGGTGGGGTAGCAGTCGCCGCCCAGCATGGCCACGGTGATGACCTTGGCCGAAACACCCTTCACCTCTTTCTTGCGGAAGCGGGGATCGATCGGGGCGTGGTCTTCAAACCACTGGGCGTTCTCGCTGATGACCTGTGTGCGGTGCGAGGCGGCCAGGTTCTTGAAGTTGACGGTGCTTTCCCAACTCGACTTGATGCCGATGGGATCGCCGTAGTTTTCGATGAATCCGTTGACGAAATCCACCTGCGACTGGGTGTCCTGCAGCCAGAGGATGTTGTACTCGTCGAAGGTGCGCAGGTTGCCGCTGCGATAGTATTCAATGAGCTTGGCGATGGTGGCTGCCTGGGCCGGGTTCTCGGCTACGGTCTGGGCTCTCTCCAGCCAATAGACAATCTTTTCGATGGCGTCACTGTACATGCCGCCTATTTTCCAGACTTCTTCCTGGAGCCGGCCATCCTTCATGACCAGGCGGCTGTTCAGACCATAGGAAATGGGCTGGGGATCGTTGGGGTCGGCCATGTCGGCATAGAACTTTTCGGCCTGGGCCTGGCTCACTCCCAGATAGTAGTTGTTGGCCGAGGTGAGCAGCAGGTCTTCGCCTTCCTTTTGATTGACGCGTTTGGCGGCCACCGTGGGATCGAAGATGATAGGCTCGAGGCAGACGAGCAATTCGTCCTTGGGCAGGTCGAGCTGCTCCTGCGGAGTGGCGGCCAGGGCTTTGGTAAAGAACTCAGCCGAGAAGCCGGGCGTGAACTTGTCGGTGGCATAGTGGTGATGGATGCCGTTGGATACCCATACGCGCTTGAGATAGACCACGAAGGCGTCCCAGTCGTCGCCGCTCTTTTCAATGGTGCTGTACTGGTAGATGGCTTCCAGGGTGTGGCGCACCAGCAGGTTGTAGCGGGAGTTCTGGTCGTAGAGGATGTCGCGTCCGTAGAGGGCGGCCTGGCTCAGGTCGTAGATCAGTTCTTTCTGCCGCAGGGAGAGGTCTTCGAAGCCCGGCACCTGGTAGTGCAGGATTTCCATGTCGGCGAAACGGTCGGCCTTGTAATTAAAGCCGTCTTTTGTGTTGTGCTGACAAGCGCAGCTAATCAATGCAATCATGCTGAGGTAGAAAAGTTTCTTCATATTGTTGAATTGTTTTCGATAGACTGTTGTGATACAACAAGTTGGTACATTCTGAAACTACGGACCTTCGGTCCTATCCCTCCCACGGCAAGCCGTGGGCCCCTCCCGTTCACGAGGCCACGGGCGGCCACGGTTTCATAACATACCAACTTGTTGCTAATTCTTTCATTACGAGTGAATGGCCTTGTCCATTAGATAGGCGTCGAGCAGGGTGATGGCAGTCATGGCTTCCACCACGGGCAGGGCGCGGGGCAGGACACAGGCATCGTGGCGGCCCTTGACCTGCAGGGTGGTGGGCTGCCCATCGACGGTGACGGTCTGCTGTGGCTGGCTGATGCTGGCAATGGGCTTGAAGGCCAGGTTGAAATAGATATCTTCGCCGTTGGAGATGCCACCCTGGATGCCGCCGCTGTGGTTGCTGGCGGTGCGGATGCGCCCGTTTTCGATGCAGAAAGCATCGTTGGCCTGGCTGCCGGGCAGGCTCACATCGAAGCCGCTACCGTATTCAAAGCCTTTGCAGGCAGGAATGGACAGCATGGCGGCGGCCAGCATGGCCTGGAGCTTGTCATAGACAGGCTCTCCCCAGCCGGCAGGCACCCCTTTGACGATGCAGTGCACCCAAGCGCCCAGGCTGTCGCCTGCGGCTTTGGCCTGTGTCAGGGCTTCGGTCATGGCCTGGGCAGCCTTGGCATCGGGACAGTGCAGCACGTTGCCGTCGGCGACAGCTGAGTCAAAAACGGTGTCGGGAGCCATGCCGACAGATCCTATGCGGGTGGTGAAAGCTTCGATGCTTATGTGTTTGTCGCGCAGCACCATCTGGGCGAAGGCACCGGCTACGACGCGGGCGGCTGTCTCGCGGGCCGAGGAGCGTCCGCCGCCCCGGTGGTCGCGGATGCCATATTTGCAGCTGTAGCTGTAGTCGGCATGGGAGGGCCGGTAAACCTGGCGCAGGTTGTCGTAGTCTTCGCTGCGTGTGTTGTCGTTGCGGATGATAAAGGCGATGGGTGTGCCGGTGGTGCGTCCTTCGAAGATGCCCGACAGCAGTTCCACCTCATCGGCTTCGCGACGGGCGGTGGTCAGGGCAGACTGCCCGCCGCGGCGCCGGTCCATTGCCCGGCGGAGCAGGTCGTAATCGACGGCAACGCCGGCCGGACAGCCGTCTATCACACCGCCGATGGCCGGACCATGGGACTCACCGAAAGTGGTCAGCCGGAAAATATGTCCGAAAGTATTGCCCATGACTTAGTCGCAATTGTCGCAACCGCAGTTGGAAGGACAGCCTTCGTCTTTGTTGCAGCCGCCTTGGCAGCCTTGGCAACCGCCCTGGCAGGGACGGAGCAGCTGTTCCATCTCTTCGTCGGTGCTTTCCCTGACTTCGAGCACTTTACCGATGAAATGCAGGTCTTCGCCGGCCAACGGATGGTTGAAATCCATTTTGACATGCTCATCGGTGATCTCCATGACGATACCGTCCAGGCGCTGTCCGTCGGCGGTCATCATGGGCACCATCTGATCGACGGCGATGTGCTCGCTGTCGAACTTGCCGTCGATTTCGAAAATATTCTTGGGCAACTGGGCGACATGCTCTTCCGTATACTCGCCGTAGGCTTGGGCACAGGGCAGGACAAAATCGAAGCTGTCACCTTGGTTGAGACCTTTGAGTTGGGCTTCAAATGCTTCGAGCATCATGCCCATGCCGAACACGAATGTCAGGGGCCGCTCGGCGGTGGCTTGTTCCATCAGTTCGGGCTCGCTGCCTTCTTCTCCGCCCACGTAGAGGTCGTAAGAGAGGGCTACAAATTTCTTGTCTTCAATTTTCATGGGGTGGATATGTAATCGATTACGAAACAAAAGTACGACAAAGCGAGGGCTTTTGCAAAAAATGTTTTGCGATTGCGCGCGCGGGGAGTTATCTTTGTACTTCATTTCAAGTATGAACAAGGTGCTGCGAAAAGTAATGACCGTGTGGCTGCTGCTGGCGGCAGGCTGCGGCTTGTCCTATGCCCAGATGCCCATCATGGGCAGTCCGGACGCCGGCTCACGGGGGCGTCCCGCGCGCAGCGGTACACGCAGCGAAACCAGTGGCACAGCCGGCACGTCCAAGCAACTGGCCGTCCGTTTCAAGACCCTGCGCATCGACGATATGCTGGGCGAACACATCCCCACCGACATCGACACAGCCAACCTCAATTTCCAGCTGATGGCCCTGCCGGAGCGCAAATCGACCGTGGCGGCCTCCTACCTGGCCAACATGGGTTCGCCCCTGCAGTCGATGGTCTATGCCGACCGTCGTGCGGAGGAGCGTTTCCTGTTCATGCAGCCTTACGACCACTGGAAAGACGCCAACGACGAGTGGGTCTGGATCAACGTGACCCGCCCGTTCACCAACGGCACTTATTTCACGACCGTGGGCAACGATTATTCCCAGGAGGAGAATTTCCGCTTCTATTTCTCGGCCAACATGAACAAGAACTGGAACATCGGGGCCGACTATGAAGCGATCCTGGCACGCGGCTATTATACAAGTCTGGCTACCCGCGACAAGGTGGCCCACCTGTTCACCAACTACCAAAGCCCCCGCTACGAGCTGTTTGCCCGGGCTTCCTATCATCGGTTCGAGAACTACGAGAACGGCGGCATCACCAACGACGACTATATCACCCGCCCTTTGGAAATGAGCGGCGGCTATAGGGAATACGAAAGCCTGAACATTCCCGTGTCGCTGGCCAACACCTTCAACCTGACCGTCTATCGCGACTTGTTCCTCAACCATAAATACCACCTGGGGTTCATGCGCGAGCAGATTGTGGACGAAGACACGAGCGAGGTGTTCGTTCCTGTGACCAGCCTGATCCACACTTTCCAGCTGGATCAGGGACGCAAGAACTACGATTCGCGCACGGCCAACCAGTCGTATTACAGCCAGGCCTACATCGACGGCACCCATACGGCCGATTCGGCGGCTTTGCTGACGATGCGCAATGTGCTGGGCCTGTCGCTGCGCGAGGGCTTCCATTCCTGGGCCAAATTCGGTCTGACGGCCTATGCCACGCACGAATACCGCCGTTATACCACCCTGTCGAGCGAGGCATTGCCGGATTCCAGCACGCTGGATCCCTTCCGTCAGGCGGTGCTGCATCACGAAAACCTGCTGTGGGCCGGCGGCCGGCTCACTTCGACGCAGGATTCCATCTTCCAGTTCAATGCCGATGCCCGCCTGTGCCTGCTGGGCAACATCGGCGACTTCGACATCAACGGCCAGCTGAAGTCGCATTTCCGGCTGTGGAAACTGCCTGTCGGCGTGGAAGCCAATGCCCGGGTCACCAACAACCGGCCCGATTATTTTCTCAGGCATTTCCATTCCAACCACTATACCTGGACCAATTCGCTCGACAATATCTACAAAGCGCGGCTGGAAGGCCGGCTTTTGATGCCTTCGCTGGGCACGGACCTGAAGGTGGGGGTGGAAAATGTGAGCAATTACGTCTATTTCAACACCCAGGCCAAACCGCAGCAGTACGACGGACAGTTGCAGGTGCTCTATGCCGAATGGAAACAGCATCTGGGCTACAAGCTGATCAATTTCGACTTCGACGTCGTAGGCCAGATGTCGAGCAACGAGGGCGTGCTGCCGCTGCCCCGGGTGGCCGCTTATGCCGACCTCTACATCAAGACCATGTTTTCCAAGGTGATGACAGCCCATATCGGCGTGGATTGCCGTTACTACACTTCGTACTACATCCCGGCCTATTCGCCGGCCCTGGGCATGTATCACCTGCAGACCGAGAAACAGGTGGGCGACTATCCGTTTATGAACGCCTACGCCAATTTCCATCTGAAACGGGCCCGCTTCTTCATCATGTATGTGCATGGCAGCCGCTGGTTTGCCGAGCCGAACTATTTCAATGTGTTGCATTATCCGCTGAATCCGGCATCGGTCAAGGCCGGCATCTCCTGGAATTTCTATGATTGAGCCTATGGAAACTGTCAACGATCGTCAAAGGGCAGGGGAGCGGATAGAGGCGCTGCGCGAACGGCTGCGTCGGGCCGACCACGACTATTATGTGCTGTCGGCACCCGATCTGAGCGATTTCGAGTACGATGCCATGATGCGCGAGTTGCAGCAGCTGGAGGCGGCCTGGCCGGAGTTTTTCGACGAGAATTCCCCCACGCAACGGGTGGGCAGCGACCTGAGCGAAGGATTCCGGCAGGAGGCGCATCACTGGCCCATGCTCTCGCTGGGCAACACCTATTCCCTGGCCGAAGTGGAGGCTTTCTTCCAGCGGACGGCCAAATTGCTGGACGATGATTTCGAGATAGTCTGCGAGCTCAAGTTCGACGGCACTTCCATCTCCTTGACCTACGAACACGGCCGCCTTGTCAAGGCCCTCACCCGTGGCGACGGACAGCGGGGCGACAATGTGACGCGCAATGTCCGCACCATCCGCAGCATTCCCCTCCAACTGCAGGGGGAGGGTTATCCCGATTTCTTTGAAATGCGCGGTGAAGTGCTCATGCCCTGGCAGGTGTTCGAGGATTTGAACCGCGAGCGCGAGCAGAACGAGGAACCGCTTTTTGCCAATCCGCGCAATGCGGCATCGGGCACTTTGAAGCAGTTGAATCCCCAGGTGGTGGCTTCCCGCCGGCTGGATGCCTATCTTTATTATATGCTGGGCGACAAACTGCCCGGCGACAGTCATTACGACAACCTGCAAATGGCCCGCCAGTGGGGCTTCCATGTGTCGGACGCAATGAAAAAATGCAGGACGCTGGCGGAAGTGTCGGCCTTTATCAGCTATTGGGATACAGAGCGCAAGAACCTGCCTTTCGCCACAGATGGCATCGTCTTGAAGGTCAATTCACTGGCTCAGCAGGAGCAGTTGGGCTACACGGCCAAGTCGCCGCGCTGGGCCATTGCCTATAAATTCCAGGCCGAACGGGCCCGTACCCGGCTCAACTCGGTCGATTTCCAGGTGGGACGCACCGGCATCGTCACGCCCGTGGCCAACCTCGACGCCGTCCAGCTGTCGGGCACCACGGTGAGGCGGGCCACCTTGCACAATGCCGATTTCATCGAAAATCTGGACTTGCACATCGGTGACATGGTCTATGTGGAGAAGGGCGGTGAAATCATTCCCAAGATAGTGGGGGTGGATGTGGATCACCGCTCCGAGGCCAAGGTGGAAAAGGTCCATTTTGTGGTCACCTGTCCCGAATGCGGCGCCCCGCTCATGCGCGAAGAAGGGGAGGCCGCCTGGATTTGTCCCGACTGGCAGCACTGTCCGCCGCAGATCAAGGCACGGCTGGTGCATTTTGCCTCGCGTCGGGCCATGAATATCGAAGGTCTGGGCGACGAGACGGTCGATCTGATGTATCGCAACGGCTACTTGAGAGACATTACAGACATCTACCGCCTTACGGTGGAGGATATTGCCTCGCTGGAGCGCCTGGGCGACAAATCGGCCCGCAACCTGATGGCCCAGATTGAGCAGTCGCGTCAAGTGCCTTTCGAAAGGGTGCTGTTTGCCCTGGGCATCCGCTATGTGGGCGAGTCAGTGGCCAAGAAACTGGCCTATGCCTTCCGCGATATCGACACACTGGCCAATGCTTCTTTCGAGCAGTTGGCCGCGGTCGATGAGATAGGGGAGAAGATTGCCGGCAAATTAAGGGATTTCTTTGCCTCTCCCCTGAGCCGCCGGCAAATCGAGACCTTGAAATCGTACGGTCTGCAGTTTGCCCTGGCCGACGACGTGGGGCGGCCCGCATCGGATCTGCTGCAAGGCAGGACCATCGTCATCAGCGGCACATTCGAGCATCATTCCCGCGACGAGTACAAGGCCATGATCGAGGCCCACGGCGGCAAGAACGCCGGTTCGGTGTCGTCCAAGACCGATTTCATCCTGGCTGGCGCCAACATGGGGCCTGCCAAGCTGGAAAAGGCCCAGGCACTGGGCATCCGCCTGGTCGATGAGAACGAGTTCCTGGCCATGATAGCCGCCCCTTCGGCCGACAGCGTCCAGACGGCTGCGCTTTCCGGGCCTCAATCCGCAGTTCCTGAAACTCCTGCCGCTGCTCCTGCCGTTGCCCCGAAAGATGCCCCCAAAGCCCGGGACGAAGCCTTTATGAACAGTTTGTTTGACGATATGTAATCATGATCAGTTGTTTTCTCAAATACAGGACCCGGGCGGCCCGCCGCCGGCCGCGCAAACGCCAGTGGATGGAGTATGCCGCCGTGGGCAGGGTGGCTATGCTGTTTGATTATCCCGACTACGAAAAAGCCATGGCTGTCAAGGCCGGGTTGGAGGCCGACGGCAAGCAGGTGCGTGCCTGGAGCTACTCCGAGGTGGAAATGAGCGACACGGAACTGAGCCCCAGCCTCCGTGTGCTGAACAACAACCATCTGAATTTCTTTTTCCTGCCCAAGAAATACATCCTGGACGATTATCTGGGCTATCCGGCCGATTGGCTGCTCGACCTGTCGCAGCGTGCCAATCCGGTGACAGAGTATCTGACGGCTGTGTCGCAGGCGCCTTTCCGCACAGGCTTCAAAGTGGACTGTCCGCGCATCTACGATTTTGTGCTGGATATCCGCCCCACCGCCTACGACTTGCAGGAAAATGCCGCCAGCCTCCTTTTTTATCTGAGAAACCTTAAATTAAAGAACTAAATTCCGTATCTTTGCCGCTTGAATCTGCAAGCTAGGCAAAACACATTCTATGGAGTCTTCAATCATCAGCAAGTTGACAGGCATGGGAGTCGCCTTGATCACTCCCTTCAGGCAGGATGACAGCATCGATTTCGATGCGCTCGGAAAGCTGGTGGACTATCAGATCCAGAACAAGGCCGACTATCTGGTGGTGTTGGGAACGACTGCCGAGACCCCGACGCTGAGCAAGGAAGAAAAAGACAGCATCGTCGATTTCGTCAAGCACCGGGTGAACGGACGCCTGCCCATCGTCCTGGGCTGTGGCGGCAACTGTACGGCCAATGTGGTCAAGGACTTGCAGACCGGCAACTTCGATGGCATCACGGCCATCCTGTCGGTGACCCCCTATTACAACAAACCCTCGCAAGAAGGCATCTACCAGCATTACAAAGCCATCGCGCAGGCCACACCGCTGCCCATTATCATGTACAACGTGCCCGGTCGTACCGGGGTGAACATGACCGTGGAGACCACGCTCCGCCTGGCCCGTGAATTCGACAATATCGTGGCTGTGAAGGAAGCTTCCGGCAACATCAACCAGATGAACAACATCATCAAGAACAAACCGCGCGATTTCATGGTGATCTGCGGCGACGACGGCATTGCCTTCCCGCTGCTCACTTTGGGCGCTGTCGGGGTGATTTCGGTCATCGGCAACGCATTTCCCAAGGAATTCAGCCGCATGGTGCGCCTGGCTTTGAACGGCGATTTCGACAACGCCCTGCTCATCCATCACCGTTTCACGGATATGTTCGACCTGTTGTTTGTCGATGGCAATCCGGCCGGTGTGAAGTGCATCCTCAGTGCCATGGGCTTTATTGAAAACAAACTGCGTCTGCCTCTGGTGCCGACGCGCCTGACCACCTATGAGAAAATCAGGGAGGTCTTGATGAGTCTGAGTATTAAATGTTAAGTTAGCTATGAATATCTCCTATACCTGGTTGAAGGATTTCGTGAATTTTGACCTCAGTCCCGTTGAAACGGCCGACGTATTGACATCGATCGGTCTGGAAAACGGCCCTGTCGAGATGATAGAATCGGTCAAAGGCGGCCTGGAAGGCCTGGTCATCGGCAAGGTGCTCACGTGCGAGCCGCATCCCGATTCGGACCACCTGCATGTGACGACCGTGGATGTCGGGCAGGAAAGCCCTTTGACGATCGTCTGCGGCGCGCCCAATGTGGCAGCCGGCCAAAAGGTGGTGGTGGCCACCATCGGCACCAAGCTGTATCAGGGCGACGAGAGCTTTACCATCAAACGTTCCAAAATCCGTGGCCAGGAGTCGTTCGGCATGATTTGCGCCGAGGACGAGATCGGCATCGGCAACGACCATTCCGGCATCATTGTACTGCCCGGCGACGCTCCCGTGGGCATGCCGGCCAAGCAGTGGTACCATCTGGAGACCCAGGCCGTGCTGGAAGTGGATATCACCCCCAACCGCGCCGACGCTACCTCCCATTACGGTGTGGCCCGCGACCTGTATGCCTGGCTCAAGTCGCAAGGCAAGGACGTGACGCTGACCCGCCCCTCGGTCGAGGCTTTCAAGGTCGATAACCACGATCTGCCCATCTCGGTCAAGGTGGAAAACACGGAGGCCTGTCCGCGCTATGCCGGTGTGAGCCTGACCCATGTCAAGGTGCAGGAGTCGCC
>JAFSRR010000095.1 GCA_017446025.1 Bacteroidales bacterium | reverse complement strand
TGTCGACCACAATATGATGCTGATGTCATTGATGAAGAAGGTGGCCCGCAAGCACGGTTTCCGCGTGCTGCTCCATGAGAAGCCCTTCGCAGGTATCAACGGATCAGGTAAGCACAACAACTGGTCGCTCTCAACAGACAACGGTATTCTGTTGCATGCACCTGGCAAGACCCCAGAGCAGAAACTGCGCTTCGCCACCTTCATCGTCGAGACACAGATGGGTGTCTACAAGCACAACGGTTTGCTGAAAGCTTCGATCATGAGTGCTACCAATGCCCATCGTCTGGGCGCCAACGAGGCTCCCCCAGCCATCGTATCAAGCTTCCTTGGCAAGCAGGTGAGCGAACTGCTCGACCACATCGAGAAGGCCGACAAGGACGATATCCTGGCCATGGCCGGCAAGCAGGGCTTGAAGATGGATATTCCGGAAATCCCCGAACTGCTCATCGACAATACCGACCGTAACCGTACTTCTCCTTTCGCCTTCACCGGCAACCGCTTCGAGTTTCGTGCCGTCGGCAGCGAAGCCAACTGCGCCAGTGCCATGATTGCCCTGAACTCGGCTGTGGCCGAAGCCCTGGTCAACTTCAAACAGCGCGTCGATGCCTGTATTCCCGAGTTTGCCAAGAAACTCGACGGCACCGGCCACAGCGCCACCTTCCATGCCATCATCGATGTGCTGCGCGAGGACATCAAGACCTGCAAGCCCATCCGTTTCGACGGCAACGGCTATTCCGACGAATGGGTCGTTGAGGCTGGAAAGCGCGGTCTCGACGTGGAGAAGAGTTGTCCGAAAATCTTTGAACGCTACCTCGATGCCGAAAGCGTCCAGATGTTTGAGAGCCTTGGTGTGATGACCCGCAAGGAACTGGAAGCCCGCAACGAGGTGAAGTGGGAGACTTATACGAAGAAGATTCAGATCGAGGCCCGTGTCCTGGGTGACCTGTCGATGAACCATATCATCCCCGTGGCCACCAGCTACCAGTCGGCCTTGTTGAAGAATGTTGACAGTGTTTCCACCGTATTCCCCAGTGAAAAGGCTGACAAACTGAATGCCCGCAACCTCAAGATCATCGAAGAGATCGCCGAGCGCACCTCGGCTATCGAAAAGGGCGTGGAAGAGTTGGTGGAGGCTCGCAAGAAGGCCAACAAGATCGAGGGTGAGCGTGAAAAGGCTATCGCCTACCACGACACCGTGGAACCGAAACTCGACACCATCCGCTATCAGATCGACAAGCTCGAACTGATAGTCGATGACAGTCTCTGGCCGCTGCCTAAATACCGTGAACTGTTGTTCATCAGATAACAATGGTTGTGATCATGATTGGAGGAGGAGTCAGGCTACGGCCTGGCTCTTCTTTTTGTTTGGTGATGAAGATAGAATTGAATACCTTTGGCCGACAAATTCAAAACCAACACAAAAAACTATGAAAAGACTCACTTACGGGCTACTGGCAGCCGTGATGCTTCTGGCGTTGAATGCCTGCTGCAACCGTTCCTACGAAACGGTCGAAAACGATCCCCTGAACGCGCGCATCTATACCCTCGACAACGGCTTGAAGGTGTATATGACGGTCAACAAGAACGAACCGCGTATCCAGACCTATATTGCCGTGCGTGCCGGCGGTAAGAACGACCCGGCCGAAACGACCGGCCTGGCCCATTATTTCGAACACCTCATGTTCAAAGGTACCAAGCAGTTTGGCACGATGGACTATGAAAAGGAAAAACCCATGCTCGACGAGATCGAGGCCCTTTTCGAGGTATATCGCACCAAGACCGACGAAGCCGAACGCCAGGCTATCTACCATCAGATAGACAGTGTCTCCTATGAGGCCTCCAAGCTGTTCATCCCCAATGAATACGACAAGCTGATGACGGCCATCGGCGCTTCGGGCACCAATGCCTACACGGGCTACGACATGACGGTCTATACCGAGGACATCCCTTCCAACCAGATCGAGAACTGGGCCAAGATCCAGGCCGACCGCTTTGAGAATGTCGTGATCCGCGGCTTCCATACCGAGCTGGAGACGGTCTATGAAGAGAAGAACCGCTCCCTGACCAGCGACAGCCGCAAGGTCTATGAACAGATGCTCTCGTCGCTCTTCCCCCATCACCCCTACGGACAGCAGACGGTGCTGGGCACGCAGGAAAACCTGAAGAACCCCTCGATCACCAACATCAAACATTTCTACGACATCTATTACGTGCCCAACAATATGGCCATCTGCCTGTCGGGCGATTTCGACCCCAATCAGATGATCCGCATCATCAAGAAGTACTTCGGCCATCTGAAGGCATCGGACAATCTGCCCCAGCTCACCTACGAGCCGGAGACACCTGCCGAGGCACCGATTGTGTCGGAGGTCTATGGACTGGAAGCCGAAAATGTGACGATGGGATGGCGCTTCCCGGGACTGAGCAGCAGTGAATATGACATGCTCTCGCTCATCGACGGCATCGTTTCCAACGGCAAGGCCGGTCTGTTCGACCTGCACTTGAACCAGCAGCAGAAAGTGCTGGGTGCCGGCTGCGGTATCTACGACATGGCCGACTACAGTGCTTTCCTCGTACAGGGATATCCCAAGCAGGGGCAGAGCCTCGACGAGGTCAAGGACCTGATGCTGGCCGAGATTGCCGACCTGAAAGCCGGCAAGTTCGACGACTTTTTGCTGGAGGCCACCATCAACAACTTCAAGCTCCAGCAGATGCAGCGCACGCAGACCAATGAAGGCCGCGCCGACATGTTTGTCAACGCTTTCATCAACCATGTTGACTGGGCCGACGAAGTGGCTCGCCTGAGCCGCCTGGGTTCCATCACGAAAGAAGATCTCGTGAAGTTTGCCAATGAATGGCTCAACGATGGCTATGCCCTGATCTACAAGCGTCAGGGAGTGGATGTGAACGAAAAGAAAATCACCAAGCCGGCCATTACCCCCATCCTGACCAACCGCGATGCCTCCAGCCAGTTCCTGCAGGACATCCTCTCTTCCTCTGTCAAGCCCATCGAGCCGGTCTTCGTCGATTTCGACAAGGACATGGCCCAGTGCAAGGCCCAGTCGGACATCCCCGTGCTCTATGTCCAGAACAAGGAGAACGACCTGTTCCGCCTGACCTATCATTTCGATATGGGGACCAACAACAACCGCCTGCTCAACCTGGCATTCACCTATCTTGAATATTTGGGTACCAGCCAGTACACCGCCGAGCAGATCCAGCAGGATCTCTACAAACTGGCTTGCAACTGGCGCATGTCGGCCACGACCGAGGATGCCGACATCACCATCAGCGGCCTGGCCGAGAAGATGCCCGAGGCACTGGCCCTCATGGAAGACCTGCTGACCGATGCCCAGGAAAACCCCACCGCATTCTACAACATGATCGGCGACGTGATCAAGTCGCGCCGCGATGCCAAACTGAGCCAGAACCAGGTGTTCAACCGTCTGCGCGGCTATCTGAACTACGGTTCCAAGTCACCGGCCACCAATGTCCTCTCTGACAAGGAACTCTCCCAGTTGCGTCCCGAAGACCTGCTGTCGGTCATCAAGTCGCTGAAAACCTACAAGCATCGTGTCCTTTATTACGGCCCGCTCAGCGAGGAGGACCTGCTGGCCCAGTTGGCTGAAAAGCATCAGGTACCGGCCTCTCTCAACGACTACCCGCAGGCTGTGGACTTCCCCTTTGTCAAGGTGGAGAAAAGCCAGGTCTTTTTCGCTCCCTACAATGCCAAGCAGCTCTACATGGCATCGGCTTCCAACCTGGGCGAAGCCTACGATGTCGAGAAGGAACCGATCCGCGAAATGTACAACGAGTATTTCGGCGGCGGCATGAACAGCATCGTCTTCCAGGAGATGCGTGAAGCCCGCGGTCTGGCTTATTCGGCCGGGGCTGCCTATGCCTCGTACGGCAAGGCCGACAAACCCTACACGATGATCACCGTGATCGGTACCCAGACCGACAAGATGAAAGACGCCTTGGAGGCTTTTGACGAGATCCTGAACAACATGCCCGAGTCGGAGGCTGCCTTCCGGCTTGCCAAGGACGGTATGGACGCCCGGCTGCGCACCGAGCGTGTGACCCGCTATGCCATCATGGGCCATTACCTGGACATGGAAGACCTGAATCTCGACTATGATATCAACAAGTATCTGTTCGAAAAGATCCAGGATATCACGCTGGAGGATGTCAAGGCCTTCCAGCAGCAGACCATCAAGGGACGTCCTTGTTTCTACGGCATTTTGGGCGATGAAAACGATGTTGATTTCAAAGTGCTCGAAAGCTACGGTCCGGTGACCCGGCTCAGTCTTGAAACCTTGTTCGGTTACTAAACCGGCCACCAACCCCAAAACAAGAGGGCGACTCAACCGAGCCGCCCTCTCGCTTTTTTTATTCCCACTCAATGGTGGCAGGGGGTTTGGAACTGATGTCGTAGGCCACGCGGTTCACGCCTTTGACTTTGTTGATGATTTCATTGGACATCTTGGCCAAAAAGTCGTAGGGCAGATGGGCCCAGTCGGCGGTCATGGCATCCGAAGAGGTGACGGCCCTGAGTACCACGGCCTGTTCGTAGGTGCGCTCGTCGCCCATCACACCGACCGACTGTACGGGCAGCAGAATGACGCCGGCCTGCCATACCTGGTCGTAGAGCCCCCAGTCGCGCAAGCCCTGGATAAAGATATCGTCGGCCTCCTGCAGGATGCGGACTTTTTCGGGGGTGATGTCGCTCAGGATCCTTACTCCCAGGCCAGGGCCCGGGAAGGGATGGCGGCCGATCAGATGCTCGGGCATGCCCAGCTGGCGGCCCACACGACGCACTTCGTCCTTGAAGAGCCATTTGAGGGGTTCACAGAGTTTCAGGTTCATCTGCTGGGGCAGCCCGCCCACGTTGTGATGGCTCTTGATGACTTTGCCGGTGATGTTGAGCGATTCGATGCGGTCTGGGTAGATGGTGCCCTGGGCCAGCCAGCGGGCTCCGGTGACTTTGCGGGCTTCTGCATCGAAAACCTCGATGAAATCGCGGCCGATGATCTTGCGCTTGGCTTCCGGTTCGCGGACACCTTGCAGGTCGCGGAAGAATTTCTCGCTGGCATCGACTCCGACCACGTTCAATCCCAGGCACTCGTAGTCGTGCATGACATTTTGGAACTCGTTTTTGCGCAACATGCCGTGATCGACGAAAATGCAGGTCAGTTGCCGGCCGATGGCCCGGTTGAGCAGCACGGCGGCCACGGAGGAATCCACTCCGCCGCTCAGTCCCAGGATCACTTGGTCCTGGCCGATTTGGGCTTTGAGTTCGGCCACCGTGGTTTCGACGAAAGCGGCTGCACTCCAATCCTGCCGGCTGCCGCAGATATCCACCACGAAATTCTTCAACAACAGCGATCCCTGCAGGGAGTGGAACACTTCCGGATGGAACTGTACGCCCCACATCGGCTCGTCGGGAGCCTGGAAAGCGGCATTTTTGACGCTGTCGGTCGAGGCGATGGTTCTGAATCCTGCCGGCAGGGCGGTGATGGTATCGCCGTGGCTCATCCATATCTGGGAATTCGGTTCGAAACCTTTGAACAGCGGGTTGGCGGTATCGACATATTGCAGGTTGGCCCGCCCGTATTCGCGGCTGCCGGCCGGCTCGACGCGCCCGCCCAGGCTGTAGCTGATGAGTTGGGCCCCGTAGCAGATGCCCAGGATGGGATATTTGCCGCGGATATCGTTCAAATCGATACGAAATGCCTCCTTGTCATAGACACTCAGGGGCGAGCCGCTCAGAATGACGCCGATCACCGAAGGATCGTCCTTGGGGAACTTGTTGTAGGGCAGGATTTCGCAAAAGGTATCCAGCTCCCTGATACGGCGACCGATGAGTTGGGTGGTCTGCGACCCGAAGTCGAGGATGATGATTTTTTCTTGCATAGATGGAATTATCTGAGTTTAAGGCTTTGTCCGATATGGATCGGATCACCTGTCTTCATGCCGTTGAGCCGGTAGAGTTCGTTCATGTCGATGGCATAACGCTGTGAGATGCTGTGCATGCTGTCGTCTTCCCGGACAATATGGGTTTCTTCGTCGCCCTCCCATGTCTTACCTTTCTTGTTCAGGTAGAGAATGTCTCCGATACGGATCTGGTATTGTTTGGGCAGGTTGTTGATTTTTCTCAGCTTGGCGGGCGAAAGGTCGAATTCATCGGCCAGATTGTTGTAGTTGTCGCCGTATTGGGCTACGATGTAGGGCACGCTGCCGCGATAGAGGATGGTGTGGTTGAGGGTGGCGGTGATATGCTCTGTCTCCCCCTCCTGGGTGGCAGCCAGGTAACTGTAGTCTTTGGCTTTCCGGGCCACTTCATTGCGCTTGAGCGGAGCGGGCCTGTCGATGCTGCGACGCTGGCGGGTGGAGCGGGTCCTTGCCTTTCGTTCTTTGGCCGGGGCAGTAGGAGCGGGCGATGTTTCAGCCTCCTGGCGGGAGGCGTAGTCGTTGACCACGTAAACGTCGTCCTGCAACTCTTCGTTTTGGAGATGTTCCCATTCCTCGATCAGTTTCCTGGCTTTTTTGTGGTTGCCGGCAGCCCGGTCGTAGTAGTCCAGATCGTAGTCTTCTATGATTTTGATGAGTTTCTGGGCATATTGCTTGTCGGTGGCATAGCCGGCCTGCCTCAGACCGAAGGCCCAGGCCCGGTAGTCCTTGACATCCAGCTGGAACAGGAAATCATAACGCTGTCGGGTGACCAGGAACAGGGAGTGGTCGGTATAGGAATCCAACACGGATTTGTATTTGCGGAAGCAGCTCATCTCCCCGTCGTCCCAGCTGGAATAGCTCGGTCCTTCCCAGTTGTTGTGGCATTTGATGCCGAAATGGTTGTTGCTGTTGCGTGCCAGCTCGCTGTTGCCGGCGTTGGATTCGAGCAGGCCCTGGGCCAGGGTGATACTGGAGGGGATACCATACTTGACCTGTTGGATCATGGCATCGGTAGCATATTGGTGGATGTAGTCCTCGTAGGGCTTCAGCCGGATGCCAGCCTGGCAAAGGCCGATACCGAGCAACAATACCTGGAGAAGAAGGATTTTTTTCATGAAAGTATTATTTTTGCCCACTCAAAAACCTGTTGCTATGAGAAAGGTGGATTTTGCTGCAAAGATAACATATTGTTCGGTAGAAGAATTGTCTGCAGTCCAAAAACAGTTGGTTGAAAAGGCAAAAAATGCCTGCGACCGGGCCTATGCCCCCTATTCCGGTTTTGCCGTCGGTGCGGCCTTGCAACTCGACAACGGTGAATCGTTTTGGGCGCCAATCAGGAGAACGTAGCCTATCCTTCAGGGCTCTGTGCCGAGCGGGTGGCATTGTTTGCGGCGGCTGTCCAATATCCCGGGGCCGCTCCGCTGCGTCTGGCCGTGGCCGCCAAAAAACAGGCCTTCACACCCCGCCCTGTTGCCCCGTGCGGTGCTTGCCGGCAGGTGCTTTCCGAGGTGGAGCGTCGTTATGGCCGCCCCGTCGAGATTTTGCTCTACGGCACAGAAGAGGTAGCCGTCATCGCCGCGGGCGAACAGCTGCTACCTTTGTCTTTCAACATGTAACCGGGAAATATCCCTATTGTACCATCGAGGGCTTGACGCTGTGCACCATCTCCAGTTTCATCGGCAGGCGGGGATGGACGGCGCTGCGTATCTTCACGGCCGAAGGCTTGTAGTCGGGCAGGAGATAGAGCGAGGCCTTGTCGGTGTTCTGGATCAGGGTGACGGGCACCAGCAGCATATTGGCATAAGGGCTGAAGTCCGACCCCGTCTCCAACTCTCCGTCGCCGTGGCGGATCAGTTTCTGCACATAGGAACTCAAGTCGAAGACAAAACAGGAATCGGCGGTGCTGTAGTCGGCCGAAAAAGAGTAGAGGTCGTCGCTCAGGCTGTAGTCGGCAAAAAAGGTATGGATGTCTTCTTCTCTGAGCAGCAGTAGCTTGGTGGGAGGCGTCATGCCCCACTCGCTGTCGTCCAGCTCGGTGGCAGACACTTTCAGGCGGGCATAGTTGATGTTCTTGCGGCTCAACCGGCTGCAGATGTCGTTGACGGGCAGCGATACTTTGGTGAACATGCCGGCCGGTGCAAAGAGATAGTTGAGGCTGTCGTCGTCGCTGACGGGCAGGTAGGCCGTCAGGTCGGGGTGGGTGTAGCGGTTCACTTGCTTGACTTCGCCCGTCACGGGGAAATAGGTGGCCGAAGTGGTGTCGACCATCACTCCCGAGGCGTTCTTCATGCGGTAGTCGTAGCAGAACTCCAACTCGATGTGGCTCACATAGACCATGGCCCCGTTGCCGTAGGTCGTAGAGACATACAGCCCTTTGAAATACTCGATGAAATGGCGTACATCGCTGAAAGCGTCGGGATAGTTTTCCCTATCTTGGCTGTCGAGGTAGAACTGTTGGCCGAAAAGGCTGTCGATGGGCACCCTGACACAATATTTATACTGGGTGGTCCAGCGGTTGTCGGCACTGCCCGGTGTAAAGGTGGCACTGCCCAGTTTTGTCTGCTTGTCGCAATAATCGTCGATATTGACATTGGTGTAATAGGCCCGGTCCAGGTCGAGCGACTCGGTGAGCTGCCAGACGGTGGCCTCGAACAGGGAGGACTTGTCGCCGTAGTATTCATCGAAATACAGGTACAGGAAGACCGAGTCGATGTTGTTGTCGGGAATCTCCGGGAAGGAGAATTCGGGAGGGCAATACAGCTGGGCCATGAAATCGGCCCGGGTGGTACCGAAGCGGGCATCGGTGTACTCGCCCAGCACAGCGACGGCGTTTTTCTGCAGGATGGAATCCACCAGCACCGTCTGCGAAGACAGGCGGAAGGTGGCGGTATCGGTCTGGACGACATCTATTCCCGGTTGGATGCTCCCTCCGATGCTGTCTCCGTCGGCGCAGGCGCAAAAGCCCAGCAAGGAGAGAGCCAGGACGACAAGTTGGAAAAAGTGCCTCATTATTTCTGTTCTGACAGCGTGTTGTAAAAATCGTAGTAATTCTGGTATCCGTTTTCTTCGCTGCCGACGATGCAGGGTTTTTCACTCTTCTGGACAAAACTCAGCAGGTTTTTGTTGACTTGGTCGGAGGCGAGGATAATGCCGTCGGAGTACTGGACGGCCAGTTTCATCATGGACAGATAGCCCGGCGTCTTGCCCAGGACGGAGAAATCGGCCGGCTGCAGCTCGTCGATGAGCACCTTGTTGCCCAGGTCCTGTTTGAATTTCTGCTTGAAATCGTCGTTGTAGAGCGAAAAGACGATCTTGGCGTTCTTGAAATAGGGATCGTCGGCAAAGGCTTTTTTCAGATAGAGAGGGACAAAGGCCGACATCCAGCCGTGGCAATGGATCACATCGGGCACCCAGCGCAGCTTGCGCACCGTCTCAATGACACCGCGGGCATAGAAGATGCTGCGTTCGGCGTTGTCGGCAAACTCGTTGCCTTCGCCGTCGGTCACGGTGAAGCGACGGTGGAAAAAGTCGTCGTTGTCGATGAAATAGACCTGCATGCGGGCCGACTGTATGCTGGCCACCTTAATGATGAGCGGATGGTCGTTGTCGTCGATGATGATGTTCATGCCCGACAGGCGGATGACTTCGTGAAGTTGGTTGCGCCGTTCGTTGATACAACCGAACTTGGGCATGAAGGTACGGATTTCACAACCTTTCTCCTGAATGGCCTGCGGCATGTTGCGGCAGAGGATGGATATTTCGTTTTCAGGCAGGTAGGGTGTAATCTCCTGACAAATGTACAAGACTTTTTCTGCGCTCATAGCTGTCTGTTTTCTATTGTTTGCTCTCTCCGTGCAAAGATAATAAAAATATACAGACCATATGCAAGTTGTCGGGGGATTATTTTTTTAAATGCCAAGAATTTAGTTTTTTTGCAGCCCCAAACCGGGCGTTGTGACCCGAACTTTGAACAATATGATTTGTTGTTAAAAATCAGAATGTTATGGAGATTGTAAAAACCAAGTCTGAATTAAAGGAAAAGCTCTCTGCCTGCCGCCGTCGCCACCAGAGCATCGGCCTGGTCCCCACCATGGGGGCTTTGCACGCCGGACATATTTCCCTGGTGAGCCGCTGCGTGGCAGAAAACGATATCTGCGTGGTCAGCGTTTTTGTCAACCCGACCCAGTTCAACGACAAGAGCGACCTGGTTGCCTATCCGCGCACCCCGGAAAAGGATGCCGCTATGCTCGAAAAGGCCGGATGCAGCTATGTGTTCATGCCTGAGGTGGAGGAGATGTATCCCCAGCCCGATACCCGCCAGTTCCACTTCGGTGCCCTGGAACAGGTGATGGAAGGCCCTTACCGCCCCGGCCATTTCAACGGAGTGGCCCAGATTGTGAGCAAGCTGTTCTATGCCGTGGAGCCCGACCGGGCTTATTTCGGCGAAAAGGACTTCCAGCAGATCGCCATCATCCGTTCCATGGTGGCCCAGTTGCAGTTGCCGCTCGAGATCATCGCCTGCCCCATAGTCAGGGAAGCCGACGGTCTGGCCATGAGCAGCCGCAACCAGCGTCTCAGCCCCGAAGAGCGAAAAAAAGCCGTATTAATATCCAGATATTTGTCCGAAAGCCGTACTTTTGCAGCCGAAAACAGTCTGGCAGCGACCAAAGCCTTTGTCGAACAGAAAATCGGCAGCGAGCCCCTCTTCCGTCTCGACTATTACGAAATCGTGGACGGTCGGACGCTCCAGCCGCTGAAAAGCTGGGACGACAGCGACTATGTGGTCGGATGCATTGCCGTCTATTGCGGTCCTGTCAGGTTGATAGACAACATTATCTACAAGTCATGCAAATAGAGATTCTCAAATCGAAGATCCACTGTGTCCACGTGACGGAGGCCAACCTCAACTATGTCGGCAGCATCACCATCGACCAGGATTTGATGGACGCCGTCAACATCCTTCCATATGAAAAGGTGCAGGTGGTGAACAAGAACAATGGAGAACGCATAGAGACCTATGCCATCCCCGGACAACGGGGTTCGGGGGTCGTTTGCCTGAACGGTGCGGCCGCCCGCAAGGCCCTGCCCGGAGACATCGTCATCATCATCTCTTACGCCATGATGGATTTTGAGGAAGCCCGCCGGTTCACTCCCGCCGTGGTTTTCCCCGACACTGCCACCAATCATTTGAAATAGACCCCTTCCCCCATGAGTCGAAGGAGCCTTGTCGGAATGATGTCGGCCTTGATACTGTCTTTGACAGCCGTCAGGGCCGATAATGCTGTCTATACACCAGCTACATCTCTGTGGCGGGTGACCGACACCATACGGGCTGCCGATTTTCAGCTTCCCATGAAAATTGAGCCGCTGCTGAGCGCCAACTTCGGAGAGCTGAGACGCAACCACCTCCATTCGGGGCTCGACATCAAGACCCAGGGCACGGTGGGTAAGAACGTCTATGCGGTGGCCGACGGCTGGGTGTCGCGTGTGGCGGTGACCCGCTACGGCTACGGCAAGGCTGTCTATATCGACCATCCAAACGGCTACACCTCGGTCTATGGCCATCTCGACGCCTTCGCTCCCCGGATCGATTCCGTGGTGCGGGCGGCCCAGTATGGGAGCCGGTCCTATTTTCAGAACCTGTATTTCGAAAAGGAGGAGATACCGGTCGTCCAGGGAGAGCGCATCGCCTTGAGCGGCAACACCGGCGGTTCGGGCGGGCCGCACCTGCATTTCGAGATTCGCGAGACAGAGAGTGAAGAACCGATGGATCCGCTCCTATGGCTGTCCGACCGCATCGTGGACCGGGAAAAGCCCCGGGTCCAGGCGCTGGCTGTGTACGCCCCCCAGGGAGAGGGCGTCCTGTCCACGGGCCAGGACAAGGCGATTGTGGCATTGAATGCGGCCGAAAGTCCCGTCTTGCCGGCCGTCTGGGGGCGCATCGGGCTGGGGCTGAAAGCCTACGACTACATGACGGGCACCACCAATATCTATGGTGTTTGCAGCCTACGGCTTTTTGTCGATGAAAAGGAGGTTTTTTCGCAGCAGTTCAACCGCTTTTCGTTTGACGAATCACGCTATGTGAATGCGCTCGCCGACTACGTCGAGTGGGCGCTTCATTCCTCCTGGATCATGCGGTCTTTCCGGCTCCCCTTCAACCAGCTGGATGTCTATCCCGCCATGCTGGACGACGGCTATCTGACCATCGACGAGGAGCGTCCCTATCCCTGCCGCTACGAGCTGACCGACCGCCGTGGCAACCGGACGGTTGTGGCTTTTGTCCTGCAGGGCAGGAAAATGGAAATTCCTCCGGTGGATTCGACGCTGCTATGTTTCTATCCGCAATACGACAACGAATATGTGACAGCCGGTGTCAGGCTGCTGCTGCCGCGCGGTTCGCTCTATGAACCTCTGTTCTTCCGCTACGACCAGCGCCCCTCCCCTTATGCCTCCGACTATTACGACTTGCACGACTTGTCGGTGCCGGTCCATTCCCCGCTGGCCTTGGAGATCTCCCTTCGCCGCGACCCTTTGGCCGACAAGAGCGGCTATTATCTCTCGCACCTCGACAGCAAGGGCCGCTGGGAATTTGTCCCGGCTGTCTACAGCGATGGAAAGATGCAGGCCGATATCCGCGAGTTGGGCACTTATGTGGTGATGATCGACACCGTTGCGCCGAAAATAATCCTGCCCTCTATTGACAATGTGCTGAAAAATGCCTTAATTCGCATCGGTATCCGCGACGACGAAACCGATATCGGCGGATACGAGTGCTATATCGACGGAGCCTGGGCGCTTTTCGAGGACGACTACAAGAACGCTTCGATCTTCTATCGTCCCGACGGCCGGGCCTTGCAACGCAACGGACAGAGCCACACGCTTGGTGTCAAGGTGTGGGATGCCTGCGGCAACGTGCAGCAAAAGGAATGGCAATTTATTTATTAAAAGGATACGTATATGGAGAACAAAGAATTGATTCAGCAGGTCACTGCCAAGGCAAAAGTGTGGCTGGGCAACGCCTACGACGCCGCAACGCGTGCCGATGTGCAGCGTATGCTCGACAGTGAAGACAAGACAGAACTCATCGAGAGTTTCTACAAAGACCTGGAATTCGGTACGGGCGGCCTGCGCGGCATCATGGGCTCGGGCACCAACCGTATGAACCGCTACACGGTGGGCGCCGCCACCCAGGGCCTGGCCAACTACCTGAAGAAGAGTTTCGCCTCGCTCAAGGAGATCAAGGTGGCCATCGGGCACGACTGCCGCAACAACAGCCGTCTGTTTGCCGAGATTTCGGCCGACATCTTCTCGGCCAACGGTATCCATGTCTATCTGTTCGAAAGCCTGCGTCCCACCCCCGAGATGTCCTTTGCCATCCGTCACCTGGGTTGCCAGAGCGGTATCATCCTGACGGCATCGCACAATCCCAAGGAGTACAACGGTTACAAGGCCTATTGGGACGATGGCGGCCAGGTGGTGGCTCCCCACGATCGGAACATCATCGCCGAAGTCAATGCCATCAAACGGGTGGAGGACATCAAATTCAAAGGCGACAAGTCGCTCATCACCATCATCGGTGAGGAAGTTGACAAGGTTTATATCGATAAAATCACCAAGGTGTCCATGTCTCCCGAGGCCATCGCCCGTCACAAAGACCTGAAGATTGTCTATACCCCCATCCACGGCACCGGTATCAAGGTGATCCCGCGCTGCCTCCAGACCCTGGGCTTCAACAACGTCATCTCTGTGCCCGAGCAGAATGTCATCAGCGGTGATTTCCCCACGGTGGTTTCTCCGAATCCCGAGGAACCTGCCGCCCTGGCCATGGCCATCGCCAAAGCCAAGGAGGTGGATGCCGACATCGTCATGGCTTCCGACCCGGATGCCGACCGCCTGGGTATCGCCGTCAAGAACGACAAGAACGAGTGGATACTGGTCAGCGGCAACCAAAATGCCCTGCTCATCACCAATTATCTGCTCAAGCGCTGGAAGGAGAACGGCAAGCTCAATGGCAACCAGTATATGGTCAAGACCATCGTCACCACTGAGTTGCTCAAGGACATGGCCGATCGCTACGGTGTGGAAATATATGATGTCTATACCGGCTTCAAATGGATTGCTTCGGTCATGCTGCAGCAGGAAGGCAAGAAGGAATTCATCTGCGGCGGCGAGGAAAGCTACGGCTTCCTGGTTGAGGACTTTGTCCGCGACAAGGATGCTGTCTCGGCCGCAGCCATGATTGCCGAGGTACTGGCCTACGCCAAGGATCAGGGCAAATCGCTGTATGAACAATTGCTGGACATTTATCTCGAATTCGGCTATTCCAAGGAAAAAGGCATTTCCATCGTCCGCAAGGGCAAGAGCGGCGCCGAAGAGATCCAGGCCATGATGGACAACTACCGCGCCCATCCGGTCAAAGAACTGGCCGGTTCGCCCGTGGTGCTCATCAAGGACTTCAAGACCCTGAAGGCCTGCAAGCCCCAGACGGGCGAAGTCTGGGACCTGTCCATGCCCGAACCTTCCAATGTGCTGCAATACTTCACGGCCGACAAGACCAAGGTGTCGGTACGTCCTTCGGGCACGGAGCCGAAGATCAAGTTCTACATGGAGGTCCGCACCGAGATGAAGACCCGTGCCGACTACGACAAGGCCGGTGCTGCCGCCGATGCCAAGATCGAGGCCATCAAGCAGTCGCTGGGCATCTGAACAGCCCGCTGCCGTTGAATAAAAGCAGTGCCCCGGAGGTCGTCCAAGACTTCCGGGGCACGCTGTTTTTACCGATGGAATCGGGCCTATTCGTCTTTCTTGCTGAGGTAGGCGATGATGGCCTTCCAATACTTGCCAAGCAGGATGATGCCCAAACCGAGGATGATACCCAACACACCATATTTGATCATTTCGACCTTGAGGGAACGCATCTCCCCTTGATAGACGATGGGAGTGGTGGCGCTGATGGGACCGTACGACAGGTTTTTCATACGGATCTCATGGGCGTTGATGTAGTTCATCAGCATGGATTTTTCCCGGGTGAGCGACTGTATCCGGCTCTCGCTGGCATAGGTCTGCTCGTTGTTGGGTTCGTTCCGTTTGACGATGGTGGGGATGAGCCGGTTGTCCTGGTAGGCGAGGGCCTGCAACGAGTCGATACGGTGCAGCTCGTCGTTGAGCACCTGTATCCAGCGGTTTTCGTTGTCTATGTTGATTTTCCAGGGGTCATAGAGCACATAAGAGGCGTTCAGTTTGTCGAGCAAGGCCTGGCGCACGATGGGCACGACGCTGTCGCGACGGGAAATCACCTCGACATAGAACTGGGTGATGGACCAGGTGTAAACCAGCGAGTCGGTGCGGAAGCGCTCTTTGTAGTCGATGATATCGATGGTGGAGTTGCGGTCGATGTCCACTACATAATAGGGTTCGATGCTGATGACCTGGGCGGCGACGGCGGAGTCGATGTCGAGGAACTTGGCCAGATCGCGGCCGCAGTGCTTGCCGGCTTCCCTGACTTGCTCTACAGCGTAGTAGGGCTGTTTGCAGAAGGAGTTGAGACCGAATCCCGAACGGTGGGGGTTGTATTGGCGTACCGACCAGTAGCCCCAGGCCAGTCCGGCGACCAGGCACACGAGCATGAGCCATTTTTTCTGGTAAAACATCCTCAGGCACCAGCCCAGAATGCCGATACCCCACATGAAAGCCTTCTTGATGGCTTGCCAGCAAAGTGACAGGACATCCACCAGGTTGAGTTCTTTTTTCTTGTCTTCCATAATTCCCGTTTTGTGGGAACAAATATAGTGCAAGTCCGCCCTAAACACCAAAAAATTGTATACCATTATTTTTGGAATTGAATAAATAATCGTACTTTCGTTGTCACATATATAACAAGCTGCGTATGAGTTATCTGAAATTTGACAAAGCTTTGATGGTGAATCTGCAGCAATCCCTCACCAAGGAAATGCTGCAGGCCAACAAATCGGGTGCTTACAGCTATTCCACCATTGTGGATTGCAACACCCGTAAATACAACGGTTTGCTGGTAGTGCCCCTGTCGGGGTTCGGCGGCCGCAACCATGTGTTGATGTCGTCGCTGGACGCCACGGTCATCCAGCACGGTGCCGAATTCAACCTGGGGCTGCACAAGTATCCCGGCGACCATTACAGCCCCAAGGGTCACAAATACATCCGCCAGTTTGAGTGCGACGACATCCCTACCACCATCTATCGAGTGGGCGGTGTCATCCTGGCCCGTGAGAAGCTGTTCATGTCGTTCGAGAACAGGATACTGATCCGTTATACCCTGTTGGAGGCCCATTCCCCCACGCGTCTGCGTTTCAAACCCTTCCTGGCCTTCCGCGACACCAATGCCCTTTGCCACGAGAACTCCCAGATCAACAAATCGTACGAAGAGGTGCCCAACGGCATCAAGATGTGCCTGTATCCGGGCTATCCCGAGCTTTATATGCAGTTTTCGTCGAAGAATGCCTTCGACTACACTCCCGACTGGTATCGCAACATCGAATACATGAAGGAGCAGGAACGCGGCTATGAATACCAGGAAGACCTCTTTGTCCCCGGCACCTTCGAGATGCCTATCAAAAAAGGGCAGAGCATCGTCTTCGCCGCCGGTCTGTCGCCCATGTCGCCCGCCAGCATGAAGAAAACCTTCGATGCCGAGAAAGCCATGCGCAAGCCCCGTACCAGTTTTACCAACTGCCTGAAATCGGCCGCCTATCAGTTCTACAACAAGCAGAAAGACGGACAGCGCTACCTGTTGGCCGGCTATCCCTGGTTTGAATGCCGCGCCCGCGACATGTTTGTCGCCCTGCCCGGATGCACGCTCTCGGCCGAGGATCCCGGTCTGTTCACCGCCATCATGGAAACGGCCGAAAAAGGAGTCCGAAATTTCATGGAAGGTCGTCCGCTCGATTGCGACATCACCGAGATAGATGCCCCCGACGTACTGTTGTGGATGATCTGGGCCATCCAGCAATACGGCAAGGACCAGGGCCGCGCCGCCGCTGTCGAAAAATACGGTTCACTGGTGCTCGACGCCATGGACTATATCATCAACCAGCGCCATCCCAACCTCTTTGTCCACGACAACGGCCTGGTCCACACCTTCGGCAAGGACAAACCCGTTTCGTGGATGAACTCGACCATGTATGGCAAGCCCCTGGTACCGCGCAGCGGCTATCTGGTCGAATTCAACGCCCTTTGGTACAACGCCCTGCGCTACGCCGCCGATGTGGCCCGTGACCGCAGTGAGAGCTTCGTGGCCGACAATCTCGAAAGCCTGGCCGCCAAGGCCGGTGCCTCCTTTGTCAATGTCTTCCGTAACGGCTACGGTTATCTCTACGACTATGTCGATGGCGACTATGTCGATTGGAGTGTGCGTCCCAACCAGATCTTCGCCGCTTCGCTCGACTATTCTCCCCTGGACAAGATGCAGAAAAAGCAGGTGCTGGACATCGTCACCAAAGAGCTGCTCACGCCCAAGGGCCTGCGCACGCTCAGTCCGAAGAGCATGGGCTACAATCCCATTTTCGAAGGCCCCGAAAACCGGCGCACCTGGGCCTACCACCAGGGCACGGCCTGGCCTTGGCTGATGGGCCCCTATCTGGAAGCCTATCTGAAGATCTACCGCATCAGCGGTTTGAGTTTTGCCGAGCGTTGTCTCTATGAGTTTGAAGACGACTTGACCGACCGTGGCGTCACCTCCATCTCAGAGCTCTTCGACGGCAATCCCCCCTATCGTGGCCGCGGCGGTATCGCCTTTGCCATGAGCGTAGCCGAGGTGCTGAGAATCAAACAGATGGTTAAGAAATTATCCGAAAACACCGTACAATTATAAGCAAGCGATGAGAGCATTGATGTTTGGGTGGGAGTTTCCCCCGCATATCCTGGGCGGTTTGGGCACCGCCAGTTTCGGGTTGACCAGAGGCATGGCCCTGCAACCCGACATGGACATCACTTTTGTCATCCCCAAGCCTCATGGTGACGAGGACCAGAGTTTTTTGAAAATCATCGGCGCCTGCAACACCCCGGTGGTGTGGCGCGACATCGACTGGGACACGCTTGAGAAGCGTTTCGGCTCGTATATGTCGCCCCAGCAGTACTACGATCTGCGCTCGCATATCTACGCCGACTTCAGGTATCTCTACACCAACGACCTGGGCTGCATCGAATTTTCGGGCCGCTATCCCGACAACCTGCTGGAAGAGATCAACAACTATTCCATCTGCGCCGGAGTCATTGCCCGCACCGAAGAGTTTGACATCATCCATTCGCACGACTGGCTCACCTATCCGGCCGGCATCCACGCCAAAAGCGTGACGGGCAAGCCGCTGGTGATCCATGTCCACGCCACCGATTTCGACCGCAGCCGCGGCAATGTCAACCCCGATGTCTATCGCATCGAGAAGGACGGTATGGACAACGCCGACCACATCATCTGTGTGAGCAACCTCACGCGCAACACGGTCATCAACAACTATCATCAGGATCCCGCCAAGGTAAGCACGGTCCACAATGCCGTCGAGCCGGTGAGTCGCGAGATCGAGGAAATCGAACCCATCCGGCACACGCAGCAGAAGATTGTGACCTTCCTGGGCCGTATCACCATGCAGAAAGGCCCTGAATACTTCGTGGAGGCCGCCTACCGGGTGCTCCAGAAGACCGACAAGGTGCGTTTTGTCATGGCCGGCAGCGGCGACATGATGGATGCCATGATCCGGCTGGCCGCCAAGCGCGGCATCGCCGACAAATTTCACTTCCCCGGTTTCCAGAAAGGCAAGCAGGTCTACACCATGCTCAAATCGAGCGACGTGTATATCATGCCTTCGGTGTCGGAGCCTTTCGGCATCTCCCCGCTCGAGGCCATGCAGGTGGGCGTGCCATCGATCATTTCCAAACAGTCGGGTTGCGCCGAAATCCTGGACAATGTCATCAAGACCGACTACTGGGACATCGACGCCATTGCCGATGCCATCTATTCCATCGTCACCTACCCGGCTATGTACAAGTACCTGCGTGAACAGGGCAAGGCCGAGGTCGATGAAATCAAATGGGAATATGCCGGCCAGAAGGTCAGGAAAATCTACGATCAGGTATTAGGACGATAATAATCAAACAGCATACATTATGAAGACGATTTGTTTTTACTTCCAGATTCATCAGCCCTTCCGTCTGAAAAGATACCGTTTTTTCGACATCGGAGAGGATCATTACTATTATGATGACTTCACCAACGAGCAGATCATGCAGCGGGTGGCCGCCAGTTCCTTCCTGCCTGCCAACGAACTGCTGCTGGAACTGATCAAGGCCCACGGCGGCAAACTGCGGGTGGCCTTTTCCATTTCCGGTGTGGCGCTCGACCAGTTGGAACAGTATGCGCCCGAAGTCATCGAGAGTTTCCAGGCCCTGGCCAAGACAGGCTGTGTCGAATTCCTGGCCGAGACCTATGCCCATTCGCTCTCGTCGGTCATGGACGAAGATGAATTCCGTCTGCAGGTCAAACAGCAGCAGAAACACATCGAACGTCTGTTCGGCGTCAAGCCCAAGGCTTTCCGCAATACGGAGCTGATTTATTCCGATGAAATCGGTGATATTATATATTCGCTGGGCTTCAAGACGGTGATTACCGACGGTGCCAAGGCTGTTTTGGGCTGGAAGAGCCCCAACTTTGTCTATCAGAGTGCCACCAACCCCAATCTGAAGATCCTGCTCAAGAACAACAAACTGAGCGACGATGTGGCTTTCCGTTTTTCCAACTACGACTGGAGCGAATATCCCCTGACGGCCGACAAGTTCATCGACTGGATCGCCCGCACGCCCGACAACGAGCAGGTGGTCAATCTGTTCATGAACTACGAGACCTTCGGCAACCTGCAGCCTCGTGAGAGCGGCATCTTCGAATTCCTGCGCGCCCTGCCCACCTTCGCCCTGAAGCAGGGAATCGAGTTTCTGACACCTTCCGAGGTGGCCCTGAAACTGAAAGCCGTCGGTCCGATCAGCATGCCCAACCCAATCTCCTGGGCCGATGAAGAGAACGACCTGAGTTCGTGGATGGGCAACGACCTCCAGCGCGAAGCCTTGAACAAGCTCTACAGCGTGTCCGAGCGTGTGCGCCTGTGCAAGGACCACCGCCTGCGCCAGGATTGGAACTACCTGCAGACCAGTGACCATTTCTTCTATATGAGCACCAAGCAGTTTACCGACGGCGGCCTGTACAAATATTTCAGTCCCTACGACTCGCCCTTCGATGCCTTCACCAATTATATGAATGTGTTGAGCGACTTTATGGAACGTGTCGAGGCCCAGTATCCTTCGACGGTCGACAATGAGGAGCTCAACTCGCTGCTCACCACCATCGAGAATCAGGAGAAGACCATCGCTTCCCTGGAGAAGGAGGTGCGTCAGCTCAGGCGTTCGGGCGGCAAGACGGCCAAAGCGGCCAAGCCTGCGAAAGCAGCAGCCAAGCCCAAGGCAGCAGCCAAGCCCGCGAAAGCAGCGGCCAAGCCCGCCAAGAAGAAATAATGATCGGTAGCCCCCGCTTAAAGTACCCGTTGCACCGGAATATCCCAAGGTTCAACGGGTATTTTTTCGACCTTTTGGAAGGGAAAACATATCCCTATGGTCGGGCAGGAAAGCTTGGGGAGCAGGCGGTCGTAATAACCCTTGCCCCGTCCCAGCCGGTGCCCGTCGGCATCGAAGGCCATGCCGGGGATCAGTGCCAGGTCGATGGCCTGATAGTCGGAAAAGACCTCGGTGTCGGTCGTGGGCTCGAGAATGTCCCATCGGTTGGGCGTCATCGCTGCCTGCGGCCGGTAGGGTTTGAGCAGCAGGTCGTCGCCATCGACCACGGGCAGCAGCAGGGTCTTCTGACCGGCCCAGCGCTGCAACAGATCCTGGGTGGAGACTTCGTCGCCCAGGGCATGGTAGAGCAGCACGGTACGGGCTTCCTGCCATACGGGCAAGGCCTCCACCTGCTGGCAAAGCAGATGCGACAGTCGGGCTTTCTCTACCTCCGACACCAATTGTTTGCGCTGGCGTATCTCCCGGCGCAGTGCCCTTTTTTCTTCGCTGCAGCTTGTCATGGACGTCCTACATCAGTGCCCAGGTCTTTGATCAGTTCAACGGCCTTGAGCAAGGTCTGGTCCTTCTCCTGGGCAATCTCCCAAAACTCGTTGTCTCCCAAAATGTTTCGGGCAATGTATGCGTAAACTTGGATAAGCAGCTCTTCTTTGTCGGCTTCGATATCCTGCGGTTGGCCTTTTACGCCTTTGCTCCTGGCGTAGGCCACGAAGTCGGCGGCAATGGGCTGTCGGTCCAGTTGGCGGCGCAACTCACCGACCGTTTTGCACTGGTCCAGTTCCCTGCGATGGCGGTCGGCATAGTTGGCGGCATAGAGATAGACCAGGTTCTTGTTGACAACAGTGGCAAACCAAGGGCTGACAGCGGTCGTGTCGATGGGCACGAAATAGTCGGGAATGATGCCGCCTCCGCCATAGACGATGCGTCCGCTCCGGGTTTCGAACCGGAGGCTGTCGTTGACCTGTATGCTGTCCAGGCTGCCGAATTCGCCTCTTTCGTAGCGGTTCGACAGGTCTTTTTCGTAGTCATCGAAATGGCCTTTGGTATAGGGCTTTTGAATGTTCCTGCCGGAGGGGATGTAGTAGTGGGCCACGGTCAGGCGTACCGCCGAGCCGTCCTTGAAGGGAATCTGTTGCTGGACCAGCCCTTTGCCGTAGGTGCGCCGTCCGACGATATAGGCGCGGTCGTTATCCTGCAGGGCCCCGGCCACAATCTCACTGGCCGAAGCCGACCATTCGTCCGTCAGTACCACTACCGGCATCTGCTGGAAAGATCCCTTGCCGTCGGAGCGACTCTCCTCGCGGGGGTAGGATCGGCCTTCCACATAGAGCATCAGGCGGTTTTTGGGCAGCAGTTCGTTGAGGATGCCCAAAGCGGCTCCCATCAGCCCGCCGGGGTTGCTGCGCAGGTCGATGATGATGCGGTCGCAGCCCTCCTGCGACTTTTTATGGTTGATGATGTTCAAAAATTCGTTGTAGGTGGTGCGTGAGAAGTTGCCAATCTTGATGTAGGCGATATTGTCGCCTATCTTGTAGCTGGCATCCACACTGTTTACCGGGATGTCGTCGCGTGTGAGCACATAGTCGAGGATGTCTTGTGTCCCTTGCCGTTTGACTCCCACTTTGATCTTGGTGTTTTTCTTGCCACGCAGGGTTTTCATCACCAGATCGTTGTTGATGTCCTTACCCACAAAGACACTGTCCTCGACCGTCACGATGCAGTCGCCCGCCTTCATGCCGGCTTTCTCGGCCGGACCGCCGTTGACCACGGCAATGACGCGGATGGTGTCCTCGCGGATGTTGAACTGTATGCCCACGCCGCTGAAGGAGCCTTCGATCTCTTCGTTGGTCTTCTCCATCTCTTTGGCCGGAATGTACGTCGAATGGGGATCCAGTTCCGACAGCACCTGGGGGATCAGGTGTTCGATAATGGCCTTTTCATCGACATCTTCGACATATTTGGACGATACCAGGTTGAGCAGGGCATCCAGTTTGTTCAGTGTCAGGTAGCTTTTCACGGGTGCGTGTCCCCATGAGGCCATCTGGAAGGCTGTCCGATAGACCATCCTCCCGGCCATGGTAAGTAGCAGGACGCAGCAGATGATGACAATGGTTTTTCGTGTCGTCGGTTTCATAGGAAAGAAGGTTAAAGCGCGTTTTTGTCACAGAATACCACCTCGATGCCGGCTCGTTCGAGCAGCCGGATGCCGTCGTCGGTGTGGTAGGTTTCTCCGAAGACCACCCGTCGGATGCCGGCCTGGATGATGAGTTTGGCACATTCGATGCAGGGCGAGGCCGTGACATAGATGGTGGCCCCGTCGCTGCTGTTGTGCGAGCGGGCTATTTTGGTGATGGCATTGGCCTCGGCGTGCAACACATAGGGTTTGGTCTTGTAGTTTTCATCCTCGCAGATGTTTTCAAAACCCGAAGGTGTGCCGTTGTATCCGTCCGAGATGATGCGGTGGTCCTTGACCATGAGGGCGCCCACCTGGCGCCGCTGACAGTAGGAATTCTCGGCCCAGATCAGGGCCATGCGCATATAGCGTTGATCCAAAGAGGTTTGTTTGTCCATATTATTTGATTCCGTTATGTCTGAGCATGGCATCGATGGTGGCCGGTTGGCCGCGATAGGCTTCGTAAAGCTCGGCAGCGGGCTTGGTGTTGCCCTTCGACAGGATGTTTTCCCTGAAGGAGGCCGCCCGTTCCCGGTCGAAAACAGCATGCTCGGTATAGTGATCGTAGGCGTCGAAGGCCAGAATCTCCGACCATTTGTAGCAGTAGTACCCGGCTGCGTAACCACCGCTGAACAGGTGCGTGAAGGTGGGGCTCATGCAGCACGACACAGGCATGGGCAGCAGATCGACCGACTTCCAGGCCTCACGTTCGAAGGCGGCCACATCGCCCTGGAGCGGCTCGTGGATGGTGTGGTAGGCCATGTCCAGATAGCCGAACGACAATTGGCGGCAGCAGTCGCGGCCCACGTTGAAATTGCCCGCATCCCTGACCTTCCCGATCAGCTCCATGGGAATGGGTTCGCCCGTCTGATAATGGATGGCGACACTGTCCAGGAATTCTTTTTCGTAGGCCCAGTTTTCCATGATCTGCGAAGGCATCTCGACAAAGTCGCGATCGACATTGGTGCCCGCCAGGGAGGCGTAGGTCACATTGGAAAGCATGCCGTGCAGCCCGTGTCCGAACTCGTGCAGGAAGGTGGTCACTTCGTCGAAGGTGAGCAGCGAAGGCTTGTCGGCCGTAGGCAGGGTAAAGTTCATCGACAGTGTGACGAAGGGATATTCGCGCTGGCCGTTGACATTGCTCTGTGCCTTGATGTCATTCATCCAGGCGCCCGAACGCTTGCTCTCACGCGGGAAGAAATCTGTATAGATCACCGCCATGAAATCGCCGTTTTCATCGAATACTTCGTAGGCATCCACGTCTTTGTTCCAGACCTGGATGTCGGGATTCTTGACGAAGGTGATGCCATAGAGCCGGGTGGCCAGTCCGAAGACCCCTTTCTTGACATGCTCCAGTTCGAAATAGGGCTTGAGCATCTCATCGTTGAGATCGAACAATTTGGTTTTCAGTTTGTTTGAATAGTAGCTCCAATCCCAGGGCTCCAATTTGAAGGGCTTGGGCTCGGTCTGGTTGATGAACTCCTGGATGGCTTGGTGCTCCTTCACCGCTACCGGCCGATAGGCCGCACGCAATTGGTCGAGCATCTGATAGACGTTTTCGACTTTTCCGGCCATCTTGCGTCTCAGGGCATAGGAAGCATAGTCGGGATAGCCCATCAACTGGCCGATTTCCATGCGGGTGTTGACAATGTCCTTGATGACCTGCAGATTGTCAAACTCACCGCCGACAGCCCGCTGGTTGTAGGCCATATAGAATTGCTCCCTGACATCGCGGCGGTCGGCATATTTCATGATGGCGCCGTAACTGGGAGCCGTCAGGTCGAACAGCCAACCCTCCTTGCCCTGCTTGCGGGCTTTTTCGGCGGCAATGGCCATTTCATCGTCGGGCAGACCCGACAATTCCTCCTTGTCGGTGAAAACCCGGCTGAAGGCATGGGTGGCTTTCAAGCTGTTCTGTCCGAAAGTCATGGTCAGGTTGTCGAGCCGGGTGCTGAGGCTGCGGTATTTCTCGCGGTCTGCCCCTTGCAGTGTGGAGCCTCTCTCAAGGAAGTCTTCGTAGGTTTCTTCGGTCAGACGCAGCTGCTCGGCGTTCAGACCCAGGTCGTGACGCTTTTCATAGACCTGGCGGACGCGATCGAACAGTCCCTCGTTCAGTGTGATGGCATTGAAGTGCTCTGACAGCATCAGGGTGATTTTTTCCTCGGCAGCCATCAGCTCATCGTCCATTTCGTTGTTGGTCAGCGTGCCGAAAACGGCGTCGATGCGGCTGATGAGCTTGCCCGACAGTTCCAGGGCTTCGATGGTGTTGGCAAAATCGGGGGCTTCGGTTTGGGCGACGATGGCCTGGATTTCCTGGTCGTGCCGTCGGATGGCCTCCTCATAGGCGGGGACAAGGTGGCAGGTTTTGACTTCGGCAAATGGCGGGGTGTCGCGCCAGGTCTGGTAATTCTCCAACAGAGGGTTCTTTTCTGAGCAGGCAGTCAGCCCTGCAACGAGGATAGACATGAGTAAAATAGGTTTGATTTTCTTCATCGTGAAAACATGGAAAATTTTTTCATGCGAAAGTAGCACATCTTTTTTAATAAGTGATTACTTTCGCGCAAAATTTGGAACCCTGATTAAGAAAAGACATTATGGCCATCAACATTAAAGAAATCGTCGGAGCCTTCGTGGTTCTGTTTGCTATCCTGGATATCATCGGATCGATCCCCATTATCGTTGATTTACAGCGTAGAACTGGCAAGATACCTGCCATGAAGGTGACTTTGATCTCCCTGGTGCTGCTGGCCGGCTTCTATTTTGCAGGAGACGGAGTCCTGTCCTTGTTCGGAGTCAACATCCAGTCGTTCGCTGTGGCGGGTTCCATTGTGATTTTCGCCATTGGACTGGAAATGATATTCGAGATACATCTTTTCAAGTACGACGACAGTCCCAAGGGAATGTCCACCATTGTGCCGCTGGTCTTCCCGTTGATCGTCGGAGCCGGTTCGTTCACCACTTTGCTGGCCCTGAAAGCCGAATATCACACGGTCAATATCATGATAGCCCTGGTGCTGAACATGGTGTTCATTTTTGCTGTCCTCAAGTCGATCGGCTTTATTGAAAAGATCCTGGGCAGTGGCGGTATCTACATCATCCGCAAGTTCTTCGGCATCATCCTGCTGGCCATCGCCGTCAAGCTGTTTGCCACCAATATCGGCTCGCTGGTGGGCTAAGCCTTCTGTTTTTATTTATCTCAGCACGATGTCGTGCACAGTCGGGGCGCCGACTGCCTCGTTGAGCTTCTCAACGAGCGACTGGCGTATGAGCATCAGCTCGTTGCGGACGATGGCCGAACGCACGTGCAGGTGCAGCACACCGTTCTTGACATACAGGTTTTCGGTCTGGTCGGCCAGGCTCTTGCCCACCACCTCGGGCCACAGTTTGATGAGCCTGACTTCGTTGAGCCGGACATCCAGGTGCTGGACTTTCAAAACATGTGGCAGCACCTCGGCCAGGGTCTGTGAATTGCGGCGCTTCATGCAGTCTGGTAGGGGTGGATGTCCCCGTTTTCGATTTGGAACACTTTGTAGGGCCGCCCCGATTGCTGGAGTATGCGTGAGAGGTGCTCGTAGTGGGTGTCGGTGATGAAAATCTGTCCGAAGGCTTCCTGCGACACCAGCGAGATGATGTTTTCCACCCGTTGTTGGTCGAGTTTGTCGAAGATGTCGTCGAGCAGAAGGATGGGCGCATGCGTGCCCTTCTGTTTGAGAAATTCAGCCTGGGCCAGTTTCATGGCAATCAGACAGGTCTTGCACTGCCCCTGCGAGGCAACCTGCTTCACGGGCCAGCCGTCCATGGTGATGTCCAGGTCATCCTTGTGGATGCCTTTGGTGCTGAATCCCAGCAGGCGATCCTTGGCCCGGGAGGCTTGGAGCTGCGGCTCCAGGGGCCCTTGGCTCAGGTGGGAGGAATAACTGAGCCCCACCTGCTCCTGCTGTTGGGAGATCTGCCGATATTGTTGGTTGAAAAGGGGGATGAATTGCTCGATGAATTGCTGTCTTTTGCGGAAAATCTCCTCCCCATGGAAGGCCATCTGGCTTTCGTACAGTTCGTAGAGTGCGTCCTCGTAGTGGTGCCCTTCGTCTTTGAGCATGGCATTGCGCTGCTGCAGTGCCGCGGTGTAGCTCACCAGCGCCCGCATGTATTGCGGATCGTACTGCGAGATGGCCATGTCGATGAAGCGGCGCCGCTCATCGCTGCCTTCGCGTATCAGGCGCTCGTCGCCGGGCGAGATCATCACCAGCGGCAGTTGGCCGATGTGCTCCGACAGCCGTTCGTAGGCTTTTTTGTCGTGTTTGAACACTTTTCTCTGCCGGCGTTTGATGCCGCAATAGTATTCGTGTTTCTCCCCTTCTCCCTCGTAGAGGCCCTGTAGCATCAAAAAGTCGGCTTCATGGGCGATGACCTGCGAATCGAGCACATTGGTATGGCTCTTGCAGAACGACAGGAAATACACCGCATCCAGCACATTGGTCTTGCCTTGTCCGTTCTGCCCGAAAAAGCAGTTCAGATAGGGCGAAAACGTCACATGAGCCTCTTTGATGTTCTTGAAGTTGAGTATGTCGAGCGACTGTAGATGCATAGTGACGCAAAAATAAGGATTTATGTCTGTTATCCCAAGGCGTACTCTGGCTTTTTTGTCTAAAGCAACCACTCTCCCATAAAGAGGACTATCAGCGTATTGGTCACACTGACAACCATTGGAAGAAAGTCTTTTTTCTTGATTCCATAAATTAGTGACAAAATCACTGATGATGGACAAAAAAGCAGTAAATCAAGTCCAAATGGCCATGGGTGAATGTTATCATACAGCCAGTCTCCCAACAGTTTTGGCCCATATGGTCTAATATCATAGAGCAACGAAGCCCTTATTTCCGGTTCCATAAACAGCACAGACAGAACTATGGAGACAATGCAGGCGAAACACATAAATAAGAAAAACACTGTTTTTTCTTTTGACCTTACAAGGTAATACACCCAAAAAAAGATTGCCATGGCATAGAATGTGAGAATATCCCATGGATAGATTCCATACATAAAACGCAGGTTGATAACAGGTAACAAATGAGCTACAACTTTGATAATGATTTCGATGGAGACAATCAGCATCAAGCATTGCGAAACCTTTTTAAAATATGAGCACTTTTCCATATCAGTTTGAATTAAATGGTGGCTGGGTAAATTAATAACGGAATGATTTTTTTTTATTGCGTTTTGGATTAAAATACATGGCTCAGTTTGTGCTATCTTTCGCGCCACTCGCTGCGCTTCGCGGCGCAGGAGATAGCTGCGCCTCGCCAATGCAAACTTGGACAGTTTGCATTACGGTCTTTCCGTTCTGCGCCCTTGCCAAAGCGAGCTTTGGGCGGACGCAGGCCGCAAAGCCCTGCAATCGCAAATTAATTTGCGATTGGACTCGGCTTGCTGTATCTTTGCATTACAAACAAAAATCATTAATTTTGCGGCGCAAAAAAGGTTTATCAATATGGCAAATAAGAAAGTAGTCTCCAAGCCGGAGAACAAGAACGAAGAATTGGAGAAAAATGTCGGTGAGGCACTTTCCCGTTCGGAACAGTTTATCGAGAAGAACCAGAACATGCTGCTCATCGCTTTGGTCGCTGTACTGGTGATTGTGGCAGGCATTGTCCTGTATAATAACAAGGTGGTGGCTCCCCGCAACCTGGCGGCTGCCGAGCAGCTCTTCCGCGGTGAAAGCTATTTCGCTGCCGATTCCTTCGATTTGGCACTGAACGGCGACGGCGTGGATTTCGTCGGCTTCGAACAGTTTGTCAGCGATTACAAGCACACCAAATCGGCCAAGCTGGCCAAGGCTTATATCGGTCTGTGCTACAAGAACCAGGGCGATTTCGAGACGGCCGTCAGCTACCTGAAGCAGGTCAAAGCCAAAGACATCATGGTGTCGCCGGCCCTGGTTGGCGCTGTGGGCGACTGCTATGTCGAACTGGGCGAGACAGCCAAGGCTGTCGGCTATTTCGAGAAGGCTGGCAAGGTCCACAACAATCTGCTGGCTCCGATCTATCTGATGAAGGCCGGCCTGGCCTATGAGTCGCTGGGCAACTATGCCGCCGCCTTGAAGGTCTATCAGACCATCAAGGAGGAATATCCCCTTACCCAGGAGGGTTCCGAGGTGGACAAATACATCGAGCGCGCCAAACTTTTAAAATAATCCGGGATGGCCACCAAGAACCTCTCGGAGTTTGACAGCTCTACCCTGCACGATGTCGCGGCCTTGCGTTTCGACATCGTTGTTTCTAAATGGAACGAGCCCGTGACCGACAAATTGTTGGAGGGGGCGGTCGATTGCCTGACATCCCAAGGCGTTCCACAGGATCATATCCGTGTGTTCCCCGTGCCGGGCAGTTTTGAACTGGTCTATGCCGCCGCCCGGCTCATGGAGCGTCCTTCCGGCCAGAGGGCCGATGCCATCATCGCCCTGGGCTGTGTGGTACGCGGCGGCACGCCTCATTTCGACTATGTCTGCCAGGGGGTGACGCGAGGCCTGTCAGAACTGAATGCCCGGGGCCAGGTGCCCGTCATTTTCGGTCTGCTCACCACCGACGACATGCAGCAGTCGCTGGATCGTGCCGGAGGTATCTATGGCAACAAGGGAGTGGAGGCAGCCTATACTGCCATGGAGATGGCCCAGTTGAGCCACCGTATTTAGTCCATTTCCAGACCGAGCTGGTTTTTCAACGAGGCAAAGGAGGGGTTTTTCTCCAACATAGCATTAAGTTGGTCCTGAGGAGTCAGGGCCTTCTTTTTTTCGTCTCCGACGCTGACGCGCACCTGCAGGCTGGCATGGCTGTTGTGCAGTTGCTGGCGGAGGTATTGCTCGATCTGGGGTTTGATTTCGAGCATGCGCTTTTCCATGTTGGGGTGGAAAACGACAAATTCAAAATCGGTGTCGCCTGTCTTTTCGGGCGGATTGGCGATCATGGCCGAACTGATCTGGGGATCGTCCTTGATGGTGTTGGCATAGGCTATCCAGACTTGAGCCAGTTGCGGAGTGTCGAAGGGCTGGTTTTCTTCGGGCGCAGGGGCAGCTTCCTGGACGGGGGCAGGGGCGGCCTGCTGGGCCGACCGGTTGATGGAAAGAGATGTAGGACGCCTGGGAGCGGTGGCAGCCGGCCGATGGGATGTGGGTTGTGCCGCCGGTGCCGGGGCTGCAGCAGCGGGTTGGGGAGCGGGCGCAGTCTGAACCGGAGCGGGCGCAGGCGTTTGAGCCGATGGCTGGGCGCTGCCGGGGGTTTGGGCAACCGTTGCAGCTGGTTTTGCCGTCGGGGCGCTGGCGGGTGCCGGAGCAGCCGTTACGGGGCTGAGCGGCGCAGTTTTTCCTTTGCCGCCGTCGGGATCGGGCTCTCCCAACTGGCAGAGGCGGATGAGGCAGAGCTCGACCAACAGTCGTTTGTTTTTGCTTTGGTTGTATTGCAGGGAGCATTCGTTGGTCAGTTTCAGCGCTTCGACCAGCAGGCGGAACGAGCAGGCTTCGGCTTGCTGCCGGTATCGGGCCTGGATACTGTCGCTCACTTCGAGCAGCGGCAGGGTGCGCGCATCTTTGCAAACCAGCAGGTCGCGCAGATGGGTGCTGAGGCCGGTCATGAAATACTGGCCTTCGAAGCCCAGGCTGAGCACCTGGTCAAGGAGCAGCAGGGCCTGGGCGGTCTCGTGCCGGAGCACGGCATCGATGAGCTGGAAATAGTAGTCGTAGTCGAGGATGTTCAGGTTCTCGATGACCCCCTTGTAGGTGATCTTCCCTTCGCCAAAACTGGCCACCTGGTCAAAGACCGACAGGGCGTCGCGCATGCCGCCGTCGGCCTTCATGGCGATGATGTTGAGAGCTTCGGGCTCGTAGGCGATGTTTTCCGACTGGGCTACAAACTGCAGGTATTGCTGAATATCGCCCACACTGATGCGATGGAAATCATAGATCTGGCAACGCGACAGGATGGTGGGGATGATCTTGTGCTTCTCGGTGGTGGCCAGGATGAAGACGGCGTATGAAGGCGGCTCTTCCAGCGTTTTGAGGAAGGCATTGAAGGCGCCTTGCGACAACATGTGCACCTCGTCGATGATATAGACCTTGTATTTGCCCAGTACCGGAGGAATCCTCACCTGCTCGGTCAGGGCACGGATGTCATCGACCGAGTTGTTGGAGGCGGCATCGAGCTCCAGGATGTTGTACGACCGCTGTTCGTTGAAGGCACGGCACGATTCGCACTCGTTGCATGCTTCGCCGTTTTCCTTGGGATGCAGACAGTTGATGGTCTTGGCAAAGATGCGGGCGCAGGTGGTCTTGCCCACCCCTCTGGGGCCGCAGAACAAGTAGGCATGGGCCAGCTGGTTGTTCTTGACGGCATGTTGCAGGGTGGTGGTCAGGGCCTGCTGGCCGACCACCGACTGGAATGTGTCGGGACGGTATTTTCTGGCAGAGACAAGATAATTTTCCATGAGCGGTCAATTTGTCTGCGAAGATAACAATTCCGGGGTGATTTCCATCGGTTTTTGGAAAATAATCTTTTACTTTGCAGCATAAGCCGCAAAAGACGGCATGCTTCCTCTTTTGTCGGCCGAAGTCTTTTCAAATGAACAAGTTAAAAGAACTATATGCCCGCATCAAGCCGTACTTGCCCAACAAGTATGTCGCGGTCATTGTGCTGTTTGCCATCTTGATGCTGTTCTTCGACAAGAACAACCTGTTGCGCCGTCGTCACTACGAGCGTCAGGCCCGGGAACTCCGCCGTGAGATCAAGGCCTACGAGAAAGAGCGTGACGATGCCATAAAACAACTGGAAGACCTGCGCATCGGCACCCAGGAAATCGAGAAGATCGCCCGCGAGCAGTATCTCATGAAGAAAGACAACGAGGAAATCTTTATCCTGGAAGAGGATTGATGAAAACACAGCAAAAATACGAGGCGCTGCTCTATGCCGGTTATCTTCTGATGATCGCCTCCGTGGTATTGGTCATGGAAAATGTGGGCTGGGGCAAATACCTGTTTTGCGCAGGTGGGGCTGCCTACTTGTTTTACCGGGCCCGGTTTGCCTACCGGGGGGAGGATTTCCGCCTTCGCCGGCTCAACCGGATGTATGCCTTCGGCGGCATCCTGGTCATAGCGACCGGCTATCTGATGTTTATCTCCAACAACGGCTGGCTGGTGCTGATGTTGCTGCTGGCATTGGTGGAGCTTTATGTCAGTTTCCGGGCCGATTATTATCAAAAACACCAGCAGTAGATGTCATCCCCTTCGTTCCGATTCAGACATTTTGAGATCTTCCACGACAAGTGCGCGATGAAGGTGGGCATGGATGGTGTGACGCTGGGTGCCTGGGCCGTGTCGCCCGAAGTGGCCAATGTGATGGAGCGCCGCATCCTGGACATCGGTACCGGCAGCGGCGTAGTGGCCTTGATGCTGGCCCAGAAATACCCCGAAGCCTTGATCGATGCTGTCGAGAAGGACATACCGGCCGCTTTCCAGGCGGTGCAGAATGTGGCTGCCAGTCCCTGGCCCGAAACGGTGCAGGTGTATCAGGGCAGTTTTCCGGAAATCATGTCGCATCTGCCCCTCAAAACCGAAGGGGAATACCACCTGATTGTCTGCAATCCCCCTTTCTTCAAGCAAGACCTCAAGCCCATCAACCAGGCCCGCAGCCTCGCCCGGCATGCCGACGACCTGGATTTTGCCACCCTGGTGCGCGGTGTGGCACCTCTGTTGCATCCTACGGGGCTGTTTTCGGTGATCCTGCCCTTTGAAGCAGGTGAGATATTCGAAGAGTATTGCTACGAATATCATCTGTATCTGCAACGCTCCTGCCGCCTGCTGTCTGTGGCAGGCAAGGCTCCCAAGCGTGTGCTGATGAGTTTCGGCCGTGAGCGCCTGGAGGCAGTGCAGCGCGAGGAACTCACCGTGGCCGATGGGCAAGGCTCTTATACCGACCAGTACCGCCACCTGACCGAAGGCTATTATCTGCCGGAGGCTTTCAATTAAGAATATCAATCCGGGCCGGACAACGAATGGTTTGACAGGCGTCATCCATAAAAAAAAGAGGGCGAAACGATTCGTCCTCTTTTTCGTATAGGTGGCGGCAGGATTATCTGACGCTTACTTTCAGGGTTTCGCCATCGACGGTGACCAGATAGATGCCGGCGGGAACGTTGATTTTGATCTGTCCACGGGCGGCGGCTACCTGCTTTCCGGAGAGCGAGTGGATGCGGATGGCAGCCTGCTCGCTGTCGCCTTCGACCTTGATCTGACCTTCACCGGCCATTACTTTCCAGGTGGCTGTCTTGGCAGCTTCGATACCTGTGGTGGGGCTATAGGTATAGACCGTCTTCAGGATATGGGCAATGCTCCAGGCGTTGTTCCTGTATTTCTCCATGATATCCAGTTCGTAGCTGGTAAGACTGGTATTGGGCATAAAATGCTCTTCGAGGGTGACACGGGTGTCCAGTTTCCAGTCTTTGGCAGTGGCGTCCCAGACCCAATTGGTCGTGACATCGCGGAACATCTCGGCCGTAGAAGTCGTCTGCTGCGAATATTTCGACGTTCCATACCAATCGGCAGCAGCCTTGTCCCATTCATATTCAGTGGTCATGATGCGCTTGCCGTCTGCATCATATTCGAATACTTCCTTATAGTCGCCGATCCAGCACCAGGCGGCTTCGTCCCATATATAGGAGGCCCGCATGGAGGTGGTGTAGCTGGTGTTGTCGGCATAGGCGTATTCCTTCTTGTCGGAACCGCGCCAATTCTTGTGGTCGCTGTCCCAATCATACTGTTCCGAGTAGACTACACGGTCGTAGTCGTCGTAGAGGTAGCTGCCTTTGCGGTCGCCCACCCAGTCGCCATCCTGCCAGTCGTAATAGTAGGCATAGTAAATGGTGTTGCCGAAGCGGTCGCGGTGGACTTCCGATTTGCGTGTGCCCTTCCAGCTCCAGTTGTCGTAGTCCCACTGATAGTATTCGTAATAATCCAGGGTGTCGTTGCTTTCGCTATACGACCTGGAATAACCTTTCCAGTCGGATTTCGAGCTGTCCCAACTATAAAAGGTATAGCCCAATTGATCTCCTTCGGAGTCATAGACATACTCATATCTGCTGGAACCCCTCCAGTTGTTCTGGCTGTAGTCCCAGTAATAGCTGGCCTGGTAAATGGTGTTGTCGTATTCGTCGAAACGATACTCGTCTTTGGAGTAACCTCTCCAGCCGGGGATGCTGCTGTCCCAGGTGTAGGTGGCATCCATGGTCAAGCGGCCTTTTTCATCGTAAGATGATTCCTCCTTTTCATTGCCTACCCAGCTGCGAGAGCTTTCGTCCCAATTGTAACTGGTCTGTGCACTGATGTTGGTGGTCGGGTCGAAAACGGTTTCATTCTTGTAGTTGCCGACCCAGGTGGAATCCCAGTCACTCCAACTGTAGTTCTCATCCAGCAACAGATTGCCATAGGCATCCGTTACGTAGATTTTTTTGGAAGAGGCAACCCAGCCTTCGTCCATGTAATCCGGAGAGGAAACGGTCAGGGTCACGGTGTCGGCCTTGTAGGTATAGTCGCCTCTTTCATAGTCTCTCCATTCGGCCGGAATCATCTCGGCGATGTAGGAACTGTTCAGGTAGCTGACAAACTTGCCGCCTTCCATGGTGACCACGTGCCGGGAGATGGGAATCCACTCGTGACTGTCCTCGCTCCACATATACTGGTAGTTGTCTTTGTCCAGACCGCTTTCGGTATAGGTGTATTCATACTTATAGGTAGGCGTCCAGTCATTGGAGGTTTCTCCCCAGACGTAGATGGTGTAGCTGGTTTTCTTCTTTTGATCGTTGAAGGTATAGGCTTCGCGGCTTGAACCCATCCACGATTTGGTCTCATAGTTCCATGAGTAGGAAGCATATTCTGTCAATATGCCCTGTTCGTCATAGGCCCATGCCTGGCGGTTGCCCATCCACCATGTGTCATATTCCGTGTTCCATTCGTTGTAGGATATGGTTTCAGTGACATCACCGTTCTGGTTTCTGGTGGTATAGGTGGCGTAGTTGCCTTTCCAGGTGGTCTGTCCATCGGCGTAGCGACCGTTGAAAGTTTCATAACAAATCGTTTCACCTTCTTCGTTGTAAACTTGGTGAGTCTTGGCGTAGGGGTACCATACGTTCCGCTCGCCGTCCCATTCGTAGGCAATGGTAAGCGTATCGCGGCCTTGGGCATCGCAAAGGGTTTCACTCTTGTAATAGCCTCTCCAGGCATCATCACCCCAACTGTAGGAGGCATTCATGATCTGATGGCCGTTTTCATCGTAGTCGTATTCGTTTTTGCTCTGGCCAATCAGTTTGTCGTCGTACTGGTTGTAGGCATATTCCTCCGACAGCGTGCACTGCTTCCAATAACCTTCTTCGTCCTTGAAGTATTTGTACTGGTAGATGGTCTTTCCTGTCAGGAGATCGTTTTCATAGACCAACATCAGGGTGTCACTGCCATAGGCATCGAACATGTTGATGCGTTTGCTGGTTTCCTTCCAGGCGTTGTCGGCGGCAACCCACTGATAGTAGGCCTGCAGGGAAGTTTGCCAATCCTGTGGGTATTCCCCGCCGTAGAAGGAAGTGGAGTCGGTGACAAGGGTGTATTCATATTCGGTCTTGTCGGTCGGAACCCACTGGCCGTTCTGATACGTATAGTTGATGTATGTTTTGGTGCGGCCCGATTCCTCGTCGGTGAAATGTTCTTCCTTCCGGCCGGAATAAGGCTGCTGGTCGGCCAGTTCGGCTGCGGTGCGGGGCTCCTGGTAATTCATGCTCCAATAGCCGATGTACATCGTGTCGCCTTGATAAACATCTCCGTGACGCTGGCTCAGATACAGGGCTTGCAGATTTTCGCTGTAATACCAGGTCTGGGATTCCAGGTTGCGATAGTCTTTGTAAATAAAGACGCTCTGGTCGGAAAAGATCCACTTCTGGAGCGATCTGTCGTAATACCAGTTTCTGCGATAGTTGGTGGTGAGACCTTCGGCATCGGGACCGACTTCCTTGTAGGCACTCTTGTAGTTGGGATACCAGGTGGTGTCGCTGTAATAGTAGCGTTCGGTGCAGTAGAATCCTTCGCTGTCTGTGCCGGTGATGTCTTTGCTGGAATAAACCCATCCCAGGCTGTCGCCCTCCCAATAAGAGGAGATCGAGGTGGTCATGCCGTCGGCGGCATATTCATAGGTGGTACGGCTGTTGGGATCCAACTTGAAGTAAGCGGTGTGGGTCACCGTGTCTTCATAGTGGTTTCTCTGATAATGGATGGTGCTGGTGGCCCGGCCTTGGCCGTCAAACTCCGATTCGGTCTTGCTTTCGATGATTTGGGCACCGAGGGTGTCGACGTGCATTTCCAGAGAGGTGACCAGGTTGCCGTCTTGATAGATGTATCTCGATACGTTCACCTCCACCCACTGCATGGTCTTGCTGTCCAGGTAGGCGACAGTGCTTTCGTTGTTACTGCCATCATAAAGATCGGTCATGCGAACCAAAGCGTTGGCGGGAATAATCCGGGGATCCACTCCGAGGTAATTCTCCACGTTGGTGATGTTGGTTTCCCGTTTGGTGATGTTGCCTTCACTGTCGTAGGTGAAGGTTTGCGTACCGATTTTGGCCAGTTCGTCCATGCTCTTGCCGTAGAAGGCTTCGACCTTGTCGAGCCGCCACTCTTTGCTGCCCATGTACGGACCTTTCTTCAGGGGCTGCTCTACCGGCTGCTGCTGCGGAGCGGCCACCGGAACGTTTGCCACCTGCGGGGCCTCCAGTTTCATATGCCGGATGCGGGCTTCGATGTTTTGCTGCTCAGCGTCGATGCGCAGCTTGGAATCTCTGATTTCGGCTTCGCTGCGGGCCAGGTTCCTTTTGGCTTCGGCGGCCCGGTCGTTGCGAATCTTCTCTTGCTCATCTATGGCAGCCTTGGCCTTTTTCAGAGCCACAATACCCTGAGCTTCCTCGGGAGCCGCCATCGTGCGGATGTTCTCAGCGGCAAGGGCCGTAAGAGCCGTGCCCAGGAACAATACTGTTGCAATAAGCGTAAATCTTTTCATACAGAAGTTGAGAATAAAAGATTAAACATTTGAACCGACAAAGAAACACATTATTTTTATTATGTGGTGCGTTTTCGCCCAAAAAAATTCATTATTTAATCGTTTGAAATTCAGCCCCTGCACGTAAAAACGCTGCCCATGGGCTTTCCATGGGGGAAAGCAAATCCATGGCGGGCGCCGGGCTCTTGTACGGCTCTCGAAAAAGCATTACCTTCGCGGCTTGAAACAAGCTCATTGCCATGTCAGAAAAATTTGCTGAATATTCCCGGTTCGACCTCTCCGCCATCAACAAGGAGATGCTGCGCGACTGGGATGAGAAAGATGTCTTCCGAAAGAGTACGGTCCTGCGTGAGGGCCAGCCTTCCTTTGTCTTCTATGAGGGCCCCCCTTCGGCCAATGGCATGCCGGGTATCCACCACATGATCGCCCGCTCCATCAAAGACATCTTCTGCCGTTACAAGACCATGAAAGGATTCCGGGTCAACCGCAAGGCCGGCTGGGACACGCACGGACTGCCTGTCGAACTGGGTGTGGAAAAGAGCCTGGGCATCACCAAGGAGGATATCGGCCGCAAGATTTCGGTCGAAGACTACAATGCCGCCTGCCGCCGCGATGTGATGAAATTCACGCGTGAGGGGGAAGACCTGACCCGCAAGATGGGTTATTGGGTCGATATGAAAGACCCCTATATCACCTACGACAACCGCTACATCGAGACCCTTTGGTGGCTGCTCAAGCAGTTGTACGACAAGGGACTCCTTTATAAAGGATACACCATCCAGCCTTATTCGCCCGCGGCCGGTACCGGCCTGAGCACGCACGAGTTGAACCAGCCCGGCTGCTACCGCGATGTCAAGGACACCACCGTCACGGCTTTGTTTCGCATGACAGATCCCCGACCTGAGATGACCGCCTGGGGCACGCCATGCTTCGTAGCCTGGACCACGACTCCCTGGACCCTGCCTTCGAACACGGCCCTTTGCGTCGGTCCCAACATCGATTATGTCGCTGTCCAGACCTACAACCCCTATACGGCCGACAAGGTCACCCTGGTCATGGCCGAAAGCTGTGTGGCTTCCTATCTCAAGGCAGAAGGGGCCACGGCCGACATGGAGGCTTTCCAGCCGGGCGACAAGGTGGTTCCCTACCGTATTTTGCCGCAGCGTTACAAGGGTTCGGCCCTGGTTGGTATGAAATATGTCCAGTTGATGCCTTGGGTAAAGCCCTTGGAAAAGCTCGACGACAATGCGCCTGCCTATGTGAAAGCGGCCGCCGAGGCCCATCCCGACACGGTGTTTGCCGTGGGCAAGGACTCCTATGTAGAGATGTCGGCCGAGGCCTTCCGGGTGATTCCCGGCGACTATGTCACCACAGAGGAAGGGACGGGCATCGTGCATATCGCCCCCACTTTCGGTGCCGACGATGCCAAGGTGGGCAAGGCCTCCGGCGTGCCTTCGCTGTTCATGGTCAACCTTTTGGGCGAGACCCGTCCGATGGTCGATCTGACGGGCAAATACTACCTGCTGGCCGATTGTGCGCCTGAGTTTACGGCCCGTTGTGTGGACGAGGCCGCCTACCGCGTTCACGAGGGAGAATATGTCAAGAATGCCTACGCTCCCGAGTTCAACCCCCGCGGCAAGTACGACGAGGCCGCCGCTGCCAAGGCCGAGGACTTGAACATCCGCATCTGTATGGAGATGAAGCAGGCCGGTCAGGCCCTGCGCATCGAGAAGCATGTCCACAACTACCCGCACTGCTGGCGTACCGACAAGCCGGTGCTCTACTATCCGCTCGATTCGTGGTTTATCCGCTCGACGGCCTGCCGCGACCGCATGATCGAACTGAACCGCACCATCAACTGGAAGCCGGAATCGACCGGCAGCGGCCGTTTCGGCAAGTGGCTCGAAAACCTGAACGACTGGAACCTGAGCCGTTCGCGCTACTGGGGCACTCCGCTGCCTGTCTGGCGCAACCGCGACACCCGCGAGGAAATCTGCATCGGCAGTGTCGAGGAACTCTATCAGGAAATCGAAAAATCGGTGGCCGCCGGCCTGATGAAAGAGAATCCCTACAAGAAGCTCGGTTTCGTGCCCGGCTTGATGGACAAGGCCAACTACGACAAAATAGACTTGCACCGGCCCTATGTCGATGACATCGTGCTTGTGTCGGCCAGCGGGCAGCCCATGCATCGCGAGCCCGACCTGATCGATGTCTGGTTTGATTCAGGCGCCATGCCTTATGCCCAGATCCATTATCCCTTCGAAAACAAGGAGGCTTTCGACAAACGGCAGATCTATCCCGCCGATTTCATCGCCGAAGGTGTCGACCAGACCCGTGGCTGGTTCTTCACACTGCATGCCCTGGCCACGATGATTTTCGATTCGGTCGCCTACAAAAATGTGGTATCCAACGGCCTGGTGCTCGACAAGAACGGCAACAAGATGTCCAAGCGTCTGGGCAATGCCGTCGATCCTTTCGGTGCCATCGAACAGTATGGTTCCGATCCTTTGCGCTGGTACATGATCACCAATGCCTCGCCTTGGGACAACCTGCGTTTCGACACCGAAGGGGTGGAGGAAGTCCGTCGCAAATTCTTCGGAACACTCTACAACACCTATTCGTTCTTCGCCCTGTATGCCAATGTAGACGGCTTCACCGGCCGCGAAGCGGAGATCCCGATGGCCGAGCGTCCCGAGATCGACCGTTGGATCATTTCCCTGCTGCACGCCCTGATCCGTCAGACCGACCAGAGCTATGCCGATTATGAGGCCACCCGTGCCGGACGCGCCATTGCCGAATTTGTCGGCGAGAACCTGAGCAACTGGTATGTCCGCCTCAACCGCAAGCGTTTCTGGGGCGGCGAAATGACCCGCGACAAGCTGGCTGCCTACCAGACGCTCTACACCTGCCTCGACACGGTGGCCCGCCTGATGGCCCCCATCGCGCCTTTTTATGCCGACCGGCTCTTCCTCGACCTGAATGCCGTCACCGGCCGTGACCGGAGCGAATCGGTCCACTTGGCTGCCTATCCCGTCTTCGACGAAAAATTGATCGACGACGACCTGAACACCCGCATGCAGCTGGCCCAGCAGATTTCGTCGATGGTGTTGTCGCTGCGCAAGAAGGTCAACATCAAAGTGCGCCAGCCACTGGCAGCCATCATCATCCCCGAAGCCGATCCTTCCCAGAAGGCAGCCATCGAGGCCGTCCGTGACCTGATCCTCTCTGAAGTCAATGTCAAGGAGTTGCGTTTTGTGGACAATGCCGCCGGGGTGCTGATCAAACGTATTAAACCGGATTTCAAGAAGTTAGGCCCGAAATGCGGCAAGCAGATGAAATCTGTGGCAGAAATGTTGAAAAATCTACAACAAGATACTATCTTTGCTTTCGAGAAGACTGGCTGGCTCGACCTGTCGGTGGACGGGCAGAGCGTCCGCATCGAAGCCTCCGACGTCGAATTCCTGTCGGAAGACATTCCCGGCTGGCTGGTGGCCAACGACGGCCGCCTGACCGTGGCCCTGGAAGTGGAGATTTCCGAGGAGTTGCGTGAGGAAGGGCTTGCGCGCGAGCTGGTGAACCGGATCCAGAACCTGCGCAAGTCACAGGGGTTCGAAATCACCGACCGTATCCGTATCCAGCTGACCCACCATGAAGCGACCGACGCTGCCGTGATGCACTGGCAGCAATACATCGCCTCCCAGACACTGGCCGAATCGGTGGCTTTGGCCGACAGCCTGCCCGACGGCACGCTCCTGGATATGGAAGAGGCGGCTCTCATGGTAAAAGTGACGAAAGTCTGATGTGTTGACCATCTAAAAATGATTAGCTATGGCAGAAATTATCCGTTATTCAGATGCTGAACTCGAGGAGTTCAGGGTATTGATCGAAGAGAAACTGGCTAAGGCCCGTGAAGAGTATGACCAGCTCAAGAAGAGCCTGGAAGGCAATGATGTGGCAGACACCGCTCCGACGTTCAAGGCTTTCGAAGACGGTGCCAATTTCCTGCAGAAGGAGGAAGTGTCCCGGCTGGCCCAGCGTCAGCTGACTTTCATCCAGCACCTGGAGGCCGCCCTGTTGCGTATCGACAACAAGACCTACGGTATTTGCCGCGAGACCGGCAAACTGATTCCCAAGGAACGTCTGCGTGCCGTGCCTCATGCCACGCTGAGCATCGAAGCAAAAGGAAAATAGTATGTCCAGACTTTCCCGGACTTGGAAAGCCGTACTGATCATCGTCCTGCTGGTGCTGCTCGATCAGGCGGTGAAAATCATTGTCAAGACTCATCTTCAGCTGCATGAGAGCATTCGTGTGGCCGATTGGTTCTACATCTACTTCACTGAAAACAACGGCATGGCTTTCGGCTGGGAGTTTTTCGACAAGATTTTCCTCACCTTGTTCCGTATCGTTGCATCCGGGCTGCTCATCTGGTATTTGATACATCTCACCCGACGCCCGGAGGCCAAGATGGGATATATTGTCTGTATCGCCCTGATCACGGCCGGTGCCCTGGGCAACATTTTCGACTGTCTCTTCTACGGCCTTGTCTTCGACCACAGTTTCGGACAGGTGGCCACGCTCTTTCCCGAGGGAGGAGGCTATGCCCCGCTCTTCTACGGGCAGGTGGTCGATATGCTGTACTTCCCGCTTATCGAAACGGTCTGGCCCGATTGGATGCCCATATGGGGCGGTCAGGAATTCGTCTTTTTCCGGCCGGTCTTCAATGTGGCCGATTCCTGCATCACCATAGGCGTTTTCGTCTTGCTCATTTTCTACCATAAATCACTGGCTTCCGACCTGGATCGGAAAGGCGCATCTTCCTCGGCCAATGGGAAAAAGGCATAGTTCGGGATGGCGGCTGACAGGCCTGCTGGTGCTCTGCTGCCTGCTGACGCTGGGCGGCTGTCAGAAAAAGCAGGAGGGCAAGGTGATTTCCAAAAAACACCTGGCCGAAGTCCTCACAGATGTCTATCTGACCGACGCCATGCTCAACCAGATGGACCACGGTACGCGCAACCGCTGGAGCCGGGGCCTGAGCCGGGAGTATTTCCAGGATGTCGCCTATCGGCATATTCTGGAAAAGCATCACGTCTCGGAAGAGGATTTCTATGCTTCCGTCGCCTACTATTCCCGTCGCAACAAGGTGATGTCCAAAATCTGTACACAAGTCATCAAGAATCTCAACGCCGTGCAGGCCGAAGTGGACCGGCGTGAGGAACTGGAGCGTCTGGCCGAAGAGCGGCGGCGTTTCGAACTGAAGTGGCGGACGGTCGATGTCAAGGAGCGCGATGTGGCGCCCTGGGCCGACTGGCTGCTCGTCCCCCTGCCTTTGGAAAACAGGGACACGGCCCTTTATCTGTCGGCCGATTCGGGGCATATTGCCGCTTACAGCACAGAAGACCCCTATTGGTCGGGGGTACGGCAAGCCTTGGAAAAAGTCAGGGAAACAAACGATCTGGATATTTTCCAGGTTGATTCGGCCTACCTGCAGCGACGGACTGCCCAGCATCAGACGGAGGCTGTCGAGCAGGCTCCTGCCGGGAAACGGCTACAGCACCGTCCGGCCTTTTCGGCGGAGGAATTCCGAACAGACGATGGCGGTGGCCACTGACACATTGAGCGATTCCGGCCCTTTCCGCCCCGCCGGGAAATTGGGGATGTACAGTTTGCGGCTCACTTTGGCCGCCAGACGGGGGGAAATGCCTTTGCCCTCGTTGCCCATCAGGATGATGCCCCTTCCGGGCAATTCGGCCTCATAGATGTCCTCGCCTTCGAGGAAGGTCCCGAAAACAGGCAGGCCGCTTTTTTCAAACACCTCTTCCAAATCGACATAATGCACCTGGACCCGTCCGATGGCCCCCATGGTGGATTGGATGGCTTTGGGCTGGAAGGCGTCGGCCGTGCCCGGGGAGCACAACACATGCTCTATGCCGAACCAGTCGGCCGTGCGCAGGATGGTGCCCAGGTTGCCGGGATCCTGCACATTGTCCAGTGCCAGGCTCAGTGTCTGGGACAACCGGGCCATGTCGAGCGGGTAGTCGGGCTGGTGAAACACGGCTATCACTCCTTGCGGGCTGGCCTGGGTGCAGGCCCTTCGGAGTTCGTCGTAGCTTGCCTCCACGATTTCCTCGGCCTGGACGCCGGGGTGTGCCTCCAGCCATTCGGGGGTGGCTGCCAGGAAGCGACACGGCAACAAGGGCAGCAATTCTTCGGCCAGTTTGTTGCCTTCGGCCGTAAAAAGCCGATATTCAGACCGGAATTTTTTCAGTTCCAGCGAATGGATCCATTTTGTTTTGGCTTTGCTCAGCATGACCTGATCTTTTGCTTGATAAAAATCTCTTCGGGCGCTTTGAATGATGAACAAAAGTAGTATATTTGCCTGTAAATACCAACTCCAGCGTGAAACGTGTAATCCTCTTGTTGACAGGGTTGATGGTATTGTACTCTTGCAATACCCTCAAGTATGTACCTGAAAACGAGAGACTGCTCAATCGGACCGCCGTGGAAGTAAAAGACAAGTCTGTCTCCAAAAAGGAGTTGAAAAGTCGTATTCGCCAGCAGCCCAACAACCGTCTGTGGGGCGTGCTGGGACTCGACCTGGCAGTCTATAACCTGTCGGGCCAGGATACTTCCAAGTGGATCAACCGGGCTTTGCGCAATATGGGCGAGCCGCCCGTGCTGTTCGATTCCCTGGCCGTCGGGCAGTCGGTCTATTCCATGGAACGCTGGCTTTTCAGCAAGGGCTATTTCGATGCCACTGTCGGCAGTGAGGTGCGCACGCAAAAACGCCGCGTCAAGGTCACTTATCAGGTCGATCCCGGCCAGCTTTACCGTATCCGCAACTACGATTTCGAACCTTCCGATTCAACGGCGGCGTTCGAGTCGATGGTTGCCCAGTCGATGACAGCGACGGAACTCTTTCCGGGAGATGCTTTCGACAGTGACCGGCTCGATGAGGAGCGTGGCCGCCTGGCTTCATTGGCCCGCAACCAGGGTTATTATGCCGTCAGCAAGGAACATTTCTCGTTCGATGTGGACAGTTCGCTGCAATCGCATCAGGTAGATATAGATTTGCAGATCGAGCCCTATATGCACATCCGCCCGTCGGGGGTGAGCCAGGAGGAGCACCGCCCCTACGAGATAGGCCGTGTCTGCTTCCTGCTGGATGTGCCCACGGCTGCCTATTCCCGCAGCGCCGGCGTTTTCCAGGTGGCCGATTACGACACCCTGCAGGTGGACAACTATTATTTCATCTATCGCGACAAACCGCTGCTGCGACCGGGTACTTTGCTGCAAAACTGCTTCATCACACCCGGCGCTCTCTACCGGGCCGACGATGTGGACCGCACCTATACCCGCCTGAACAGGATGTCGTGTCTGCGCTATGTCAACATCCGTTTCCAGGAAATGCCCGACAAGGACGACCAAACTGGCCTGCTCGACTGTTACATCGTGCTGACTCCGGCCGAGGAGAATATCGTCACAGCCGATCTGGAAGGCACCAACACGGCCGGCGACCTGGGCGTGGCCTGCAAACTGTCTTATACGCAACAAAACCTGCTGCGGGGCGGTGAGGTCTATAATGTCAGCCTGCGGGGCGCCTACGAGGCCCTGTCGGGCTACTACACCGACGACTATTTCGAGTATGGCGGAGAGATGTCGCTTTCGCTGCCCAATTTCCGTCTGCCGCTCTTGTCGAGCAACCTGCGCAAGGAAATCGATGCTTCGACCAATTTCTCGTTGAGCTACGACAACCTGTCCCGGCCCGAATTCCTGCGCACTACGGCTTCCGCTTCGGTCAAATATACCTGGCAGAACCGGCAGACACGCCACACGCTCACCCCGATCGACTTTGCCTACGTCTATATGCCCCGGGTGGATTCGGCCTTCAAGGCGACCTACCTCAAGGAAGGGTCTTACCTGAAGTACAGCTACGAAGACCAGTTTATCCTGGAGATGGCCTACGGTTTCCTGTATTCCAGCTTGCCGCAGGGCTTGAGCCTGAGCCGCCATCGCTTCTACACGGTGCGTGTCAATGTCGAGGAGGCAGGCAACCTGCTCAATCCCTTGGCCCACAGTCTGGGCGAACCCAATGAAAACGGGCAGTACACCATCGGCAATATCCCCTTCTCACAGTTTGTGAAGGGTGAGATTGAATACACGCAGCACATCCCGCTCAATGCGACCAACCGCATCGCCCTGCGGGCCGGTCTGGGCCTGGCCTTCCCCTATGGCAACTCCAAGATCCTGCCTTTTGAAAAGCGGTTTTATTCGGGCGGTGCCAACTCGGTGCGCGGCTGGTCGGTCAGGACGCTGGGCCCGGGTCGCTACAAGACGGCGCTCAAGACCATCGACTTCATGAACCAGTCGGGCGATATGAAGCTCGACCTCAATTTCGAGTTCCGCCAGAAATGGTTCTGGGTGCTGGAAGGCGCTTATTTTGTCGATGCGGGCAACATCTGGACCTTGCATGCCTACGACAACCAGCCGGGCGGGCAGTTCAAGATGGACAGTTTCCTGAACGAGATCGCCTTGGCGGCCGGCCTGGGAGTGCGCCTGGACTTCAAGTTTGTGTTGTTCCGTGTGGACTTGGGCATGAAGGTCTATGACCCGGCCGGACTCGATGCCGACGAACGCTGGCGCATCCGGCACATCGACAGTACCGACGATTTTGCATTCCATATTGCTATTGGCTATCCTTTCTAATCTCTAAATTAATAAGTTATGAAAAAAAGTTTTTTGATGCTCGCAGCCGCAACGCTGCTTTTGGTTCCGGGAATGAAGGCTCAGACCAATCTGCAGACTTTCTATGATTTCGGTCCCAACCGTAGTCACTTCACCACCACGCTGGAAGGTTTCTACAATGACAACTGGGGTAACACCTTCTTCTTCATCGACTACGATTACAACCGCAAGGATGCCAACGGTGTCAACCAGGCCCCCAGTGGATCTTACATGGAAATCGCCCGTTGCCTCAACTTCTGGCAGAGCAACGAAACCCTGGCTCCGTTGAGCCTGCAGGTCGAATACAACGGCCTGGTTGGTGTTAACCAGAACTTCCTGTTCGGTGTGGACTATTTCATGCACAATGACGATTTCAGCAACACCTTCAACTTCAAGTTGCTGTACAAGACCTTCAGCAGTGGCGCCAGCAGCGACATCCCCGTACAGTTCACCTTTGTCTGGGGCATGCAGGACATCTTTGGTGTAGAAGGTTTGCGCTTCAGCGGCTTCGCCGATATCTGGGGTGAAAACGTGGTTAACTTTGCTGAAGAAGCCAATCCGCTCAACTACAAGGACGCGAAGTTTGTCTTCATCTCTGAACCGCAGATCTGGTACAACATCGGCAACATGTTCAACTGCCCGAACCTGCACATCGGCGGCGAGGTGGAGATTTCCGCCAACTTCGCCGGTTACGACGGCCTGAAGGTTCGTCCCTGCCTGGGCACCAAGTGGGTCTTCTAAGCCAATTATTCCAAGTATAACGGGATAGAAAAAGCAAGGGCGGTCAAGCATTTTGACCGCCCTCTTTTTTTTGCTGTCACAAAAAGTTGTGAGGCTTATTTGGTGGCGTTGTAGGCACTGATGGCAGCAGCCAGGGCACCGCTCAGCGTCTTGGCGTTGATGGTGGGAGCCGTCGTGGTCGTGGTCGTGGCGGCAGGCTGGCTGGCAGCGGCTGTCTGACCGGTGAGCAGGGAAGTCAGGGCCGAAGCGTTCTGGATATTGCCCAGCAGCGTTTCCAGGCCGATACCGGCGGCAGAGTAGCAGTCGGTGGTACCATCGGTCTTGGCGACATCCTGGGTGGCCACGTTGACACCTTTCATCAGGTCGTCGGCTACCGAATTGACGGCCTTCGAGGCCAGCGACTGGGTGGTGGCGCTCACGAGCGTGTTGACCAGGGCGTTGTTGCCGGAAGCGGCGGTTTGTGTCTGCTGTCCCATGCCCATGTAGTTGAGCACGGCGTTGGTGACAACGGTCGATACCTGATCCTGCAGTTTCTGCTTGGCGGCATTGACGGCGATGTCGGTCAGGCTCTGGCCGCTGGCCAGTCCGTTCACAACGGTCCAGGCGCTAAGGGCGTTGGACTGGGTGGCTTTGGCGCCGGTTACCTGGCCAAGCAGGGAGCCGATGAGGCTCTGGCCGGCCGAAGTGGTGGGAGCGGCAGCCGTGGTGGCCTGTCCCAGCAGGGCAGCCAGGGCGGCGTTGTTGTTGACGGTTTCGTTGGTGCCGGCAGTGGACTGCAGCATGCCGCAGGAGCCGAGCAGCAGGAAGGCCGGACACAAAAGAAGTAGGGCGATTTTTTTCATAGCTGTTGAGAATTTGATTAGTGGCGACAAATGTAGTATAAGATGATTGTTCTTGCAAATTTTCCGACCATATCAGCAGACCTGGGGCCGGTCTTGTCTGATGAGGGCGAGCAGGCGGTCGAGCGCCTCTTCCTGGGGAATGTTCTTTTCGATGCATTGACGGCCCTTGTACAGACTTACTTTGCCCCGGGCAGCCCCCACATAGCCGTAGTCGGCGTCGGCCATTTCGCCGGGTCCGTTTACGATGCAGCCCATCACGGCAATCTTGAGGCCTTTCAGATGGCTGGTGCCCGCCTTGACCCGGGCCAGGGTGTCTTGCAGGTCGAACAGGGTGCGGCCGCAACTCGGGCAGGAAATGTATTCGGTTTGGCTGATTCTCAGGCGGCAGGCTTGCAGGATGCCGAACATGAGTTTGGCCAGGACGAAAGCGGGCAGCCTGGCCGCTTGCAGGCAGATGCCGTCGCCCAGTCCGTCGAGCAGCAGGAATCCGAAATCGGCCGGTGCAAAGATCCGGGCTTGTTCCAGGGTGATGTCTGTGTAGCGGAAGCGCAGGATGACAGGCAGTCGGCAGCCGGCATTCATCAGGGTATGGAAGGCGGCCCGCATTTCGGCCGGGGCGTTCGGGTGGCGGCTTTCGAGCAGCAGGCTCAAACCTTCGACAGCCGTTATGTCGCCGATGAACTCCGGCGTCAGGTCGCTGTAGCAGACGCGCAGGAACTTTTGCGGAGCCGTGGAGGCTTGCAGGTCGGCGAGTTGGGCCGGGACAAACACCGGCAGAAGGTCGCGCCCGTCGTCCGTCAGACAGTCGGCATCGCACAGCAGACCGGCATTGCCAATCGTTGCACGCAACACTTCGGCACGCTGCGGATGACTACCTAAGTATATATAGTCTGGTTGGAAGTCTTTCCCGAAAACAGGGATTCCTGTCTGTCCGTCATCCGAAAGATCGGTCACAACGACAGGGACTTGTCCTTGTCCGATACCGGCATAGGGACCGGCCTTGGCCGAACCGCTGCGGGTGTCCCTCCGGTGGAAACGATAGGGGTCGAGTTGGGGGCAGGGCTGTGCCTCGATCGAGGGATGCCCTTGCCGGCGGCCGATGTAATCGACCAGTGTGCGGGCCACTGGGATTTCCGCCTGGGGGGCTTCGCTCAGCGAAACGCGGACGGTGTCGCCGATGCCGTCAGCCAGCAGGGCCCCGATGCCGACAGCCGACTTGATGCGGCCGTCTTCGCCGTCACCGGCTTCGGTCACGCCCAGATGCAGGGGAAAGTGCATGTCTTCACGGTTCATGGTATCGACCAACAGACGGACGGTCTGTACCATGACCAGGGTGTTGGAGGCCTTGATGGAGATGACTACTTCGTGGAAGTCTTCTTCGACGCAGATGCGCAGGTATTCCATACAGGAGGCGACCAGGCCTTGCGGTGTGTCGCCGTAACGGTCGGTCATGCGGGCCGACATCGAGCCGTGGTTCACGCCGATGCGGATGGCCGTGTGGTGCTGCTTGCAGAGACGGAGGAAGGGGACAAACTGCTCGCGGATGTGGGCGGCAATGGCCTGCTCACGTTGCTGCGGGTCGGCGATTTGCCGGAGGCGCTGCGGTATGGGATCGGCAAAATTGCCGGGGTTGATGCGGACTTTCTCGACCGTCCGGGCCGCGGCAAAGGCGGCTTGGGGATTGAAGTGGATATCGGCCACCATGGGGGTGTCCACTGCGCGGGAGCGCAATTCGGCGCGAATCTCCCTGAGATTTTCGGCTTCACGCACCCCCTGGGCGGTAAATCTGACCAGCTCGCCGCCTGCCTGGATGATGTCAAGGGCCTGGGCCACCGAGGCCGGGGTGTCGAGCGTCGAGGTGTTGGCCATCGACTGTACCCTGACAGGTGCCTCTCCGCCCAGGGCCAATGCCCCGACGTGCACCGTCGAGGAGGACCTCCGACGGTAGTTGAACAGACTGTCGCAGTAGCTCATGATTGGCTGTAAGGTCGCCCCGGAAGACAGTTTAGTCGTTGACCTTGTAGGGGAAGGATACTTCCTGCAGGGCCTGGTCGGCCTTGGTGATCTTGTCTTTCAGGCCTTCCTTGTAGGCGGCCAGCCGGGCAGCCAGGCCGGCATCGGAGAGGGCCAGCATCTCGACGGCCAGGATGGCGGCGTTCATGGCACCGTTCACGGCCACTGTGGCCACGGGAATGCCCGGAGGCATCTGCACGATGGCCAGCAGGGCATCCATGCCGCTCAGGCTGGCGGCAATGGGTACGCCGATGACGGGCAGGGGGGTGTTGGCGGCAATCACCCCGGGCAGGGCGGCGGCCATGCCGGCTCCGGCGATGATGACCTTGATGCCGCGGGACGCTGCCTGCGAGGCAAACTTTTCGACGGCTTCGGGAGTGCGGTGGGCCGAGAGGGCGTGCATCTCAAAAGGAATCTGGAAGTCGTTGAGCAGCGTGGCTGCTTTTTCCATGACGGGCAGGTCGGAAGTGCTGCCCATGATGATGCTGACGAGGGCTTTCATTGTCTTATTTGATTAATTCGCTGTAGGCGGCGGCATCGAGCAAAGTGTCTATCTGGGCTGCGTCCGAGAGGGCGATTTTGATCATCCAACCCTCGCCGTAGGGATCCTGGTTGACCAGTTCTGGCTGGTTTTCCAGGGCCTGGTTCTGTTCGAGGATTTCACCGCTGGCGGGCAGGAAAAGGTCGGATACGGCCTTGACGGCCTCGACGGTGCCGAACACGTCTTCCTTGGCCAGGGTTTCCCCTACAGTGTTGATATCGACAAAGACGATCTCTCCCAGTTCGGACTGGGCAAAATCGGTAATGCCGACATAGGCTTCGTTTCCTTCAACGCGGATCCATTCGTGATCCTTGGTGTACTTTAGGTTTGCAGGTACGTTCATTGAGATGTTGTTTTTATGATGTTTGTACAATTGGCTTTTCAGCGCCTGGTGCGCAGGCGGGAGGTGGCGATGCCCAGCTGCTCGCGGTATTTGGCCACGGTGCGGCGGGCAATCCGGTAGCCTTTTGCTTGCAGCATTTCCACCAGGGCATCGTCGGTCAGGGGGCTGTTTTTGTCTTCAGCATCGATGATTTCTTTCAGGGTAGTCTTGATTTCCCTCACGGAGACTTCCTCCCCACCGGTGGTCTGCATCGACTCCGAGAAGAAGAACTTGAGCGGGAAGATGCCGAATTCGGTCTGGATGTATTTGCTGTTGCTCACGCGCGAAACGGTGGAGATATCGAGCCCCGTGTCGGCGGCCACATCTTTGAGCTTCATGGGCCGGAGGCGCTTTTCCTCGCCGCTCAGGAAAAAGTCTTTCTGGCGGTCGACGATGGCCTGCATGGTGTGCATCAGGGTCTGTTGGCGCTGCCGGATGGCATTGATGAACCAACTGGCAGCCTCCACCTTCTGGCGGGCGAAGGCCACGGCTTCGCGCTCCGACTGGCTGCGTCCTTTGCCGCCGCTTTTCTCTTTGCGGGCCAGCTGGCGGTAGTAGCGGCTCACGTGCAGGTCGGGCAGGCTGGTGTCGTTCAGGCTCAATTCCAGCTTGCCGTCGTGGTTTTCGAGCAGGAAATCGGGCGTGATCTGCCGGCCGCTTTCATTGAGCAGCGAGGCTTCCCAACCGTTGCCGGGTTTGGGATTGAGCCGGGAGATGAGCTTTTTGACTTCGTCGAGCTGGGTCTCGTCCAGGTCCAGGGCTTGGCTGATTTTGCCATAGCGCTGCTCGGAAAAATCTTTGAAATGGTGCTCCAGTATATCGATGGCCAGCTCGGTCTGCGGGCTCTGTTCCCGGTTTTTGAGTTGCAGCAGCAGACATTCCTGCAAATCCTTGGCCGCCACTCCGGAGGGTTCGAAGGTCTGGATCTGCTGCAGCACTTGCTGCATCTCGGTCTCATCGACATCCATCGAACGCTGGAACGACAACTGGTCGGCGATGGCTCCCAGACTGGTCCTCAGATAGCCGTCTTCTTCGATGCTGCCGATGATGTATTCGCCGATAATGGTCTGCCGCTGGTCCAGATTGAGGTCGCTCAGCTGCTGGCGCAGGTATTCCTGCAGGGAGGCTGTCTGCACACCCAGGAAGGGCTCGCGGCGGTCGGCCTCGGCGTTGGGATCGTAGGGCTGGGTCTCGGCATAGTCGGCCGCCCGGTCGTCGTAGTCGTTGTCGTAGTCGAGCAGGTCGTCGGGATCCTCGTCGCGTTGGTCGTCGGCCGGAAAATCGTTTTCGTCGCCGGATTCGTCCTCCAGGCTGTCATCGGTCTCCGTCTCAAAATCCTCGGCTTTGTCGGCCTGTTCGGGGTCTTCCCCGAACTCCAGGGCCGGGTTGCTGTCGATTTCCCGCAGGATGCGCTCTTCCATCTCCAGGGCGGGAATCTCCAACATCTTGATTTGCTGGATCTGGGCCTGGGTGAGGCGCTGCTGCTGTTTGAGGGTTTGCTGCTGACTGATGGCCATGGCGGTAGGGTGTGGAGACAATGCAAAGATAGTTCAAACGGGCCGCAATCGCAAATCAATAGTTGAAACTGCTGCCACCCACAAATTCCCTCAATAGCGAGGTGGGCGGAATCTGCAGACCGCCGATGGGCTGCAGGTAGTCCAGGAAGCACAGCAGCCGCCATGCTTCGGTATATTCGGGGCAGGTCTGCGGCACGGAAAGCAGCAGGGGCTCGGCAAACTGCTTGAGCACGGAGAGCTCGTAGAGCAGGGCTGAATTGAACACGGCATCGGCATTTTCCTGGTAAGGGAAAATCCATTTGTCTTCGCCTGCCCTGACGCTGGGCCAGCGCGAGATGGTCTCGCGGGCCGGGATGCTCCGGTACTGGGCGTCGCGGATCATGCGGCGGATGAGCCGGTTGTCGGCCGTCGAGATGTGGTTGTGGTTGTCGAGCGAGATGGAAGTAAGCGCCGATACGTATATCTTATATTGCACGCGGGCCGGAATCTTGGGCAGCAGCTGGGGGTTCAAGGCATGGATGCCTTCCAGGATGAGGATGTTGTCGTCGTTGAGCTGGATGGTGCGGTCGTCGGAAAACTCCTTGTGCCCCGTGGTAAAATTGTAGCGGGGGATCTTGACCGCTTTGCCGTCGAGCAGGTCGATGAGCTGGTTGTTGAACAGCTCCAGGTCGAGGGCGTACAGCGCTTCGTAGTCGTAGTTGCCGTTCTCGTCGCGGGGCGATTGCTCGCGCTCGAGGAAATAGTCGTCGAGCGAAAGGGAGATGGGGAAGGCCCCAGAGGCGGCCAGCTGGACGGCCAGCCGCTTGCTGAACGTGGTCTTGCCCGAAGAGGAGGGCCCGGCCACCAGGATGATCTTTTTCTTGTTGGTCTGGGAGAGGATCTCGTCGGCCATCTGGGCGATTTTCTTTTCTTGCAGCGCCTCCGACACATTGATGATATGGGAAGCCCGGCCCTGCTTGACGGCCAGGTTCAGGTCGCCGATGTTGCTCAGGGAATTGATGCGGTTCCAGTGGATGAAGGTCTTGAAGGCGTTCAGCAGTTTGGGTTGGTCAACAAAGGGCGCCAGGTGACTGGGGTCTTTGGTGTCGGGCACTTGCAGCAGGAAGCCCCCGTCGGTCAGGGGAATGATGTCGAACAGGCCGACAGCGCGACTGGAAGCACAGAGCGGACCGTAATAGTAGTCGATGTGCTCTCCCATCTTGGAATAGCAGGCGTAGGTATGATTGTAGTTGCTCAAAAGCCGTACGATGTCGGGTCGGCGGGCCTGGCGGAATTTCTCCGTGAGGATGTCGGTCTCCTCTTCGACATATTCGATGGGCAGATCGGCTTCGATCAGCTCGCGGGTGCGCTTTTTGATGGCATCGAGTTCCTGCTCCGTCAGCGGATGCCCGTTTTCGATGAGGCAATAGTAGCCGTTCGAGACAGAGTGCTCCAGACGGAAACTCCCTTCGGGATAGAGTTCGGCCACGGCGGCCGAGATGAGGAAGGTGAGCGTCCGCACATAGACGCGCATGCCGGCGGCATCACGGATATCGATGAATTCGACATTCTTGGGATGATATATCTCCCAGTTGAGGCTGGTGATGCGGTTGTTGACTTTGGCGGCCAGGGGCTCCATGGCCAACAGACCGTTTTCGCGCAGGCTGTCGGCTATTTCCGTCAGGGTGGTCCCTTTGGGAAACAACTGGCAGGTCCCCGTGTTGATACACTTGATTTTGACAGTATTCGACATGATTTCTGTGTTGGTGGTAATCGAGCCTCTAAATTAGTAATTAATTCTGGATTCACCATCATGATGGCCTTAAAAAGCCGTCTGTGCGTATTTTAGGACCCTTCCCTGCCCGCCTGGTCGAAAAAAAAGGCCGATTTTTTGTTTTTGGGCTTGTCATGTACTAATTTTGCGGCGTTTTTTCGGACAAATTATTAACTGATTAACTGATACAAAATGAAGAAGAACGTTTTTGCAGCCGCCTCCATGGTCGGTCTGGCCATGATGGGCCTCCTTTTCGGAAACTGCTCGGGCAATGCAGCCGCCAAGGCTGATGGCGCCGATTCCACCAAAGTTGTAGTCGACAAACCCGCCGCCGCCAAGTCGCTCGGCAGCCTGGAAGACAGCTTGAGCTATGCCTACGGTGTAGGTCTGGGTGACAACCTGCGTGAGAACTTCGAGCAGATGCCCGTCGATATCAATATGAAAGTCTTCATGAAGGCCTTCACGATGGCACTCAATGGCGAAGACAGCAAGCTGAAGATCAAACCCGAACAGGCTTACCAGATTTTCCAGCACTGCATGATGTCTGTCATGGAGCAGCAGGCCCAGAAGAACAAGAAAGTCGCTGCCGAATTCATGGCCGAGAATGCCAAGAAGGAAGGTGTCAAGACCACCGCTTCCGGTCTGCAGTACGAAGTCATCACCGAAGGTGAAGGGGCTACCCCGACAGTCGCCGACCGTGTCAGTGTCCACTACCACGGCACGCTGCTCGACGGTACGGTGTTCGACAGCTCGGTCGACCGCGGCACGCCCGCCCAGTTTGGTGTATCCCAGGTGATCCCCGGCTGGCAGGAAGGCCTGCAGCTGATGAAGGTCGGCTCGAAGTACAAATTCTACATCCCCTCCGACCTGGCCTACGGCGACCAGGGTGCCGGCGATGTCATCGCTCCGGGTTCCATGCTGATCTTCGAAGTCGAACTGCTCGACATCATCAACAAATAAGCAGGATACTCTTATCACCATAGGTCCGGCTTGCCTTCCAAGGCAGGCCGGATTTTTTTTACGGAAAAATTTGCAGGTATCATTTTTCGCCGTATCTTTGCACCGCTTTTTCGAGCAAGGGCGTTTAGCTCAGCTGGTTCAGAGCATCTGCCCTACAAGCAGAGGGTCTGCGGTTCGAATCCGTAAACGCCCACCTTTCTTCAGGCACTTTTTCGGGTGCCTGATTTTTTTATCGGCAAATGTATCGGCGGTTCGAAATCTTGTCGTACCTTTGCCACTTGCAAAGTATTAGGAAAATGGAACTTACTCCCCTTACTGCGGTCTCTTCCGTTGATGGAAGGTACCGCAACCAGACAGAAGCCCTCGGCGACTATTTTTCGGAGTTCGCATTGATACGTTACCGGGTGCGGGTGGAAGTCGAATATTTCATCGCGCTCAGCGAAATTCCCCTCAAGCAGCTTGAATCTTTACCACAGGACACTTTCGAGCCCTTGCGGGATATCTACCGTTGTTTCACCCTCGAAGAGGCTGCCCGCATCAAGACCATCGAGAAGACCACCAACCACGATGTCAAGGCCGTCGAATATTTTCTCAAGGAGGAGTTCGACCGACTGGGGCTAGGTGCCTACAAGGAGTTTATCCATTTCGGACTGACGTCGCAGGATATCAACAACACCTCGGTGCCTTTGTCTGTCAAGGAGGCGCTCGAACAAGTCTATTATCCTGTCCTGCAGGAATTGATCGACACCCTGGCCTCCTATGCCGAGACATGGAAGGCTGTGCCCATGCTGGCCAAGACTCACGGCCAACCGGCTTCGCCGACCCGGCTGGGCAAGGAAATTAAGGTGTTTGTCTATCGTCTGCAAGAGCAGCTTTCCCTGCTCAAGGGGCTGCCTTTCTCGGCCAAGTTCGGCGGTGCCACCGGCAATTTCAACGCCCATCACGTGGCCTATCCCGATATCGACTGGCCTGCCTTTGCCGCCGGCTTCCTCGATAAAAAGCTGGGCTTGCGCCGTGAAGTCTACACCACGCAGATCTCCAACTACGACCATCTGGCTGCCATCTTCGATGCCATGAAGCGCATCAACAGCATCGTGCTCGACCTGGACCGCGACATGTGGATGTATATCTCCATGGAGTACTTCAAGCAGAAGATCAAAGCCGGTGAAGTGGGTTCGTCGGCCATGCCGCACAAGGTCAACCCCATCGATTTTGAAAACTCGGAAGGCAACCTGGGTGTGGCCAACGCCCTGCTGGCCCATCTGGCCGCCAAGCTGCCCGTTTCGCGTCTGCAGCGTGACCTGACCGACTCGACCGTGCTGCGCACTGTCGGTCTGCCTTTCGCCCATGAGCTCATCGCCTTCAAGAGCACGCTCAAGGGCCTGGGCAAACTGCTGCTCAACGAGGCCGCCCTGCAAAAGGACCTGGCCAACCACTGGGCCGTGGTGGCCGAGGGCATCCAAACCATCCTGCGCCGCGAGGGCTATCCCAATCCCTACGAGGCCCTCAAGGCCCTGACCCGCACCAACGAGGCCATCACCGAGCAGTCCATCGCCGACTTCATCGACACGCTCGATGTCAGCGAATCGGTAAAGGCCGAACTGCGCCAAATCAGACCTGATACCTATACAGGCATGTAATTCATATTTCAATTTAAAACAAAACAATGATCACAGAAAACGAAAGAGGGCAGGAGAAGCCTGAGGAAGGTGCAACTGCCGGCAACGAAGGGAACGAATTCCGTCGCAGCTATGGAGGACAGGAAAGAACCCGCTACGATCAGCCTTATCGTCAGCGTGGCAACGACGCCCGCTCATTCGACCGTCCGCGTCGCAATTACAATTCAGAAGACCGTTCCTATGGTGATGGCGGTGAACGCCGCTATCGCTCCTATGGCCAGGATGGCGAGGACAGGGGTGGCTACCGTCCGCGCCGCCCCTACAACAACGAGGGTGGCGAGCGTTCGTTCGACCGTCCGCGCCGTCCGTATAACAACAACGACGGAGAAGCCTCTTCGGGCAACCGTTTCTACCAGAACAACCATGGTGAACAGCGCTTCGAGCGCCGTCCCTATCGTCCGTTCAATCACCAGGACGGCGAAGAGAAAGGGGAGTTCCGTCCGCGTCGTCCCTACAACAACGAAGGCGGCGAACACTCCTTCGATCGTCCGCGTCGTCCGCAGGGCGGCTACAACCGCGGCCAGGGTGGCTACAGCCGTCCCCGTCCCAACTTTGCCGAAGAGCCTGCCAAGGACTACGGCAACCGTCCCGACGGCCGTCCCCGCCGGCCCCGCATCAAGAAAAACAGCGAAGGCACTGCCTGGTTGGCCGAAAACGAGTTCAAGACGCCCAGGTATGCGCCCAATCTGGACCCCACCACGCCTATCCGCCTGAACAAGTTCCTCTCGAACGCCGGTATCTGCTCGCGCCGTGAGGCCGACGAATACATCCAGGCCGGGGTGGTCAAGGTCAATGGCGAGATGGTCTGCGAACTGGGTGTCAAGGTGCTGCCTTCTGACGAAATCATGTTCCACGACCAGCCCGTCAAGATCGAGCGCAAGGTCTATATCCTGCTCAACAAGCCCAAAGACTGTGTCACCACGTCGGAAGATCCGCAAGAGCGCCTCACGGTGATGGATCTGGTCAAGAACGCCTGCTACGAGCGTATCTATCCGGTGGGCCGACTGGACCGCAATACCACGGGTGTGCTGCTGCTCACCAACGACGGCGACCTGGCCTCCAAACTGGCCCATCCGAAATACGAGAAACGCAAGATCTACCAAGCCACGCTCGACAAGGACCTGACCGAAGAGGACATGGCCAAGATCTCGGAAGGGGTCGAACTGGACGGCGAACATGTGGCTGTCGATGAAATCAGCTATGTCAACGAGAAGAAGAATGTCATCGGCATTGAAATCCACTCGGGTCAGAACCGTGTCGTACGCCGTATTTTCGAACAGTTCGGCTACAGGGTCTATAAACTCGACCGTGTCTATTTTGCCGGCCTGACCAAGAAGAATCTGCCGCGCGGCAAATGGAGACATCTGACAGATCGCGAAGTATCATTGCTTAAAATGGGCGTATTTGCCTAAACCACTATGGAAAGTATCAAGAGAACCAAAATAGCCGAGGTGCTCAAACGCACCGATTTCGGCACCCTGGTCAATGTGAAGGGCTGGGTGCGCACGCGCCGCGGCAACAAGCAGGTCGGCTTTATCGCACTGAACGACGGCTCGACCATCAACAACGTGCAGATTGTGGTCGATCTGACCAAATTTGACGAGGCTGCCCTGAAGGATGTCACCACGGGCGCCTGCCTGAGTGTCAACGGAGTGCTCACCGCCTCCCAGGGTTCGGGCCAGGCCATCGAGATTCAGGCCACGGACATCGAAGTGCTGGGCGCTTGCGACAACAGCTATCCGCTGCAGAAGAAAGGCAGCTCGATGGAATTCCTGCGCAGCATCGCCCACCTGCGTCCGCGCACCAACACCTTCGGTGCCGTGTTCCGCATCCGTCACAACATGGCGATGGCCATCCACACCTATTTCCACCAGAAGGGTTTCTATTATTTCCATACCCCCATCATCACGGCTTCCGACTGCGAAGGGGCCGGACAGATGTTCCAGGTGACCACGATGAACCTCTACGACCTGAAGAAGGACGAGAAGGGGTCCATCATCTACGACAGCGACTTCTTCGGCAAGCAGGCCAGCCTGACGGTCTCCGGACAGCTCGAAGGCGAGCTGGCCGCCACGGCCCTGGGACAGATCTATACTTTCGGCCCCACCTTCCGTGCCGAGAACTCCAACACGCCGCGCCATCTGGCCGAGTTCTGGATGATCGAACCCGAAGTGGCTTTTGCCGACCTGGACGAACTGACCGCCCTGGAGGAGGATTTTATCAAGTATTGCGTCCGCTGGGCTTTGGACAACTGCCGCGACGATCTGGAATTCCTCAACAAGATGATCGACAACGGGCTCATCGCCCGGCTGGAAAGCGTGGTCGATACCGAGTTTGTCCGCCTGCCCTATACCGAAGGCATTAAGATTCTGGAACAGGCCATCGCCGCAGGCAGGAAGTTTGAATTCCCGGTCTATTGGGGATGCGACCTGGCTTCGGAACACGAACGCTACCTGGTCGAGGAACACTTCAAAAAGCCGGTCATCATGATCGACTATCCCAAGGAGATCAAGGCCTTCTACATGAAGCAGAATGCCGACGGCCGGACGGTCCAGGGCACTGACGTGCTCTTCCCGCAGATCGGCGAGATCATCGGCGGCAGTGTGCGTGAAGAAAACTACGACAAGCTGATGGCCCGCATCGAGGAACTGCATATCCCCATGAAGGATATGTGGTGGTACCTGGACACCCGCCGCTACGGCACCTGCCCTCACGCCGGCTTCGGTCTGGGATTCGAACGCCTGTTACTCTTCGTGACGGGTATGTCCAACATCCGCGACGTCATTCCCTTCCCGCGTACGCCGCGTAATGCAGAGTTTTAAAAAAAGGGCCTGAGCGCCCTTTTTTCGAATAGAGATGGAAACGATGAAGGTGCATATTCTGGGATGCGGCTCGGCTCTTCCGACCACCCGGCATTCGCTCTCGGCCCAGGTGCTGGAGCTGTCGGGCAAGCTGTTCCTGATCGACTGCGGCGAGGGCGCTCAGTTGCAGTTTCGTCGTACGCACCTCAACTTCAACAAGATATCCGACATCTTCATCTCCCATCTGCACGGCGACCACTGTTTCGGGCTGCCCGGCCTGATTTCGACGCTGAGTCTGCTCGGCCGCACGGCGCCCTTGCGCATCCATGCCCATCCGGACCTGGAAAAACTGATGCGCCCGCAGCTCGACTATTTTTGCCGTGAACTGGGTTTCGAGGTGGTTTTCCAACCCTTCGCGCCCAATGCCCATGAGCTCATCTACGAAGACCGCAGCCTGCAGGTCTATACCTTGCCGCTGATCCACCGGGTGCCTTCGACGGGCTTTCTGTTCAAGGAACGTCCTCCCCAGGCGCATATCCTCAAGGATATGATTGCCTTCTATGAGATTCCTCTGCGCGAGATTCCGGCCATCAAGGCAGGGGCCGACTATGTGACTCCTTCGGGTGAGGTGGTGCCCAATGCCCGGCTGACCCGTCCGGCCGCCGCGCCCCGCAGCTATGCCTATTGTTCGGATACGGGCTACAACGAAGCGTTGATCCCTCTGATCAAAGGCGTGGACCTGCTCTATCACGAGGCTACTTTTGCCCAAAGCGAAGAGGAATGGGCTGCCACCACCCAGCATTCCACCGCTGCCCAGGCCGGCCGCATTGCTGCCCAGGCCGGAGTGGGGCGCATGCTCATCGGACACTATTCGGCCCGTTACCCCGACGAGAACCTTTTGCTTGGCCAGGCCCGGGCCGTCTTTCCCGAAACCTGGCTGGCCGACGAAGGGATGGTCGTCGAAGTTTGATAGCGATATGCCTATGTCAGCTGCTCCCCGTTTCCGCTCTTTTTTGCTGGCAGCCCTGCTGCTGTGGCTTCCGCTGACCGTCTTGTGCCAGACCCCCGCCGCCCCCAAGCATGAGTTCCGGGGCGTATGGATCAACACCATCCACCAAACGCGCTACGCCGCCATGTCGAAAGCGGAGATGCAGGCCTATTTCAACCGGCTGCTCGACACCTTGCAGCAGGCAGGCTTCAATGTGGTGCTCTTTCAGGTGCGTCCCCAGTCGGATGCCTGGTACAAATCGTCCTACGAGCCCTGGAGTAGCTTCATCACCGGCAAGAGCGGCCGGAATCCCGGCTGGGACCCGCTCTCTTTCATGGTGGAGGCCTGCCACGAGCGAGGAATGGACATCCATGCCTGGATCAATCCCTATCGTGTCAGGATGACCGTCAAGGACGAAGATTTCAAGGACCCCTTCGTGCGCAAGCACCGTCAGATGATGGTCCGCTACGGCCGCAGCCTGTGGCTGGATCCCGGCCTGCCCGAGAGTCGCAACCATATCCTCAAGGTGGTCAAGGAAATAGTGGCCAACTACGACATCGACGGCATTCATCTCGACGATTATTTCTATCCCTATCCCGTAGTGGGAGAGCAATTCCCCGATGAGGCCAGTTTTGCCAAATATGCCGCTTCCCAGGGCTTCACTCGCGACCAGAAGGCCGACTGGCGGCGCGACAATGTGAACCGGCTGGTGTTCAGCCTGCACGAACTGATCCGGGAAGAAAAGCCCTGGGTCCGCTTCGGCATCAGTCCCTTCGGTATCCATCGCAACCAAAAGCAGGACCCCGACGGCAGCCAGACCAACGGCCTGAGCAACTACGACGATCTCTATGCCGATGCCCTGTTATGGATGAAGGAAGGCTGGATCGACTATTGTGTGCCCCAGCTCTATTGGGAGATCGGCCACGACCGGGCCGACTATGCCACTTTGGTGGACTGGTGGGGTGCCCATCGCTATCGGTCGGCCCTCTATATCGGTCAGGATGTGGACCGCACCATGAAGGCCTCCCAGTTGGACGCCAAGCTGCAACTGGAGCGTGCCAACGGCAACTTCCAGGGCAATTGCTATTTCCCCGTCTATGAACTGGAGGCCGACAACGGTCATATCCTCTCGCAACTCAAGCAGCGTTGGCACCGCTATCCGGCACTGGTTCCGGCCGACAAGGCAGACTTGGACAAGACCCCCGAGCCGGTCTTTGCCCTGGATGTGCGGCAGGACTATGTGCTGGGTGCCCACCTGACGTGGAACCGGGTCAAGACCTCCGATGCCTCCAACATCGCTGCCTATTACGTCATATACCGCTTTTACAAAGGTGAAGACGAAAACCTGGACGACCCGGCCCATATTGTGGGTCTGAGCCGCGATCCTCTCTTTGTGTTGCCCTCCCATCCTTACAAGGGACAGTGGGTCTATCTGGTGACGAGTGTCAACCGCCTGCATCGCGAAAGTGCGCCCGAACGCATTGTCGTCCGTGTCAAATAATATCTTTTCTTTTTTTTTCGAACCGGGCTGTAACGAATTCTTCCATCTGCCCGTTATTATAATGTCTGGACAAAAGATACCGGCCGTATCGGTGAATGGGGCCGGGTAATGGTAATGAAGACGAGAGCATGACGTATCAGGAGTTTAACCGGGAAATTGTCCCCCTCAAGGACAAACTGTATCGCTGCGCATTGGCCATCCTGGGCAACCGGATGGATGCCGAGGACATACTGCAGGATACCTACGGAAAGCTCTGGACACTGCGTGAAAAGCTCGACTCGCTGGACAACCGGGAGGCCTATGCCATGAGAATGGTACGCAACCTCTGCCTGGACCAGCTGCGGGCCCATCGTCTTCACGAAGACAAGTTGGAAGAAGTTTTCAATCATAGAACCGAGGAAGGCCCCGGACAACAGGAAGATCTGAAAGACATGGATGCAGTCGTGAAACGAGTCATTGCCCAACTGCCCGAGAAACCCCGGACGGTGATACATCTGCGCGATGTGGAGGGTTATGAGATGGACGAAATCGCAGCCATCGTCGGCGACGATCCCGCCACGGTCCGGGTCACCCTTTCGCGGGCCAGAAAAACAGTCAGAGAGAAAGTAATCAACATAATGAACTATGGCTTACGATAACATGCAAGAACTGGAAAGACTGACCAGCCTTTATCTGGAAGGCGAATCGACGCTGGAGGAGGAAACCCGCCTCAGGGAGCTTCTGGCCAGTCTGCCCGACAGCGCCCTTACCCCCGAGCAGCAGTCGGTCAAGGCCATGTTGGGCTGCTTTGTCCGCATGGCCCGGGAAGAGGCCCCTGTCGAGGACATTGCCTTGATGCCGCGTGTACGCATGGAGGCCCTTCGCCGCAGCCTGTGGCGTCAGGTGGCCTCGGTAGCTGCCGTGGCAGTGCTGGGCATTTTCATCGGTTCGACGCTGGCATTGCGTCAGGACAAAGGCTCCTCGGGGACTATCGAAGCAACTGCACGGATTGCCCCTACGACGGGCGACCCTGTCTATGGATATATCAACGGCCAGCCGGTGACCGATGCCAACGTGGCTGTGCGTCAGAGCGAGGAGGTGCTGCGGTCGATGGGGATGCAGATGAACAAGTCGGCCGGCTATCTTTCCTCTTTCGACGGCCCCATGGAAAGAGTTTCCGCCGCCCTGACCAATATGAAATAATCGGTTAAAAACAAGATATTTATGAAGAAGTTTTACACCATCCTTTCCTTGATGCTCGGTTCTGTCACGATGCTTGTGGCCGCTCCTTCCCCGGACGAGAACGAAGCAGAACGTGTATCGGCTGCCCGGGATATCGTCAGCATCAAGCCCAACGAAGACAAATCGGGTCTGTCGCTCTCAATCGCCGGTTTTGAACTGGGGATTTCCAATCGTGAGCAGGCCGGAAAATCTTCCGAACAGAAGAAAGCCGCCGAAAAGAAACCCTACCGCAACAAGATCGCTGTCTTTGAATTGGGATTCAGCCAGATGCGTGATGTGGACTACAGCGACTATCCCACCCGCACCTCCGATTTCATGGACATGACTCCGGGTCGGTCCATCCAGTTCGGATTGAACCTCTTCACAGCCGGCTACGGTTTCGATCGCTATGGGATTGCCGGCCTGTCCACGGGCCTGGGCCTGTATTGGAACAACTATGTCTTCTCCGACAAGACCACCTGTATCGGCGAGGAGACGGGCCGTATCGCCCCCTATGCCATAGGCGGCGATCCCCAGAAATCGAAAATGAGGAACTTCGGTTTTAGAGTCCCCTTGACACTGGATATCAACATGGGCAAGATTTTTGTCTCGGCCGGCGGTTTCGGCGAATGGGACCTGAGAAGCTATACCAAGACAGCTCCTCCCAAGCAATATACCGACTTGAAATATACCGATCCCCTCCAGTACGGTTTGTTGGGCAAGATCGGCTACGACGGCATCTGTGTCTATTGCAACTATTATCTGAGCAATATGTTCAAACCGGACAAAGGCCCTCAGGGCAGCGTGCTGACCATCGGGCTCGGTATAGGCCTTTAATCAGATTGTGAACGACTAAAACAGACAATCATGAAAAAGATAATGTTTTCCCTGCTGGTGGCCCTGCCTCTGATGATGGCGGCCCAGCAAAAGAGTTTCATGAATTTCTTCGAGCGATACTCGGGCAAGGACGGTTTTACCACCGTCGATATCACCCCGGGCATGCTCAGGATGATGCTCAACTTTGTGGAAGAAGACGAGGAAATGTCGGGCCTGATCGGCAACATCAGCGGCATTCGCATCGTGGTCTGCCATTTCTACGACAAGGATTTTGTGGAAGCCATGGACAAAATGATCGACAAGGCTCCCTACCAGCTCATCTCGACCATCAACGAGAGCGGACAGCAAACCAAGTTTTTCAACATCGAAAAGAACAAGAAGACCACCGAGTTCCTGATGGTGTCGTACGGGCGCAGCGAGAACCTGGTGGTGAACATCACCGGCGACATCGATGTCAACAAGATCTCGCGCCTGTCACAGTTCAACATCAACGGCATGGACAAAATGCACGGCGATCCGCGTGACAGCGTCATGGTAGGTCGTCAATAGACAACGCCAATCTCTTCATAAACCATTATAGAATAATCAGAGTTAAGTCTTTGACTTAAAAGGGCCGCCCGGGAAGTGATTCCAGGGCGGTTTCTTTTTATCGTGGAGTGACGTCTTTGTAATATTACAAATTATGTTTATCTTTGGCAAAAACAGGATATGGCTAAAAAAGGTTTTCACATCATTCTTTTTGTATTGGTAGTTATATCAGCGTATCCTTCTTCTTTGAATGAGAGAAGAAGATCCTCTATCAACGATACAACAAGTTATTCGACAGGCGAGATATTTGCTACTATAAGGTGTAAAGCAATGGATGAAAACGGGGGAGTGGTGTATAATACGGATTCCTCTTATTTTCAGGGATACTTCGTTGTTACAAACAACAATGATTCTATGCTTTCCTTTAATTTGGCTGATTTCCTTGATACAAGTATTCAAAACCAGAAAGCAGAAGGCTATACCCATTTGGGTGAAAGATGGGGACGTTCCCCTGTCCGAATTCCTTTTGAATTCAAATACTTTTTTGTTGATGAAAAGGATAGCGTGTATGTTCACATCATGCCTTGGGTAAAATGGGCTGATGAATGGCAGTATGGGAATGATGTTCTTGATGCTCTCCGCAAGCGCCAAGCCATCATACTACCCAAACAATCTTCAGTCTTTATCCCGAACGAAAACAATGCAGCACGGCTTAATCAAACGGAAGAATCCGGGTCGTCTGTCGGTCAACCTTATGATTTGAACGGCCGACCGGTTACGGAAGATTTCCGGGGAATTGTGATCAGGCGAGGGAAGAAGATACTGTTCAAATAGTTTTTTCGTTTTTATTCCAGGGCGGTTTCTTTTTGTCGGGAAATCATCTTGCGGCGTGCGGGGAAAATTATAATTAAGTAGTAATAAACCAAGTATGTTTATTTATGAATTATAATCCATCGTGTTAAGATAAATAGAGAATACATAAATATAATAAAATCATTTTCTATGCAAGGATTATCTGCTTATCATTGCAAAAATAAAAATGATTATGAAAAGAATTTAAGGCCTCTTGCTGCTGATGCTATGCGCTTTCTTTGCGAGGCCGACTCAAATTATGGCACAGAAACCGCAGAAGACATCAGAGGAGCGTGTAGAGGCTCTAATGACCAGATGGGAAAGATTGGTTCAATTGTCTGAAAAACAAAGGGTAGAACTGCACAGTATTGTGGTTGATTATGTGACATTCAGAGAAGGGCTGAAGGCTGATACCACATTGTTGTTTGTCGACAAATGCGAGCGACTCAGAGTTGCGCGAGCGGAATACATTAATCTTGTGGAGTCAAATTTGACATCAAATCAAAAGCTAGCGCTAAGAAATCGTGTGGATAATCTCAAACAGAACAAACATTCTTCACAGAAAAGCAAGGAGGAAAGGCAATGAGAAGTTTTAAATCGATCCTGCTTATAGCTGCGTTCTTGATGACATCATTGATGTCATTGGCAAATACTTATTATCTCTCAACATCAACAGGGAATATTGATTATGAAGAAGAGGAATATGTAAATAATCTGCATGAGACATATTACATCAATGTTGGATCCATGTCCAAGATTCAATTCTACATTGATATATGTGTGGAGGAATATAGTGATTCTTTGTATGTTTATGATGTTGACCACTATGGTAATGAAACATTGATACTTGCTGTAACTGGTCATCATGGGACGGGAACAACAACCTTTTCCTTGAGCGGACGGGCCAAGGTTGTTTTTGTGACCGATGAGAGTGTCAGTTATGACGATGGGGATACCGAACTGTATGGCATGTATCTATACTACTTTACTACATATCCGACGTCTCTTCCCTATCAGTTTTTCGACAGTAATCTATGGATAGCAGGTAATGTGGGGATTGGAGTATATGAACCACAGGAAAAACTTCACATAGGAGGTTCGATTCGCGGAAATGCCACTGGAGGAGCCTTGAAAGTCAAGACGCAGCATGGATATGTTGATGTCGGCCCCCAAAGCAGTAGTTATGCCCATTTTAGCACCGACCGAAGCAGGTACTTGTTTGACAAACCTATTATACTTCAAAACGGGTCGTTGGGAAGCCATGGAAATACTTCTCTATCATTGCAAACCAGCGATACCAGCCGTGTGACTATTTTTAACAATGGATATGTCGGAATCGGCACGAACTCTCCTGAATATCGGCTTGATGTGAAGGGCGGATTGAGGGCTTCCGAGATTATCGTGGAAGACATTGACAGCTTTCCAGATTATGTATTCCAAGCGGACTATTCACTTCGCCCGATCAATGAAGTGAAAAGTTATATCATAGAACACGGTCATCTCCCAGAAATGCCTTCTACGGCAGAGATACAATCGCAGGGCATGAATCTCTCTCAGATGCAGGTCCAGATTCTCAAGAAGGTTGAAGAGCTGACTCTATATGTCATCAAACAGCAGGAGGCTATTGAATCACAACAGAAAACAATTGATAGACAGCAATCTATAATAGAGAGTCAGCAAAGGGAAATTGATCGTTTGAAACAAGTCGAAAATGAAATAATGAATCTTCGTTGAAAGACATATTATAAGGATGTATAATTGGCATAGTACACATATTATACTGAGTATGAGGCGTGTATGTCTTATTGTTGTGGTTTGCGCCTTTTGTTTTTTTTCGATGAAGGCACAAATGTATTATTACACAGCGAAGGGACAGAGGGTTTCTATTTCAGAGGATTATAATAAAGTTGCTGTGTTCATCTCAAAAGGAATGGGGGAGAGCCTGGATTTGTTTTTGAAAGATAATGCGTCTGTCGAGTGCAGACATCAACTTAATGATAAGATGTTTGATGTCAGAATATATCAATTGGCTGATGAGAAGCAGAAATCTAAAATCAAGTCATTTTTACAGGGGAAAGGCTTTGTTTATCCCTGTTATAGGACAAACGACACCGAAGAGTTGATTCTTAGCAATTATATCAATGTTGCACTGAGGTCTCAGGATGATTATGATATTCTTTTGAGGATGATGGAGAAATATAAGCTCACGTTTACGGGGAAATACGAAGGTATGCCCTTGTGGTATCAATTGTCTGTAACAAGTGAGTCAGCAGGCACATCTTTGGAAATAGCGAATGCCATGTATGAGACAGGTTCTCTCTATTCGTCGCAGCCGGATTTTACAATGAATGCATTGGAGTGTACGGATGATCCATATTTTGATTATCAATGGGGGCTTAATAACCTTACGTATGAAAATATAGATATGTCTGTGTGTGATGCATGGAGTCTATCTACTGGATGTGGAACGAAGATTGCTATAGTGGATCAAGGTGTAGATTTGAATCACAAAGACCTATTAAGTAATATCTATTATCTAAGCTATGATGCAGAAACGGATTCATATCCTAGTGTGATATATGGTGATCATGGGGTTCATTGTGCCGGCATCGCTGCCGCAATTGGAAATAATGGCATTTTTATCTCGGGAGTTGCTCCAGATGCCCAAATAGTGTCAATAAGTAAGGATTTCGAGGGGAGTCAATCGTTAAATTCGGGGCTAGCAAGGGGAATTAATTGGGCGTGGAGAAATGGAGCCGATATTATTTCATGTTCATGGAGAACTACTCAAAGTGATTTACTTGAGACCGCTATAGACTCTTCCTTGGAGCGCGGTCGTTGTGGGCTTGGATGTGTTTTTGTTAAATCGGCCGGAAATACATCTGGTGCAGTTTCGTATCCTGGCGATTATCGTTCAGAAGTTCTAACAGTTGGATCCATACAGAAAAACGGAACAAAAGCATCAAATTCTTGTTATGGCGCTGCTCTTGATGTTATGGCACCTGGCGTTGGGATTCTGTCAACCATATTAAATGACACAATTGGTATTAAATCGGGGACCTCTATGGCGGCTCCTCATGCGGCTGGATTGGCGTCTTTGATACTGGGGATCAATCCTAAGTTTACGGGACAGCAAGTTCGTGATATTATAGAGAGTACAACCAAAAAGATAGGACCAGAATCATATAATATTCAAAAAGGGAATGGAACGTGGAACAATAAATATGGGTATGGATTAATTAACGCATATGCGGCCGTGAAAAAGGCATCAGAGATGACCCATTATTATATTCAGGACACTATTATAGGGGCGGGAGAATATGTGATTGAGAATGTGTTTAATATTTCTGCTGGCTATTCGGTTACAAATACGGAAGATTATGGGGATGTGATTATTGAGCCCGGAAGTAATGTTATCTTTAAGGCTAAGGAAAAAATTCGACTTAGGCCTGGTTTTCATGCCAAACCTGGATCGTTCTTCTGGGCCTCTATAGAGTCTGATAATAACCGCTTTACGAGATCCGTTGATTTGTCCTCAGATGAAAGAATGTTTATTCCTTCCAAAGAGATGAAAGAGGAAGAAAGAATAGAGGTTTTTGACACCATACCGATTGGAGAAACTAATACAATATATCCCAACCCAACAAAAGGAAAGGTATTCCTTAATGTTAGTGGCGAGATTACATGTGTCAAGGTCTATAACACCAAGGGGCAATGCGTTATTCAGACAAAAAGTACAGAGATTGATTTTTCTGACTTGAGCGCTGGATTATATTATATCCATGCAATAGGGGAAAATACCATTTTTCGGGGGAAAATAATTCATATGTAACACCTATGAACACAATTGCTATGAACAAAGGAATCATTTTATTTGCATCGTTGTTTTTATTTGCGAGTACGCTGATGGCGAAATCGACGTACTATTATGCGAAGGATGGAGAAAAGATAGAGTTGGTCGAGGATAGTGAGAAGGTTGCCATCATTATGCCAAAGGATGCTAAAATCGATATTGATTCTTCCATAGAAGAAAACAGGTTTCCTCTTGAATTCTTTAAGCTGCTGAGTGACAGCGTTTACAACACTTATGTGTATTCGATTGATGGAAAAATAGAGGGTTTGAATGAGAATATGAAATCTGTTTTTGGGGTGGAGGGATATGTTTATCCTTGTTATTTGACTCCTGGTGATTGTCATGAGATTTTTTTGACACCATATATCATCGTGGCATTAAAGACGGCTGATGATTATGAAATGCTTTTGAACTCAGTGGATCAATACAAATTGAAAATTGTTGGCACGATTATACCACTATGGTATTGTTTGTCAGTGACAAATGAAACAACTGGTACCTCATTGGAGGTGGCAAATGCTTTGTTTGAGACGGGAAAGTATTATTCGTCGCAGCCTGATTTAGTTGCAGGCAATGCTCTGGAGAGTGATGGTATAAAGACTAATCAAACGGAAGAATCCGGATCGTCTTTCGGTCAACCTTATGATTTGAACGGCCGACCGGTTACGGAAGATTTCCGGGGAATTGTGATCAGGCGAGGGAAGAAGATACTGTTCAAATAGTTTTTTCGTTTTTATTCCAGGGGGGTCTTTTTGTCGGGAAATCATCTTGCGGCGTGGGGGGAGATATTGCATTTCCCTTGGGATTACATTACCTTTGTCCTTTGAATAAACGACCCCCTATGATTCATTTTTTCCTTTCCGAGAACGGTAATGTGCTGGCCGTTCAGACACAGCAAGACTTCACGGCCGAAGACATCAAGAAACTGACCTGGCTGTTCAGCGGAGCCAAGCATCTGCAGGCAAGTTCGCTGAGCGGTATCTTTGTCGGCCCGCGCCGCGAGATGATCACCCCCTGGAGCACCAATGCGGTGGAAATCACCGTGAACCTCGGCATCGAGGGTATCCTCCGTATCGAAGAATATCTGCCTGTGGTTACTGCCCAGGCCGAGCACGACCCCATGCTGCAGCGTATTTATCAGGGTCTCGACCAGCAGATCTTCACCATCGACAAGCAGCCCGACCCCATCGTCTATATCGACGACATCGCCGCCTACAACCAGCAGGAGGGCCTGGCCCTGAGCCAGCAGGAGATCGAGTATCTCGACAGCGTGGCCAAGAAGGTGGGCCGTCCGCTCACCGACAGCGAGGTGTTCGGCTTCTCGCAGGTCAACTCGGAGCACTGCCGCCACAAAATCTTCAACGGGGTCTATATCATCGACGGGCAGACCAAGGAGAGTTCGCTGTTCAAGCTCATCAAGAAGACCTCGCAGCTGAACCCCAACCAGCTGGTCTCGGCCTACAAGGACAATGTTGCCTTCAACAACGGCCCGGTCATCGAACAGTTTGCCCCGGCATCGAACGACACTTCCGACTACTTCGAAATCAAGGATATTGAATCGGTCATCTCTTTGAAGGCCGAAACCCATAATTTTCCCACCACGGTCGAACCCTTCAACGGGGCTGCCACGGGTACCGGCGGCGAAATCCGCGACCGTCTGGGCGGTGGCAAGGCCTCTCTGCCCATCGCCGGCACGGCTGTCTATATGACCGCCTATCCGCGCAACAAGGAAGACCACAAGTGTGAGTATGCCATGAAGGAGCGCTCGTGGCTCTACCAGACGCCAGAGCAGATCCTCATCAAGGCATCGAACGGCGCAAGCGACTTCGGCAACAAGTTTGGCCAGCCGCTCATCTGCGGTTCGCTGCTCACCTTCGAACACGAGGAAAACCAGAAGAAATATGCCTACGACAAGGTGATCATGCTGGCCGGCGGTGTCGGTTTCGGCAAGAAGAAGGATGCCCTGAAGGGCGAGCCCCAGCCCGGCCAGAAGATCGTCATCATGGGTGGCGACAACTACCGCATCGGCATGGGCGGCGGCGCTGTCTCCTCGGTCGAGACCGGACAGTATTCCAACGCCATCGAGTTGAACGCCGTACAGCGCGCCAATCCGGAAATGCAGAAGCGTGTATCGAATGTGATCCGCGCCATGGCCGAAGCCGATGAGAATCCCATCGTCTCGATCCACGACCATGGGGCCGGCGGTCATCTGAACTGCCTGTCGGAACTGGTCGAATCCACTGGTGGCCGCATCGATATGGACGCCCTGCCCGTGGGCGACCCGACCCTGTCGGCCAAGGAAATCATCGGCAATGAGAGCCAGGAACGCATGGGCCTGGTCACCGACGAAAAGAATATCGACCTGCTGCGCCGCATCGCCGAGCGTGAAAGGGCTCCTTTCTACGTGGTAGGCGAAACCACCGGCGACATGCAGTTTGTCTTCGAGAACAAGAAAGGGGAACACCCCATCAACCTGGCCCTGGAAGACATGTTCGGCAAGCCGCCGCGCACGGTCATCACCGACCATACCGTGGTGGAGACCTATGAGAATCCTGTTTACAAGCAAGAAGACATAGAAGCCCGTCTCAAAGACGTGCTCAGTTTGGAAGCTGTGGCCTGCAAGGACTGGCTTACCAACAAGGTGGACCGTTCGGTCACCGGCAAGGTGGCCCGCCAGCAGTGTGCCGGCGAGATCCAGCTGCCGCTTTGCGACCTGGGTGCTGTGGCCCTCGACTATCGCGGACGGAGCGGTATCGCCACTTCCATCGGACATGCCCCGCAGGCTGCGCTGGCCGATCCGGCCGCCGGCTCGGTACTGTCTATCGCCGAGTCGCTCACCAACATTGTCTGGGCTCCGCTCAAAGAGCAGCTCAAGAGCGTCTCTTTGTCGGCCAACTGGATGTGGCCCTGCAAGAACGAGGGTGAGGATGCCCGCCTCTACAAAGCCGTGCAGGCCGCCAGCGATTTTGCCATCGCCTTGGGCATCAACATTCCCACCGGCAAGGACTCCCTGTCCATGACGCAGAAATACGGCCAGGACAAGGTCTTCTCGCCCGGCACGGTGATCATTTCGGCCGGTGCCGAAGTGTCGGATGTCAAAAAGATATTGACGCCCGTGCTCAGCCTGGACAGCCACAAGCCACTCTACTATATCGACTTTTCGAGCGACAGCTTGCGCCTGGGCGGTTCGGCCCTGGCCCAGACCTTGGACAAGATCGGACAGGACGTGCCCACCGTCAAGGATGCTGCTTATTTCAAGAAGGCTTTCAATACCGTACAGACCATGGTCGAAAAGGGCCTGCTCTCTGCCGGTCACGACATCTCGGCCGGCGGCCTGGTCACCGCTTTGCTGGAAATGTGCTTCGGCCATGCCAAGGGCGGTCTCAACCTCTGCCTTGACGAACTGGCGATGGGCATGGGCGCCGAAGGGGACCTGATGCGGGTGCTGTTTGCCGAAAATCCGGCCGTGCTCATCCAGGCCAACGATCCTCAGGCAGTCGAGCAACTCATGGACAAGGCCGGTCTGAAGTATTTCCGCCTGGGCAATGTGGCCACTGAGCGGCAGCTCACCCTGGTATTCCAGCAGGAAGTGCTCAAATTCGACATCGATCCGCTGCGTGATGTCTGGTACCGTCCGTCCTATCTGCTCGAGCGTCGCCAGTCGGCCGGCAACTGCCCCGAACAGCGCTTCGAAAACTATAAGAAACAGCCGCTGGAGTTCGTCTTCAACAAGCACTTCACCGGTCAGCACAGCCAGTACGGTATCAGCGCCGACCGTCGTCAGAAGACCGGCATCAAGGCTGCCACCATCCGCGAGAAGGGTGTCAACGGTGACCGTGAAATGGCCTATTGCCTCTACCTGGCCGGTTTCGACGTGAAGGATGTCCACATGACCGACCTCATGTCAGGCCGCGAGACACTCGAAGACATCAACATGATTGTCTTTGTAGGGGGTTTCTCCAATTCCGACGTACTCGGATCGGCCAAAGGCTGGGCCGGCGGCTTCTTGTTTAACGAAACGGCCCGCCGCAGCCTGGAGCGGTTTTACGCCCGCCCCGATACGCTCAGCCTGGGTATCTGCAACGGTTGCCAGTGCATGATGGCGCTCGACTTGCTCTATCCCCAGTATGAGAAGAAGGGACAGATGCTTCACAACAATTCCCACAAGTTCGAGTCGGAGTTCATCAGTGTGAGCATCCCTGAGAACAAGTCTGTGATGTTCGGTTCCCTGTCGGGCAGCAAGCTGGGTATCTGGGTCGCCCACGGCGAGGGCAAGTTCAGCCTGCCTTACGACGAGAGCAAATATCAGATCATTGCCAAGTACAACTACGACGCCTATCCGGCCAACCCCAACGGTTCGGACTATGCTTGTGCCGGTCTCTGCTCGGCCGACGGCCGTCACCTGGCCATGATGCCGCATCTGGAAAGAGCCGTCTTCCCCTGGCAGTGGGCTCACTATCCCGAAGACCGCCTGCACAGCGACGAAGTGACGCCCTGGATCGAGGCCTTTGTCAACGCCCGCCGCTGGGTGGAAAACAACAAGTTGGGATGAATTTGTATATGGGCTCAATTTTCAAGACACCGTCTCCTCTCCATATATGAAAAGTAAGGATTGTATGGGCGTCAGCATAACCATCTTTGATGATCATTGAGAATGAGTCTGATGTATTGTTTATAGAGTAGACATGGTATTTTTTATTGAAAACCAATTTGGCTTGCCCGTCCCCAATAACAATAATGGTCAGTAAAGGCGGCCTGGAATCAAAGGGATAACCCATAAATATGAAGGCAGTATAGTTTTCATTTAATGGAACACGAATGAAATAATCACTTTCATTTGTTCTAAAACTTTCTGGAATTCGGTCCCACGCGACTGACGATTTAATAAGTAGTGGCACATTGTTTGTTATTGATTTAATGACAGTGAAGTAACCCGGGTCTTCTTCCCAGCCCAAGTACTTCTCTAAAGAAATAGTAACACCATTAGCTGAGAACAATGTTGTCTGTGTGAGGCCTAAATTCATGTCTTCACTTGCCAAAAACGGAGTTTCAATGAATTGACTATTAGGAATGAGTTCTCCATTGTTAATAGAAAAAATATTACTTCCGTTTATTGAACATGCCGTACTCGTAAGACACAAAATTAATGTCGTCATAAATAAAGAGTTTCTCATGTCCATACTCCCCTCCTGGCTGTTAACCTCTACATTCTCCGTTGTAATCTCTAGTATGTCCGCCTCCTACTCCTCTGGAATCGAGGTAAACCGTTAGTGAGTTTATTTCTTCTCCTGTAGGGCGTGCAGCAGGCCGAAAAGGGCGATGAAGGCAAAGGCCACAAGCGGCAGGATGAAGCCCAGGGCCATGTTGGTCTTGCCAATCAGTCCCATGCAGATGGGGAAGATGGCGCCACCCACGATACACATCACCAGCAGCGAGGAGGCTTGCTTGGTCTGCGCACCCATGCCTTTGACCCCCAGGGCAAAGATGGTCGGGAACATGGGAGCCATGAAGAAGTAGCTCAGGAACAGGCCGACAAACGAGGCGCGTCCAAGTTTCATCAGCACCAGCACCATGCAAAGGGTGCCCAAAAGACCGAACAATCCCAGCAGGTAGGAGGGACGGATCCACTTCATGAACAGGCTGCTCAACAGGCGGCCTACGAAGAACATACCCATGCAGCCGATGGCCAGCAGATAGCCGGCCGTCTCGTTGCTCATGGTCGGGTCGGCTTCGACGGCATAGTTGATGAAGAAACTGCCGACACCAGTCTGGGCACCGACATACAGGAACTGGGCGATCAGGGCGAAGACAAAGAGTTTGTGACTCCAGACCGAACCTGTGTCCGTGCCTGCCTGGACGGCGTTTTCCTGGGCATCGGCGGCCATCTCGGCTTCGGGCAGGTGCATGAAGGCCAGCACCAGGGCTACCACCAGCACGATGGCGGCCACGATGATATAGGGCTTGGCTAGGTCAAAGCTGCCTCCCGTACCGTTCAGGATGAGGGCCGTGCCCAGCAGCGGGCCGACAATCCAGCCCACCCCGTTGAAGGCGGCGGCCAGGTTGATGCGCTGTTCGGAGTATTGCTCAGGCCCCATGCCCGTGGCGCAGGGATGCGCTCCATTCTCGATGATGCACAGTCCGCAGGCCAGGATGAACAGGGCTGCGAAGAAGGGCAGCGGCGAGTTGATGAAGGAGGCCGGGATAAAGAGCAGGGCACCGAAGGCGAACACCAGCAGGCCGGTGATCAAGCCTCTTTTGTAACCGAGCCGGCGCATGATGACACCGGCGGGCAGCGACATGATGAAATAGCCGAAATAGACCGAAAACTGCACAAAACCCGACTGGGCCTTCGACATATCGAAAGCTTCCTGGAAATGCTTGTTGAGCACGTCGAGCATGCCGTGGGCCAGCCCCCAGAGCAGATAGAGGGTGGCAATCAGCAGGAAGGGCACCAGGTAGTTGACTCCCTTCGCGTTTTTGAAGATGGAATTCTTGGCCATGGCAGGATCAGTCTAAGTGGAACACTTCTTCCATATCCGACCACCATTCGCCTTCGGCCCGGGTGGGCAGAGGTTGCTGGCAGGGCTTGCAGACATCCCACCAGCGCTGGGTCTCGGGATCGGCGGCCATCTTGGCCATGTCGGCCTCGTAGTCGGTGCCGACATATTCGTAATAACTGAACAGCAAGCCGTCCTTATAATAAATGCTGTAGTTCTGGAGATGGCAGTCTTTGATCATCTTCAGCACGCCGGGCCAGGCGTTGGCATGGAGGCGTTTGTATTCTTCTAGTTTTTCGGGGCGAACCGCGATGACTTGTCCGTAGCGTTTCATAGGGATAAGTGAATAGTGGTTTATGACAATGAATGGACGGCCTGGAACAGTGCCTCGACATTGGCCGGATTGATGTCGGGCAGGATGGCTTCGTGACTGGGCGAGAAAATCAGGCCGGTGGGGAAAGCCTTGTAAACCCGGCGCACATCGGCCTTGACATCTTCGGGCGTGCCATTGACCAGCAGGTGCTGGGCGTCGATGCCGCCGAAGAAACAGCCGCGATGGAAATCGGCAGCCAGTTTTTCGGCTTGCATGTCCTTGGCCCGGGCCTGGATGGGATGGATCACATCGATACCCAGGTCGAAGAGGTCGTTGATGATGGGATGGATCGAACCGCAGGAATGGTGAACCACCACCAGTCCGTAGCTCTTGGCCTGATCGACCAGGCGCTTGGTGCCCGAGAAGACAAACTGCCGCAGTTCGTCGGCGCCGACCATCAGCCCGTTCTGGCTGCCGAAGTCGTTGCCGATGAGCACGGCATCCAGGTAGCCCTTGGTGGCCTCATAGAAGATTTCGCCGCAGCCGATGTAGAAGTCGGTGATGCGATCGATGACGGCCTGGAACATATCCGGGGCGATCATCATGGTCAGCAGGGCGTTTTCCATGCCGAAGGCCGAGCAGGCATCCTGGAAGTGGGCGGCCCACATGATACCCATGCGGGCGCAGTCGGCCGGTGCCTTCATGGCCAGTTCGCGGCACTTGTCAAAGTCGATGTGCTCCTCGGGCTTGGGCCAGGGGAAGGTCTCGACCAGGGCGGGGTCGGTCATGTCTTCGAAGAAACCCGGTGCAGTGAGCGTACGCTCGTCCTGGGCACCGCCGAATCCGCTTTTGGCAAAGGCCAGCGAGCAGCCGATGTCGTTGGTGGGCGGATTGTTGTAGGGCACGGGGATGGCATAGACATCGTCGTCGATCAGCCGCTTGAGTTCGTCGACAGACTTAACGCCGAAGTATTCGAACAGCTTGGGCAGTGCCGAAGGCACAGGCAGTCCCAGCCAGCAGGCCGGCCGGTCCACCGGTTCGCGCCTGACAGTGGCAAAAAAGCGCTCTCTATGGGTCATAGTCGGTATGATTAGTGGGTTTGTTACTTGTTGAAGGCTTCCTCTATGGCCGGATACATGGTTTTATAACCAAGCAGGGCCAGGTAATTGCCATATCGGGGATAGGCTTTCTTTACGTCTTCCAAGGCCTGCATCGGATCGTAGGGTTCATCCTCGGGAATGGGGCGGCCGAATACATCCGACAGCAGGAACAGTTTCTTGGACATCCAGACTTCCACGATGACGGGCAGGTCGGGATAATCCCTGACCAGTCTGTCGAGTTGCTCGTTCCTTCCCACCACGGGCTGGGTGATCACATAGGTGGCACCGGCCTTGAGTTTGCGGTCGAGTTTGGCGAATTCTTCCTCGGCAGGTTCGTAAGGATTGAAGGCAGCTCCGATGACAAATTCCGGATAGTGCCTGCGGATGTATTTGATGAGTTCGACAGAAGTGGTCACCGTCACGTCGTCTGCTTCGAGCTCCGCGGGCAGCAGTTTGTGCATCTTGTCCGATCCGTCTCCCGTGACAGTGAGGAAATTCCTGATGCCCAGGCGTCGGGCCGTTTCAAGGATGCGGTCCAGTTCGGCCTTCTCGTGGAAGGTATTGAGGTGGATCAGCACCTGGTCGGGCTTGGCCTTGACTCCCAGCGCCTCAATCACCTCCGTGGCCTGGAAGGCCAGGTTGCCCATGGCATTGTCTGTGATGGAGGCCGTGAAGCCGTGGTCCATGTAGCGCTCGATCTTCTCTTTGAACAGGGCCAGATCCTCTGCCAGCTTCTTGGTGGCATGCTTGGGCGGAATCATCTCTATGTGGCACGATGCGAGCGGATCGTCTGCCCAGGAAGGCCTCAGGGGCTTGTCTTGGGCCTTTGCGGTCTTCTGACGGATCTGCTTTGTGATGGCAGGCACAATCTCGAACAGGTCTCCGACGATGCCGTAATCGGCAATCTGGAAGATGGGGGCGTTGGGATCCTTGTTGATGGCCACGACCACTTCCGCTCCGGCGATACCGGCCACATGTTGGATGGCTCCGGAAATGCCGCAGGCAATGTAGAGCTTGGGGCTCACCGTCTTACCGGTCTGGCCCACCTGATGGGCATGAGGGATCCAGCCCGAATCGACCGTGGCCCGGGAGGCACCGACCACGCCGCCCAGGGCTTCGGCCAGTTCCCTGAGGGGGGCGAATCCGGAAGGACCGCCCACCCCGCGGCCGCCGGCGACAATGATCTGGGCGCCTTCCAGATCGACTTGCTCTCCCTGGAGTTCTTCAATGACTTCAAGGACTTTCGTGCCGATCTGCTCGGGGGAGATATGGATTTCTTCGCGGATGATTTCCGCTTTGGGCTCGGTCTCAGCACTTTTTCTGAACACCCCGGGCCGGACCGTACCCATCTGGGGACGGTGGTCGGGACACTGGATCTGGGCCATCAGGTTGCCGCCGAAGGCGGGACGTGTCCAGATGACATTGCCGTTTTCCGGGTCGATGTCCAGAGCCGTGCAGTCGGCGGTAAGTCCTGTGCCCAGCCGGCACGAGACCCTGGGGCCCATGTCCCTTCCGTTGGGGGTGGCTCCAATCAGCACGCTCGACGGGCCGTATTTTTCAATCAACAGCGACAGGGCGTTGGCATAGGCGTCGGTCGTGAAGTGCTTGTATTCGGGGCTGTCAACGACGATGATTTTGTCTGCTCCGTGCCGGGAGGCTTCCTCCACGGCGGCCTGTACCTGGCTGCCGATGACAACGGCGACCAGGGCACCCTGCTGTTTGTCGGCCAACGCCCGTCCGGGGGTCAGCAACTCTATTCCGACACTGCGTGCGCTGCCGTCTTTGGCGGTTTCAATATAGACCCACAGGTCTTTTGTCTTTGCTTCCACAGTCTTTCCTCCTTATAGTGATATGCCCTTCTTTTCCAGTAACTGAATCAACTTCTGCGCCGTCTCGTCCGCGCTGTCTTCCTCGATCTCGACCCCTTCCTTCTGCTTGGTGGGGACAAAGGTCTTCTTGACTCTCGTGGGTGAACCGGCCAGTCCGATTTTCGTTTTGTCGATGTCGGGGAAATCCTCCTCCGTCAGGATGGTGATCTCCGTCTTGTCGGCAGCGAGTTTGCGTTGGATGGTCGGGTACCTCAGATGCCAGGAAGGCTTGGTGAAGGTGACCAGACAGGGCATCTTGGCCTGTATGATTTCATACCCGGCTTCCGTCTCTTTTTTGATTTTCAGGAAGGCACCATCGGCAAAGGCCTCCAGGCCGTAGGTGACCTGGGTGAGGTGCAGATGCTCGGCAATTTCGGGACCCACTTGCGCCGTATCGCCGTCGATGGCCTGCTTGCCGCAGAAGATGGCATCGAACCGGCCTTCCTTCTCTTCGAGTTTCTTGATGGCCTGGGACAGGATATAGCTGGTGGCCAGGGTGTCCGAGCCGCCAAAGCCTCTGCCCGATACCAGGTAGGCCTTGTCGGCGGCGATGGAAAGGCATTCCCGAAGGGCGTCCTGCGCCTGCATCGGTCCCATGCACAGTGTCACAATCTTGGTGTCCGGATTTTTGTCCTTGATTCGGGCGGCTGCTTCCAGGGCATAGCCGTCAAAGGGATTGACGAC